>JAFUYJ010000008.1 GCA_017470645.1 Clostridia bacterium
ACAAAAAGTTCCACAAACTGGAACTTTTTGTCAGTGTCCCTAAAAGTTCCACGTCCCCAAAAGTATCCAGAAAGTTCACATAAAAGCATTGACAAATAGCGAAAAAAAGCGTATAATTAAGTATGTAATTGTACAAAAGATTAACTATGAGTAAAATTCATAGGAGAGGGGTGTATGATATATGGAAAGCTTACAAGGTAAGCACTTTAGTATTACAGATAAAAAAGATGTTAATACAATAATATATCAAGTTAATAAAACGGATAAAAAAGAGGTTTTAAATGGTGCTCCAAAATTCACACTTGAAAGATTAGAATTCGCAGAAGAATTAAGAGAAGATGCATCAAGAAAAACTTATTTTGTAGATAATCCTAAGGACGAGGGAAATCAACTAGTCATGTTGTCATTTGCTCCAGACAAGGTTGTTGTTAACATGGGCATTTTACAAGATGATAGAGTTAAGATTTCTAAAAAATCTGTGCCTGTTAAATTCGATACATTGTATTCTGAAAATGAGCCAGTGTATAAAGAATTTAAATATACACCAAATTTACAAAGGCCAATATCTATTATTGACCCAGAAACAACTGAGGAAATTAAACCTATATTATATTTTGATAAAGAGACAAATGAAGTCAGAGGTAAAATAGAGTTACAACCAAAGAAACCATATTTTGCTTTTGAAGTGAGAGAAGATAAAAAATATAAGTTTTAGAGTAACCTCTAAAATAAATTAAAGGAGAGGAGAATAGTGATGGATAATACAAATGTAAGTTCATCTAAAAATGTCGCAATGAATTTTCTTGTTTGGGGAGTAGAAAACAATAAAACTAAATTTAAAAAAGCAGGAGAAGCAGAATTAGGAGATATATTTAAGGATGTTGAAATAAAAGCATTCAAAAATACAGAAAAAGACAAAAAAAGAACAAGAAGAACAATTCCTATTAGTTGCGAAAAGAGAATTGCAGAAAGAGAATCAAAATCTGAAAATGTAAGATAGTATTCTTAACAAACATAAGAGAAAGAGGGAACTTTATATGAATAAATTTAAAAGTTTCATGGGGAAGTTAAAAAAGAATATCTTATGGTACATAGTAGTATGGCTAGTTTTAGTCATACTACTTGTTGCGCCTGTAACATATACACGTACTCAAGCAGGAATTCAAGGAATATCGTTGCTTGAGGGGATGACGTTAAATTTTGCGGACAACTTTTTAAAATTCCCTATAACTAAGGTTTTAGAAGAACCATATGTAAATGATTTTATAAAAGGTGTTGAATACTTTTCAGTAGTATACTTAATTATAATGTGCTACGCAATATATAAAACATTACCTAAAAGTGCATATGACAGTATCGAACATGGTTCAAGTGATTGGTGTGCACCAGGAGAACAATATAAAATTTTGAGTAAGAAGAACGGATTAATTTTAGCAAAAGACAATTATTTACCAATAGATAAAACAGGAAACATAAACGTTCTTATAGTTGGACGGTTCTGGTTCTGGTAAATCTGCAACATACTCAAAACCAAATGCATATCAAATGCTAGGTTCATATGTATTTACAGATCCTAAAGGTGAGTTATATGATGATACAGCAGGTTTCTTACAATCACATGGATATGAAATAAAAGTTTTAAACTTGGTAAATCCTGCAACAAGTGATGGTTACAATCCATTAGCACATATAAGCAGCGAATTAGATGTTGACGTTATTGCAAATACTGTAGTAAAAGGTCAAAAATCCGAAGCAGGTTCTTCAGACCCATACTGGGATGATATGGCTGAAATGCTATTAAAAGCATTGATTTACTACTTAATAGCAGTTCGTCCACCAGAAGAACAAAACTTAGCCAGCTGTGCTGAAATGGTAAGAGCAGCAAGCAATAATGGTGGAAGCAACTTATTAACAGAAATGATGAGCGTTTTACCTTATGATCACCCAGCAAGAATGTACTACAAATCTGTTGAATTAGCATCAGATAAAACATACAGCTCAATACTAAGTTCTTTGCAATCAAAATTAGGTAAATTCGATTCAAAAGAAATTGCAGAAGTAACTTCAACAGATACAATAAACTTTGAAGATATAGCAAATAAGAAAACAGCGTTATATGTAATTTCATCAGACACACACACTGCATACGATTTCTTATTAACAATATTCTTCTCACAAATGATACAACAATTATATGACTATGCAGATAAAAACGGAGGAAAATTAAAAACTCCATGTTTCTTCATACTAGACGAGTTTGCCAACATAGGTAAAATTCCTGATTTTGATAAAAAAATATCAACATCAAGAAGTAGAAAAATATCATTTAGTGTTATTCTACAAAATCTAGACCAACTTGAGGCAATATACGAAAAATCACATGAAACAATAGTTGGTAACTGTGATACACACGTTTTCTTAGGAAGTAACTCATTTAAAACAGTCGAGTATTTCTCTAAAGAGCTTGGAGAAAAAACCATAAAGCATAACAACAATTCAACTAATAGAGATAGCCACAAAAAGAAAACTGGAACAAGTGAATCTGTGCAAATAATGGCAAGAGCTTTGATGACACCAGATGAATTAAGAAGAATGGATAACGATAATTGTATTATCTTTGAAAAGGGACTAAAACCAATTAAAGCAAAGAAATTCTGGTATTTCAAAACTCCAATGATAAAAGAAATGAACAGAGTAAAATTAGACCATAATGAATTCAATGTAGGAGACAGAGGGGTATGGAGAAAATTCAATCCCAATAATCCATATACAGAAAATAATGTAAGTGGGGGAAATGACTTAAAAGTTGAATCATTAGATGACTTATTTGATGAGGAAATTGAAAACGACAACGACGATTTCCAAATGCCAGTTGTTGAAGAAAGTGGATCATCAGAATTAGATATCCAAAAAGAATTAGAAGCAAAATTTGATGAATTATTTGGACCATTGGAAGAATAAAAAAGGAAGATATTTTTAGGAACATCCTTAAAAATATCTTTTTTTATGTAATTTTAATTATTGACTGTAAAATTTATTAAGTATATATTTTTTTTTATTTTATTACAAGGAGGGCATGATACAACCATGTGTATACGGAAAGTAATCTTAATAAGTTTACTTATGAGCATAGGATTAATATGCACTGGCTGTGTATTTGATTTCTTGTTCATTAGTAGTAACACAGAGGGCAAAAAAGAAAATCAAATCTTTTTCTACGATAATGATATAGAACAAAGTGAGACAACAACTGAAACTACACAATTTACGACGGCTTATATACCAATTAAAAAAACTGAAGAAGTTGATAAACAGATTTCTGTTGAAACTGAATGTAATTTAGATAATGAAGAAACAGTTATAGAAGTTACAAATGAAGAAAACAATTACGAAACAATTGAATTCAATGAAGAACAACAGGATAATCAAGATTTACAACAAACAGAGGTTATTCCTGAAAATCAGTATGAAGATGTAAAAGATGCGGTTATTATTAAAGATAAGGTGATAACAATTTTTTATGGACCAGCTGATTAGGAATTAGTAGATGAACATGATGTGGTTCAAGATACAGAATATTGGTCTAATAGTACAAGTAAATTTTTATTTGGACATAGCTATGGATCATTATCATGTTTGTCGTCTGTAAAGGTAGGAGAGACAATTACACTTATAAATGATGGTATACGTCTTTGTACATGTTTGGGAGGTTTCTCAAAATCTTTGCGATGGATTGTAATAGGACAATTAACCGAATAGCTCTAAAAAGGCAATACTTATTAGTATTGCCTTTTCTTGTAGAATGGGTAGAAAATATTTTAGAATTCATTTTCTTTCTTATTGACTAACCCACGCATTTTGTGATATAACTGGAAGGTAACAAAAGTTAAAAGGAGAGCTGGATATGAAATTTGTACATATTGCAGATATGCATTTTGACACATCTTTTACAACATTAACAAATAAAGCCGGCCTTGGAGATATAAGGAGACTAGACCAAAGGTTGGCATTTAATAAAATTATAGATTATATAAAACAAAACGATATTCCTTACTTATTTATAGCAGGGGATTTTTATGAACATGAATATATTAGGCTAAGCACAATAGAATACATCAACAATTTATTTACAGAAATACCAAATACACAAATTTTTATTAGCCCAGGAAATCATGACCCATATATTAAAGATTCGTTTTATAATAAGTTCTACTGGAATGATAATGTTCATATTTTCGATTCAAAATTATCAGTTTTTGAACAAGAAGACATGGATATTTATGGATATGGTTTTGATGATTTTTACTACACAAACCATGATTTAGAAAGTACGGAAATAAAGAATCCTGATAAAATTAATGTATTATTAGCACACGGATCATTAAACGCTTCAGATACATTAGAAAAACAATATAACCCTATATCTGAAAAATTTATTGAAGATAAAGGGTTTGATTACATTGCATTAGGACACATTCATAAACCATATTACAATGAAAAGCCTAATCAAAAAGTTGTATACCCTGGTTCGACTGTTTCTCTTGGATTCGATGAACTAGGTGAACATGGAATGATTGTTGGTAACTTAGAAAAAGGTAAAGTGGAATTAGAGTTTGTTCCAATAGATAATAAAGAATTTGTTATAAAAGAGATAGACGTAACAGATATATTAGATTTAGATGAATTAGCAACAATTATAAATAATATAGAATATTCTGAAAATATTTATTATAAAATTTCTTTAATTGGAAGAAGAAATTTTGAAATAAATCTATTTAAATTAAACAAGTTATTGATTAATGGAAATATTATAAAAGTAAAAGATTATACAAAATTAAATTACGATTTAGACAGAATATCAAAAGAAAATACATTAAAAGGATTATTTGTAAAAGAAATAATGAAAAAAATGGAAGAAAATCCAGATGACGAAGAAATACTTCAAAATGCTTTGGACATTGGATTTGAAATTTTAGATAAATAGTTTTAATGTATAAATTTAGAGATGATTACAAGAAGATGTTGAAATTAAAAATTTAACAAATAATGGAGTGATACTTTTGAAAATACAAAATATAAAAATCAATTCCTTTGGTAATCTGCAGGATAAGGAGATTGATTTATCGAATAATATAAATATAATATATGGAAAAAATGAGGCCGGGAAATCAACACTTTTAAAGTTTATTACAAATATGTTTTATGGGACATCTAAAAATAAAAAAGGTAGATTGTTTTCAGATTATGATAGGTATAAGCCATGGGGAAGAGAAGATTTTTCGGGTAGAATAAAATATGAATTAGACAACGGTGAGCAGTTCGAGGTCTTTAGAGAGTTTGCAAAGAAAAATCCTAAAGTATATAACAGCAATATGGAGGATATTTCAAAACAATTTACAATAGATAAAAGCTTAGGAAATCAATTTTTCTACGAACAAACAAAGGTCGATGAACAAGCATTTTTATCCACAATAGCATCAATGCAACAAGAGGTTAAATTGGATAAAAATTCACAAAACTCTTTAATTCAAAGAATGGCAAATCTTGCTGGAACAGGAGAAGATAACGTTTCATACAAAAAAGCAATTGATAAGCTATATAAAAAGCAATTGGACGAAGTTGGAACATATAGAAGTACAGGAAAACCAATAAACATTGCTCAAGGCAAATTAAATGATTTGAAAAATAAAAAGCACGAGTTATTAGGATATAAAAATCTTAAATACGATTTTGAGGAAAACAAAGCAAACATCGAAGAAGAAATAAGTCAAGATGAATTGAAGGTTGAGATTCTTAAGAAGATGCAAAAAATTAACAAAAACGAAGATCTAGAACACGAAAAATTGCATTACAATGTTGACTTAATTAAAAAAGATGAAATGGAAATCTTAGAACTGATAAATGAGAAAAATCATATTTTAGAAGACTATGGAATAGAGAGCGAAGAGGTTTTAGTTAAAGATTATAATGATAAAATTAATTCTCTTGAACCAATTGAAAGAAGAAAGTTCACAGCTCGAAAGGTTGAAATAAAAAAATATATTTTATTAACTGTAATCGTTATTTTAATAAACGTTTTATTATTTGTTTTATTAAAAGATAATTTACTAAAATTTGTTGGATTAATAGGATTTCCAATAATTATAGCTTTATATTTCATAGAGAAGAGTAGATGTAAAACAGAACAGATAATTAAGCAAAACAAAGAAGAATTAAGCAAGAAAGTTGAAGAAAACAAAAAACTAAAATTGTTTGAAAAGAATAAACAAGTTTTAGAAGAAATAAATATAGTAAATGCCAAAATTGAAGTGTTCGAAAAAGATAAAAGAGAACAGTTAAAGATAATGGATGAGACAAAAGAAAGAATTAAGAGCTTAAAAGAAATTGAAAAAGAAAAATTAAAGAATACATATAGAAGTAAAATGGACATTTATGAAATAAATAAATTAATAAACGTAGAAGATACAGATAGCAAGTTAGAAGAGATACGAAATGATATCAATGATAAAAAACTTGAGTTACATAGAATTGAATTAAACAAAAACAACATTATGCCTCAACTAGAAGACTTAGCTCAAATAGAAGAAGAGCTTGTAAGCACAGAAGAGGAATATGAAGGATTAATGAAGAAAAATAATTCTATGATTGTAGTAAAACAAGCTTTAGAAGATGCTTATGAAAAAATGAAAAAAGATGTTACACCAAGATTTACAAACAGTTTATCAGAAAACATAGCAAAAATATCAAATAATAAATATAACAAAGTTTCAATTAACGATGAAAATGGAATGATGGTTGAACTTCAATCTGGTGAATATGTTCCTGCAGAAAGATTAAGCTTAGGAACAATAGATCAACTATATCTATCATTGAGATTATCAATGAATACAGAAGTTTCAAGCGAAAACATGCCAGTAATTCTAGATGAAGCATTTGCTTATTATGATGATGATAGATTGGAGAATATTTTAAAATTCTTAGCAGAAAACTACAAAGATAAACAAATAATTATTTTAACTTGTACAAGCAGGGAAGAAGAAATTTATAACAAACTTGGTTACACATTTAATAAAGTAAGATTATAATTAAATAAGAGGAAATTATATATAGCAAATTATAATGCAAAACATAAAGTAGAAGTCTTTCACATAAATATTAGTGGGAGGCTTTTATTTTATGAAAAGAAATATAGTAAAGGTGGCCTTGGTAATAATTGGTACACTTGTTGGTGCAGGCTTTGCATCAGGTAAAGAAATATATTCGTTCTTCTTTGTTTATGGTAAAACTGGAATTTTAGGAATGATTCTATCAAGTGCTATTATTGGATATGTAATTTATAAAGTTTTTAAAATATGCAATGAAAATAAAATAGATACATATCATGATTTTTGTGAATTAATCGGAAATTCTGCAGGAAATAAAAAGTTAACATTAATATTAAATAATATAGTTAATATATTTTTAGTTATAACTTTTTTTGTTATGATAGCAGGATTTTCAAGCTTTCTAAAGCAGGAATTTAATGTAAATAGAATAATTGGAAGCATGCTTATCATTATTGTTTGCTATTTTATATTTTTAAATAATATAAATGGCTTAATTAAAATAAGCAATTACTTAATTCCAATTTTGATAGTTTTTATTGTATGTATTTCATTAAAAAATACAGAAGTACTTGAGAATTTTGATAGAATTTTTAATGGCTATATAGCGTATTTTTCGCCACGGTAAAGTATGTATAGGACTATTAAAAGCTATACTCTATGCTTCGTATAATTGCATAATTTTAATACCAGTATTAATACCACTTTCTGAAAAAATAATTGGGGGAAAGAATATATGCGTGCTTTCCGGTTTAAGTTTTTTGGTATTATTAGTATTAAGTTTTGCAATTTACAATTTATTGTTACAAGGAAACCTAGAAATATATGCACTAGAAATGCCAATAATAGGTGTTGTGAAAAAATACAATAATTTTTATAAGGTAGCGTACATTGCAATAATTGGAATATCAATTTTAACAAGTGCGGTTTCAGCTGGTTGTGGATTTTTGAATAATTGTAGTCATAATAAAAAACAATTTAAAAGCAATTTGATTACAATGTCTATTGCAGCTGTAGTAGTTTCACAGATTAAATTTTCTACGTTTGTAAATCTGCTGTATCCCGTGTTAGGATTAATTGGAATGTTGGAAATTGTACTTTTATAATTTTGACGAAAAATGTAATATGGTTTTCAGGTAATTTAATTGTGATTTTTCTGTGAAATCCTTGCAAAAAAAAGAAAAAACTGGTAGGATAGATGTGAAACGGAGAAAAATCAAAAGAGGAATAAAATATGAAATTATTAGAATACAAACAATTTAATAATTCAACAGATGAAGAAAAGTCCTTAAATAAAAAGAAAGTTGCAGTGGTGGCAATAATTGCAGTAATAATACTGTTCTTAGTACTTATGACAATTTTATATAAAGCAAATGCTAATTTTAGAAATTTCATGGATAAATACATACTTTTCAAATATATAAACGAAAAGGATTTATCATCTATAAGCATCGAATCAGATAGAAACATTTATGCGTGCGCTTTTTATAATTATGTTGCTATACTTGAGAATAATAAACTTACGATGTATAATTCTTCTGGAAAAGAAGTACAAAGTTTTGATGTTAATATAAGTTCACCAATTTTTGCAGTTCAAGACAACTATCTTTTATTAGCGGAAAAAAATCAGCAAAAAGTATACTTATTCAAAGACAAAAAAATGTTATGGTCTAAAGATGTAGAGGGACAAATATCAAGAATTAGTGTAAACGAAAATGGATATTCATCTGTAATTATTTCAGGGACAAGCTATAAATCAGTAATTACAACATATACAGAAGATGGACAAGAAGTATTTAAAACATTTTTATCAACAACAGTAGCAGTTGATGCTGATATTTCGAAAGACAATAAATATTTAAGTTTTTGCGAGATGGACTTATCTGGAACTTTAATAGAATCTAAAGTAAAAACAATTTCAATAGATAAAGCAAAACAAGATCCAGCAAACTCTATTGTAAATACATACGAAATGCCATCAAATTCAGTAGTTACAAACATTGAATATCATGAGAGGGACAACTTAATTTGTTCAAGCGACACAGAAATATATTCATTGAAAGACGGAAACATAAGTGTTCTAGCAAACTTGAGTGATAACTCTGATTTATCTTTTAGTGGAATAAATTTATCAAAAAGTTATTTTAAAGTTATAGAAGATAAATTTGGTATAAACAACCAAAAATCAAATGTTGAAATTTACAATACTTCAAGTAATAAATCATCTACATATTCAATGAATGGAATAGCTAAAGAAGTATATACAAAGGATGGAGTAATTGCTGTAAATATGGGAACAGAAGCTTATTTTATCAAAGAAAATGGCTATCTAATTAAAAAGTTAACAACAACTCAAGAGATAAGAGGCATTGTAATTTCAAACAATATCGCTGGAATAATATACAGAAACAAAGTTCAATTTTTAAGTTTATAGGAACTTCTAAAAACCTAAATTTTAAACGAAGGAGAGTATGAGTTAAATCATACAAATATGAATATGTCTATTATAGTTGATATAGTAATTTTAGCAATTATAGTATTATGCATCGCAATGGGGTATAAAAGAGGATTAGCAAAATGTTTAATAAATGTGTTAGCATTTTTTATTGCAATAGTTGTGGCGTCTATCTTATTTAAACCAGCTTCTGCAATTGTTGTAAGCAATACTCAGGTTGATGAAAACATACAAACATCGATAGTTGATGTATTTGAAAAAGAGGAAGCTGAGGAAGAAGAAAAGTCTAACGATGAAAATAAAGATGAAAATAAAGAAGAAAAGGTTTCACCAATTTTAGAATATATTTCAGATAAGGCAAAAGATGCAACTGAGGAAAAGAAAAAGGAAATAGTAGATAATACAGCAAAAGAAATTTCACTAAAAGTAATTGATGTACTATGCTTTATTGTAATCTTTTTAGCCGCTAGAATAGTGTTAATGTTCTTAAAAGTTTTAGCAGATTTAATAACTAAGTTGCCTTTAATTAAAGAGTGTGATAAAATAGGCGGTGTAATATATGGAGTATTGCAAGCAGCAGTAATAATATTTATAGGATTGGCGCTAATTACATTTATTTCAACTATGACAAACGAATATACTGTTCTAGAATTAATAAATCAATCTTATATTGGAAGTATTTTAAATAATAATAATATATTACTAAAAATCATATTTTAAAAATAATTTCTAAATTAGGAGTGAGTTTTTTTGAATAAAAATAAAAGAGGAAGAAACACTGAAGAATCAGTGAATAATAAACAAAAGAGAAAGAATAATGCTAAATCTACACAAAATAGACGTGTAGATGATAGCAATTATAAAAAAGGAAATAAAGATGAGCAAGCAGCTATTTTTAAAGAAGTAACAATAAATTTAAGTAATACAGAGTACAATCAAAATCAAAAAGAAAAAGAAGAAAAAACATAAAATATTAAAGAAAATTTTACTATTAGTGTTGGTAGCATTCTTAATCTTTGCAGGAATATTTGTTAATAATTGGAGAAAAAATGGATTTACATTAGGTGGATTTGTAGCAACACTTATGGGGCACAACCCAGACACATTAGCAAATTTACCAAGGGTTAACATATTAGTAATTGGACAAAGCCAGAACTTAACAGATACTCTTCTAGTATGTTCATATGATCCTAAAGTACAAGATGTATCAATGCTTTCAATACCAAGAGATACATTTGTTGGAAACAATAAAAATAGAGCTACCGGTATGGATAAAATAAATGCTCTATATCAAGTTGATCCAGATAAACTTGTTTCAGCTGTAAACAATATAACAGGATTAAATATAAAGTACTACGTTAAAGTTGATACAAAGGGATTAAGAGAATTGGTAGACAGTGTTGGAGGAATATATTTTGATGTTCCAATGGATATGGATTATGATGATGGAACACAAGATTTACACATACATTTAAAAGCAGGATACCAATTGTTAGATGGAGATAAAGCTGAGCAAGTTGTAAGATTTAGACACAATAACGACGGTTCATCATATCCAATAGAATATGGAGACCAAGATTTAGGTAGAATGAAAACACAAAGAGCATTTATAACTGAAGTTATTAAACAACTTGCTAAGGTTGAAAATGTAACTAAAGTTGACGATTATATTAAAATAGCAAAAAATCATGTTGAAACAAATTTCAATTTAGGAAGCTTAAAAGACTATGCACCATATGCGATAGACTTTAAAACAGAAGACATTCAATCTGCAGCACTTCCTGGAACACCAGTACAATATAATGGATTGTGGTTCTACGCTCCTAACATAAAGGAAACAGACAAGCTTGTAAAGGAAATGTTCAAAACAGGGGTAAGTGAAGAACAAGAAAAAAACAGTGAAATAAAAATAAGCATTTTAAATGGATCTGGCGACAAAGAAAAATTGGAAAAAATGAGAAGTTTACTAAAGGAAAGTGGATATACAATAGTTTCAACTGGAGATACTACAAAAAGTTCAAGCACTGCAATTATTAACAGAACAAATAAAGAAAGTGTTGTTGCAAATGAATTAAAAGATATTATTGGGGTTGGAATAGTTCAGAATATGACAGATAACGATAAAGACAATAATGCTGATTTTACAGTTATTATTGGAAGTGATTATTAAAAACAAAATATAGGGGGCGACTTACAAAAAGTTTTAAGAGCTTGAAACTTTTTGTAAGTCGCCTTTAAAGTTCCAAGCTCAATAAAATTACTTTTCTATATAATTTACCTTTTCTTTCTTTTTTTATTTTTCATCTTAAGTACAGTTATTAAGAGTAATAAACCAATTATAATAAGACTTATTTTAAAAGATAAATTCATATTTTTTTCATTACTGAAGAAGTTTCCAGATGGAATTGTTGTAGTAGGAGGTTCTTCAACCTTAGTTATTTCTTCATAATTTTCAAATCCATATTCAAATAAGGTTTTACAGTCAATATCACGGTATACAGTACCTTTAGAAGGTTCAGGTGCGTTAAGAACTACGGCTAAAAATTCCATGTCTTCTTTTTTTGCAGTTGCAATAATGCATGAACCAGCAGGGTCTGTAAATCCAGTTTTAAATCCAGTAGCAAATTCATAGTAAGTATTATCGTTTGGATTAATTAATGAATTTGTTGTTTCAAAAGTTCTAGAATTTGAGTTCATTGGCTTCAAAGTGTAAGAAGTTTTACACACAATGTCAGTAAGTTGTGGATAACTCATTGCACAGATTCCAATTAAAGACATATCGTGTGCTGTTGAATAATGGTTTTCATTGTGTATTCCACTTGGATTTGTAAAATTTGAATGAGTACATCCAAGTTGTTTAGCGCGTTCATTCATTAAATTAGCAAATTCTTCTACTGAGCCAGATATATGTATGGCAAGTGCAAATCCTGCATCATTAGCTGATGGAATTAGTAAAACATTTAAAAGTTGTTCAACAGTTACTTTTTCACCTGGTTTTAAATATGCTGTGGTGTAGCTTGCTGGCACCTTTGAAGTCATATCGCTTGTAATTGTAACCACTTCATCCAATTGGCAGTTTTCTACAGCAAGAATTGCGGTTAATATTTTAGTTGTACTTGCTGGAAACATTTGCTGCTGAGAATTTTTTTCATAAGCAGTTCTGCCAGTAGAGTGTTCAACTAATATACAAGATTCGCCATATAAATTTAGTTCAGAACTTTCAGTTTCATTAGTTGTTTCATTTGAATTAGTTTTATTTTCAATTTGATTATTTTCAATTTTATTATTTTGAGCTGTATTCTCAGCTATTCTTAAATCGTTTAATTTGGCAGCATATGTGGTTGTTGAAAATATAATTATAGTTATAGTCAAAATATTTAATAGAATTTTAGATTTATGTTTCATTTTATTCCCCTCGATTTAAAATATGTATTTAATATACATTAATATTAAATTAATTGCAAGTAGGGATATTCTTAAAGGAGGTTTTGGTATGGAAAATTTAAAGAAAAATAAGAAGTTAGTTATAGGAGTTATAATTGTTGTTTTTATTATTGGGGTGATTGGATTTGTTTATTTTAGTAAAGGACATGGTGATAGTATAGAGCTAGGCAGTTGGGAGAGTGATGGTGGAACAAATCAGTTTATAAATGATGACAATTTAAATAACACGGCTAATATTGTTGAAAATAATAGAGATTCTAATAATAATAGTCATAACAGTTCAGAAGATGAAAGTGAGATTTACATTCATATAATAGGAGAAGTGCAAAATCAGGGATTAATTGCTTTGGAGCAAGGGCAAAGAATAATAGATGCAATTGAAAAAGCAGGAGGGGTAACGCAGCAAGCAGATTTAAGCAAAGTAAATTTAGCCTTTGTGTTATCAGATGGTCAAAAAGTACGAATTCCAAGTGTGAACGATAAAGAAGAAAATATAGCTTATGTTACAGATGGTAGTGGTAACAATGTAATTCTAGACAATGGCGGTGGCGGAAGTTCGGGAGGCAAGGTGAATATTAATACGGCAAGTCAGACTGAACTAGAAACATTAAATGGAATTGGTCCGTCACTAGCCGCGAAGATAATTGAGTACAGAGCAAAGAATGGTAAATTCAAAAGTGTAGATGATTTACGAAATGTAAGCGGAATAGGAGAATCAAAGTTTGAAAGTATTAAAAAGAGCGTTGTAGTAAAATAAACCAATATTACCATATGGTTAATCTATATAAATGATTTTACAAGATATATTTTGTTTAGACAAATTTCATTGACTTAAAAATAAGTTTATTATATAATGACGACAAAAGGTTTAATAATGCTAAACTTAGGAGTGATGTAAAATATGAGAAAATTTAACGAATCACAAGTACAACAAGATTACAAAATAATCGCGGTAGACGATGAAGAAGGAATAATCGACTCATTATCAATAGTTTTAAAGAGATCTGGATATCAATTTACAGGTGTAACAGATCCAGTAGAAGCAATAGAAAGAATACGTAATGAACACTTCGACTTATTATTACTAGACTTTTTAATGACACCATATCATGGAGATCAAGTAGTTGAAGAAATTCGTAAGTTCAACAAAGAGTTATACATATTACTATTAACAGGACACAAGGATTTGGCTCCGCCACTTGAGACCATTAAGAAGCTTGATATACAAGGGTATTGCGAGAAGGGTGATAAGTTCGATCAATTGTTATTGCTTATAGAATCTGGAATAAAATCAATAAAACAAATGAGAGAAATTCAAAGAATAAATGAAGAATTATCAGATGCGAAAGATCAATTAGAGAAGGCTTATTTAGAGAGCATTCAGACTTTAAGATATACTGTTGAAGCTAAAGATACATATACAAGAGGACACTCAGACAGAGTATCTGAATTTGCAGTTTTAATTGGTGAAAAAATGGGATTATCTGAGGCAGAGTTAAAAACATTAAAAATTGGTGGATTATTCCATGATATTGGAAAAATTGGAATTCCTGATAGTATATTGTTAAAAGAAACTAAGCTTTCTGATGATGAATATTCAGAGATTAAGCATCATCCATCAATTGGAGCACACATTTTATCAAATGCTACTATATTTGCGGATATTATTCCAATTGTTAAATATCATCATGAAAGATACGATGGAAGGGGATATCCAGAAAATTTAGTTGGGGAGAATATCCCGTTGTTAGCTAGAATTACGTCTGTTGCTGATGCTTTTGATGCTATGAGTTCAAGACGTACTTATAGAAATAATTTGGAAATGGATGTTATTAAGGAAGAAATTAGAAAGAATAGGGGAACACAATTTGATCCAAAAGCCGCTGATGTTTTCTTGGATATTTTGGAGAATGAGTTTGAGAAGATTCAGGAGATTCAAGAGAAGTATTAATTGAATATTTTTATAAAGAAAAACTCTCCCGTATTTTGGGAGAGTTTTTTGGCAGTAAAAAGTTAAGACAAAAAAAGAAATTTGCTAAATTGCAAATTTCTTTTTGAATTTGGTTGCGGGGGTAAGACTCGAACTTACGACCTTCGGGTTATGAGCCCGACGAGCTGCCAACTGCTCCACCCCGCGATGTATAGTACATTTATTATTATACAGCTTGCTGGTTACTTTGTCAAGACATTTTCATAAAAAGTTGTAAATAATAGACGTTGTTGTTTTATATAGTATATGCAGAGGAAGAGGAAATATTACTTAAATTGAAAAATAATATAATTTGTGGTATAGTTATCAAAAAAGTGTGAGTGCTTGGAAGGAGAGAAAACTATGAGAGATTTAATGAGTACTAATGTTTATGATGTTAGCGAAACTTTGGTTATAGTTGGTAGCTGTTTGGAAAGAATGCAGCCTAATGCTTTTGAGGAACTAAAGAAATTTTCAAATGATATTTTGGATGTTTGCTTGGAGAGAGAACATTTGAATATGGTTATAACGAAGATAATGGGCATGATTTCAAGAGTGAAGGTAAAGAAGATTGTTTTCGCTACTGTTGATAAATCGCCTCATTGTGTGCAGCTTCATTATGTTATGAAAGAGCTTGAAAAAGGTATGGATTTGAGCGGAATTGAGATTGTGGATTATGTGGCTGTGAATGATGAGTTGGTTGAGATTCCGATGGATGTGATTAGTTTGTCTAAGAATTTGAGTGAGTTGAATGAAAAATATAAGGAGATTTTGTAATGGAAAGAGCTAAATTAATAGGTAATAGAATAATAATGGTGTACAATGATGAGATATTGGTTATGATAAAAAATAATGAAGTATTACAGGTTGTGTGTCAAGAGGGAAGTTATAACATTGATCCAACTTGTTATGATGAAGCTTATATTATAAAAAAGAACGAGATTTCTTTTGATGTAAATGATATGCAACAATTATTGAATTATATAAGTATCGGAGGTAACATATATGAAAAAAGTATTAATAGCTACAACAAACATTGATAAATTTAAAGCAGTATCAAAAGTTTTTGAAAACACAATATTTCCAAAAGATGAGTATATTATAGAGAGTTTATCAAACATACAATTGAATCAAAAAGATGAAAAAGAAGTAGGCACTAATTTAGAAAGAGCAAGAACAAAAGCAATAAATGCATTCAACGCGTTAAAGGAAAGTGATTATAATTATGATTATGTTGTTGGTCTTGATGATGCATTAAGGGTTAAAGGAGTACTGGAAGCAAACATAAAACAACATATAGATGAAATTTTATATGGGAATTATTTTAGCGAAGGTGAAGAATATGCATTTAACCGTGCTTATGTGATAATTGATAAAAATATGAAGATGTACGAAACGTCAATTGATATACCGTATGTATATCATAAGGTAAAGGAAAAAGTACAATTAAAAGAGCATACATATCAACTTGCAATCGTTGCGTATCCTTTGGGGAGTGATAAGCCTATTTGCGATTTGGATGAGAAGGATGAGGTTGATTATTATTTAAGATATGTGAAAGAGGGTTTGTTGAGTTTGGGGATTAGATAAAAGATAATTTGGAAAAGTATGCACAGACAACATGGATTTTGAAACAAAATTTGCAGCAAGTACTTTAAACCAAGAGTACATACAATTATTCACAGAAATAGCAACAAGTTGTCCACAAAATGTTGTGAAAACTGTGGAAAACCAAAGTGTAAAAAGCGATGCAGAATATTCATTAGATGAAATGGCAAGGGAAGCAAGAGGAAGAAGAGAATCAAGATAAAGAGTAAAAAAGAGGTGAAAATATGAAAAAGCCAATAATAGGAATAATAGGTAAGGTTCAACCACAATATGGAGAAGATATTTGGCACAGAATAGATGAGGTTGATGAAATACGATACTTAATAGTAAAAAATGGAGGAACAGCAATAACGCTGCTACCAACAGAACCAACATTAAAATTCAACGACAATGACATTAAAGATGATACGGTTTTAACAGAAGAAGAAAAAATAGAACTATATAGACAAATTGATTTATGTGATGGATTCGTATTGCAAGGCGGATTGTATAGTTCACAATATGAGATAGAAATGGCAAAGAGAATAGTAGAATTGGATAAGCCACTAATAGGAATTTGCGCTGGATTCAACAATATATTAAGAGCAATAGGAACAGATGTAAATCTTGATGAAATGAAGAGTCACGATTTTTATGATAAGAATTACAGGCATAAAATATCAGTTGTAAAAGGTACTAAAATGTACGACATGATAGGAAAAGATGAGTACTATGTAAATAGTATTCACAGTATGATAGCACCAAAAGAGAATGTTGAAGGATTTGCAACAATTTCATCTACATCAGAAGATGGATTAGTAGAAAGCTTTGAGTTAAAGGATAACAAATTTGTAATTGGTGTAAAATGGCATCCAGAATTGATGTTAGAAGATGGGTTTGCAGATAGATTATTTACAGAACTTGTGGAGAAGAGTGGAGAATAAGATGAGAAGATAGAGGTAATTGTTGGGAAAATGGAGAATATGGAATGATTGAAGGAGGAGCACTATGGCAACATCAAAGGAGTATAAAGATTTTATATTAGAGCAGTTGGGCTTATTAGATGGGATTACATGCAGACCTATGATGGGAGAGTATTTGTTGTATTATAATAATGTTTTGTTTGGTGGAATTTATGATGATAGGTTGCTTGTAAAAATAGTTGATGAGAATAGGAAGTTTAATATGAGAGAGGTTGTTCCGTATGAATCTGCGAAGGCAATGTTTCTGGTTGAGGATGTGGATGATAGGGAGTTGCTAAAGGAGATTGTGGTTGAGACTTGTGAGGGGTTGAGGAGGAAGAGATAAATTGAAATTCGGAGGAGATGAGTAGAACTGAATTATTTTGAAGAGGGTGGAAATCTTGGACTATTTGGGCTCATAACCCGAAGGTCGTAAGTTCGAGTCTTACCCCCGCAACCAGATTTATCAAGGGATTCAAAGTTCCTTGATTTTTTTATTTGCCTAAAAAAGTGGCGAAAAAGTGGCGAAAGTTTTTGAAAATAAATTTTTAATCATAAAAAAATAGATAGTTTTGACAACTACCTACTTATTCAATCACATAATGGGATTGTAAATGTATTCAATTATTAATATTATATACTTTATAAAAAATTAGTCAATATTTAATTTTTCTTTTAAAGCTTCCTGTAAAACTTGAGAAAAATTAATATTGTTCTTTTCAGCCAGATAATTTAACCATTCAGGAATAGTTAAAGTCTTTTTTATTGATTTATTATTAAATTTTTTTCTGTATTCATCCATATCAATACTTATAAAAGATACAAACTGATTTTTTTCTAAAGGAATGCTTGAAAAATCTAAAGAAGGTTTAGGAAAGTTAGTCATATTATCCAAATATAAGCCCATAGCATCCTGAGCCATTGCATAAGCATTTTGTATACTGTTTCCAAAAGTTGAACACCCTTTTAAATCAATAAAATCAACATTATAATATTTACCATCAAAAGTAAATATAGCAGGAAAAACAGTTAATTGATTTTTCATTTTTATACCTCCAAATTATATAATAGAAAGGAAGGTAAATGTATAATAAAGAAATCCCTATTTTAATTATAAAATTTTAGTCTCCTCCTTATTTAAACTGCAAAATTATAAGTTGATAGGGAGGGCTAATTATCTTAGCCCTGCTTGTTTCATAATTGCTTGAGCTGTTCCGATTGGTATTTCCTTGTTATTATGTACAGGAACAATCACAATCTCATTTCCGCTTACCCATTTTTAGATGAGAACCGTTCTGAGAAATTTTTTGCCAACCATTTTGCTTTAGCAATTTGATTAGCTCTTTAGAATACATTTACAACCCTCCTTTCTGAATAACATTATACTACGTATTAACACGTATGTCAATAGCAATTTTAAAAATTTGTATTAAGCACATATTTTCCGAGATTGGTTTATTTTTTCAAAGAAACGTGGTATACTGTTATGCAATAGGAGGTAGAATCTAAATGGAAAGCAATATAAATGAATTATTGGAAAAAGGACGTAAATCATCTTTTTCTCCTAATGGAACATATTTTTATTTTGATTTCGGATTTCAAAATGAACATGACTTTTATTGCAATGAATGTCTAGAAAGCCGAAAAATGAATGTTATTAATATTAATAAAAAATTAAATAATATAGGTGGTAAAGATTTAGAAAAAGCACTTGAAGAGTGTTATCCTTTAATATATGAATTGACCTGCTTACAATGTAAATCCAAGGCATATTTAGTTGTTTATAAACATGAAAATGAATTTAAGTCAATAATTTTATATGAAAAGGCAGGAGGATGTTCAAGTAAGAATGCGCCTGAAGGTGTTAAATACTATCTGAATCAAGCATATCAAGCTAGAATTATAGGAGCTCAAAGCGCCAGTATGTCAATGTATAGAGCTGCTATGGATTTTATATTATTTGATCAAGGATATAAAACTGGAATGCTTGGAAAAAAGATTGAAAAATTAGAAGAAGATATAAATAACAAAAACGCACCTAAATGGGCTATGGAAATAGATATTGATTACATAAAGGTAATTAAAGAAATTGGAAATAGCTCTGTGCATCCAAATGATGGGGATATTGAGAAACAAAAAGAGATAGATTCAAAATTATTAAATATAGTAGATATAATTTTTTCAGAATTATTGGATAAAATATATGAGCAACCGATTAGAAGTAAAACTAATTTAGAAATATTAAAAAATAAAATAGATATACTAAATAATAAAAAATAGGCGGGATCAAATATAAAATCTCGTCTATTTTAATTTGCTTTCACAGTAAGAAATTCCTCCATAACATTTGGAACATTTTTAAATTCATCTTCAAAGAAGTGAGAATAAACTCTGTCTGTAGTTTGTACACTTGAATGTCCAACTTTTCTACTAATAATTTGAGTTTGAATACCTTTAGCAATCATAAGAGTAACATTAGTATGTCTTAAACCATGAAAAGTAATTCTTTTCAATCCGTATTTAGTGATTATTTTGCCTAATATTTTTGAAGGTGTATCTGGATGAATATCAGCACCATAATCAGTGGTAAAAATTCTTTTACTTCCTTGCTACTTAGATCCTAGAAGCATCTTTTGTTTTAATTGTTCTTTTTGCCATATTTTAAGTAATTCAAGCGTAGTTTTAGAAATATAATTAATTCTTTCACTATTTGCAGTTTTAGTACCCTTTTCAAAGATTTTGCCATAGGCATATTGTTTGGAGCATGTTTCAATTGCATCGCTTGCTGGTAATGTGCCTGTGGTTACGTTTAGTGGTTTATCTAAGTCGCATGTAATTTGCGGGTATAGAGTTGGCTGGATGTGTATTAGTGGGGATAAGGAGTGTATTTCGGATTATATTGATGGATTGAATTTGCTATCGAGTATGAGGCTTTGTTCCAATGTGCCGAGGCAGATGGTTGTTGCAGATGTTTTGAAGGATTGCGAGGAAATGAAGGCGATGCTTAGAAAAGGTGGCAGGTTGTATGAGCAGAGGGAGTTTGTGTATGAGAGGCTTAATGCAATTGATGGGGTTAGTGTTGTGAAGCCGAAGGCTGGGTTTTATATTTTTCCTAAGGTGGATGTGGAGAAGTTTGGGATTAAAGATGATGAGGAGTTTGTGCTGGATTTGTTGAAGGAGACTGGTGTTTTGGTTGTTAATGGTAGTGGATTTAATTGGATGGAGATGGATCATTTTAGTGTTGTGTTTTTAGCTGAGATTGAGGTGATGGAGAAAGCAATGGAAGGGGTGGAGGAGTTTTTTAAGAGTAAAAGATAATAAAAAAACATAAATGATCTTGCGAATAATTAACTGTTAAGTTATAATTTATATGTATAACAAAAGATAAAAAGGAGTAATAAATATGGTAGAAAAAATAGATACTAATCCAGTAGTAGATGAAGTATGGGAAATAAGAGAAATTGCAGAAGATTTTACAGAACCCTTCGAAATATTTAGGGAGGCAATTTCTAATTCATATGATGCACATGCAAAGCATATTAAGATTGAAATTTATGAAGATGAAAAAGAATATAAACAAGACAAATTTAAAATCAAAATTACAGATAATGGGGATGGAATGAATCCTGAACAAATAAAGAGATTTTGGAGTCTTGGAACATCTGAAAAAAGAAATAAAGATGGTTATATAGGATCAAAGGGGCATGGTACATTAATTTATTTGAAAGCTAAATATATTGATGTTAAAACAACATCTAAAGAAGGAGCGTATGAATCCATCTGTATAGAACCAATGAAAGCATTATTAAATGGAAAGTTATATAAAACTGAAACTACAGAAATAAAAAAAGAATTTCCAAATGGAACTGAAATATTGCTAGAGGGCTATTATGGAGATGAAAATGATAAAAGAGAATGTTTCAGTATGGAGGCAATAAAAGATTATATATACTGGTTTACTAAACATGGTTCATTTGAAAAAGAATTAGTTGAAAAAGATGATAAGGGAAGTTTGAAAAGATATACTAATACAGTTATTACGCTAAAAGTATTTGATGATCCTGAAGAAACTATAAAATTTGGACATGTATTTCCAAAAGAAAACTATGATATAGAAAAATTAAAAAAAGAATATCAGGATGGAACAGCAAGGGATCATTATGTTAAGAAATTTTATGGAAAAGATATAAAAATTAGTAATAAATATAATTATACTTTTGACTATGTTATATATATTGAAGGTACAGCGGCTAAGAAAGAATATAATCCTATGATTAGCGATAATAAGAAGAATATAACGTCAAGGTATTCATATAAAATAGCTGATAGGTATGGAATATATTTGTGTAAAGATTATATTCCAATAATGAGAGCGAACGAATGGATAACAAATTTTGGAACAGGGTCCAATTCATTTGGGTTAATTCATGGATTTATAAATTGCCAGGAATTTAAATTAACTGCAAATAGAGGAAGTGTTTCTATAAAAAATAAGGAAATAATGGAAGATTTAAGAGAAAAAGTTCAAGATATTCTAAATAAAATTCAATTAGAAATATACAAAAAAGGTGAAGGTCTTGACATTCTTAATAGTTATAAAGATGAAGTAAAAACAAAAAATCAAGAGGAATATGATTATTTTAGAAGAAGTGAGGAAATAAAGAAAAAGAAGAAGTATAAATTAAAAGATGGCACTATTGTTTTTGAACCATTCAATGAAATAGAAACGTATAGTATTTTTAATGCAATTAGCGTTGTAGAACCTTCAATGTTTGATTTTATTGCGAGAGATTATTCTTCAAATGTAGGTATTGATATGTTAGTAGAAAAGAACAAGAATCATAATGCTGTAAAGGAAAAAACACTACAATATGCAGAGTTTAAATATATACTTGGAAGTAAAGGATTTAATCATGGATATGAACATTTATCTTATATTATTTGTTGGAGAGTAGATGATAAAATAAAAAAAGGTGAATTATGTGAATCAAAGTTTAGTAGTGAAAATGACAAGTGGGAATATAAAGAGACTGCTGATGGAAAATTTTTAATAAATGTAGATAGACCTAATTTACCTGGGATTAGAGTTATTGAATTAAAACCTATTTTGGAAGAATTAATAAAAAAGGATTAGAGAAAAAAGATTGAAATATTTTATTTCAATCTTTTTTATTTCTAAATTAAAATTAATTAAGTCTTTATCGTTTTATGATTCCTTTAAATAATCATTTATAATAAGTTTTATAAGCTTTTGCAAATTCAAATATAATAATGGAAAAGCTTTTAATTATATGATATAAAAGAAATGAACAATGACAGTAGAGCAAAGAAAGAGAGTGATTGAATATGGGAAAATATGATTGGATTACCAATATAGATACATATTTATATATAGTTGAAAGAATAAATGAACACTTTAATAATATGAGAAGAGCATCTGAACACGAAGTTATAGAAGAAGAAGCTTTTTACTTATGTACAGAAATACTGAGAATGGTACCATTTGAACCTAAAAATGGATTACAACTAAGAAAAAAAGATGGTCTATGTAGATTAAGAGAACCTATAGATTTTATAATGAACGATTTAAATAGTATATTGCAAAAATATGCCCAAATATTTGAAAAAATAAAGAAAATTAGAAATAAGTATGAACATGAACCTCATAATGTAAGTAGTGCATTTTCAACTTGTAGCGGAGCATATGCTGGAATAGGATTATATTGTAGAAATGATTTGATTTCAATTAATACAATGGAATTTACATTTATAATTTATGATTTAAATCTTTTGATGAACAAAATTCAGCAACTTATATATAAGACAGAAGAAAAAAATATAGATGAATTGGATATTCTCACAAAAGAAAGAATCCAAATAATAAAGAAGAGAAAAAACATAGAATATAATAAGACTTATGTTAGAATACCAAGATTAATTGAACATGAACAGATAGATTGGGAGGTGATATAATGAGCCACCTAAAAGACGCAATAATAGGCCTAGTAATAGGCGACGCCATGGGCGTTCCACTAGAATTCAAACTCAGAAACAAACTACAAGCAAATCCAACAACAGAAATGAAAGGATATGGCAGCCATAATGTACCAAAAGGAACATGGTCAGACGACACATCCATGACACTAGCAACAATTGCAGCCATAAACAAAACAGGAAAAATAGTGCCAAAAGACATAGCAGACAACTTCGTAAAATGGCTGGAGAACGCAGAATTCACAGCAGGTGGCAGAGTATTTGATGTAGGAGGAACATGTTTAAGAGCAATAGTTAGATATAGAGGAAATTTAGCAAAACCAGAAGAATGTGGAGAAGATGGTGAGTTCAGTAATGGAAATGGATCATTAATGCGAATTTCTCCATTAATATTTTTTTGCTATGCTAAAAACATGAATAAAGAAGAAATATATGAATGTGTGAAAATGGTATCATCAATTACACATAAGCATGAGATAAGTGTAATGGGGTGCTATATTTACGTGCTTTTTGGAATTGAGTTGTTGAAGAATAATAATTTATTGGAGGCTTATAAGGTAATACAAAATGAAGATTATCACTTTTTTTCACAAAATTGCAAGAGCAAATATGATAGAATAATTCAAGGAGAGATTTATAGCTGCAGTATGGATGAAATTAGGTCTACGGGGTATGTGGTTGATACTTTGGAGGCTACTTTGTGGTGTTTGATGAATACGGATTGTTTTGATGATGCGGTTATTAAGGCGATTAATCTTGGTAATGATACTGATACGGTTGGGGCGTGTGTTGGGGCGTTGGCTGGAATTTTGTATGGTGAGGAGAGTATTTGTGAGGATTGGAAGAGAGAGGTGTTGAAGTTGAAGGAGATTGTGGGGATGTGTGAGGAGTTTAGTAGAATTATTTAAATAAAAAAATATTTAGGTGAGATTTGTAACTCATAACCCGAAGGCTAAGGTAATAAATAGAAAGATAGTAAAATGTGCAGTATGGCGAATTTGTTTCAAATAAACGTACTTAGAATATCATATATTATGTTGAAAACAAAAGAAAGATGTGATATAAAAAAATTAACGAGGTGATATCATGGAAAAACTAATCCAAGAACTAAAACAATTCAACGAAGAAAGAGACTGGGGCAAATTTCATACTCCAGAAAACCTAGCAAAATCGATTTCAATAGAAGCGGGAGAATTATTAGAATGCTTCCAATGGGATAGCGAAAACTACAACAAACAAGATGTATGCGAAGAACTAGCAGACGTATTCACATACTGTATTCAAATGTCAATGAGTTTAGGAGTTAATCCAGAAGAAATAATCTTAAATAAATTAGAAAAAACAAAAAGGAAATATCCAGTAGAAAAATCAAAAGGAGTAAGCACCAAATATAACAAATTATAAAAATCATTGGAGGCACAAATTATGATAGTATACGAAGCAACAAAGCAACTATTTGTAGAAGACGTAGTTCAAGACAAAATTGAAGAAAATATCGACAGAGAATTCTACGAAAAAATGGGATATCACACATCAAAAAACGAAAGAAAAGCATGGAACAATTCTATGCAATACATGATGAAAGTATTAATAGACAACAACATACCAAACAATGTTGGAATAGCAATAGAATTCAAAATACCAAACACATCGAAAAGAGTAGATTTCATTATAACTGGAAAAGATGGAAAGCTTAAAAACACAGCAATCATTATTGAATTAAAACAATGGGCAGAAGCAGAAATTGTAAATGGAAAAGATGGCATAGTTCAAGCCTTCACAGGACAAGCATTGCGTGAAGTAGCACATCCATCATATCAAGCATGGTCATACGCAACAACAATAGAAGATTACAATGAAACTGTACAAGAAAAGCAAATAGATTTGCATCCATGCGCATATCTTCACAACTATTTAGCTGTAACACCACCAACTTTGCTATCTGATAATTACAAATATTATTTAGAAAAAGCACCAGCATTTATAAAAGGCGATGTAGAAAAGTTAAGAGATTTCATTAATAAATACATAAAATATGGTGATGACAAAGAAACATTATATCAAATAGAAAACGGAAAAATAAGACCATCAAAATCATTACAAGATGCTTTATCAAGCATGTTACAAGGCAATCAAGAATTTGTAATGATAGATGACCAAAAGCTTGTATATGAAACTGCATTAGATATGGCAAGAAAATCTTATAGAGATGGGCAAAAACGAGTGCTAGTTGTAAAAGGCGGACCAGGTACAGGAAAATCTGTTTTAGCAATTAATTTGTTAGTAAATTTAACAAAAGAAAATATGGTTTGTTCATATGTTACCAAAAATGCAGCACCAAGAAATGTGTATGCAACAAAATTAAGTGGAGATTTTAGAAAAACAAGAATTAACAATTTATTCAAAGGTTCAGGTTCATTTGTAGAATCTGCAGAAAATGAATTCGATGTTTTAATTGTAGATGAAGCGCACAGATTAAATGCAAAATCTGGAATGTTTCAAAATTTGGGAGAGAATCAAATAAAGGAAATTATAAAAGCTTCAAAATTTTCAATATTCTTTATAGATGAATCTCAAAGGGTTACTTTAAAGGATATTGGAAGTATTGAGGAAATACAAAAGTATATTGAACATGCTGGAGCCGAGGCCGAATTTATGGAGTTAGAATCGCAATTTAGGTGCAATGGCTCTGATGGATATATTGCGTGGTTGGATGATGTTCTTGAAATTAAAAGAACTGCAAATAGTGATGGATTTGATTTGGATTATGATATTAGAATTTGTGATACGCCGAATGAAGTTAGAGATTTGATTTTTGAGAAGAATAAGATTAATAATAAAGCTAGAATTCTTGCAGGGTATTGCTGGGATTGGATTAAGGAAGGCAAGAATAAGTCTGATGTGTATGATATTACTATTCCAGAATATGATTTTGCAATGAGTTGGAATTTGGGTAATAGCCAGACTTGGGCTATTGATGCGGAGTCTGTTAATGAAATTGGTTGTATACATACTGCCCAAGGGTTGGAGTTTGATTATGTTGGGGTTATTGTTGGTGATGATTTGAGATATGAGAATGGTAGAATTGCTACTGATGTTACAGAAAGAGCAAAAACAGATCAATCTGTAAAGGGAATTTATAAGTTATATCAAGAAGATTTTGATAAAGCTGAGAAGGTTGCTGATGAGATTATTAAGAATACTTATAGAACGTTGATGACTAGAGGGCAGAAAGGGTGCTATATTTATTGTATGGATGAGAAGTTGGCGGAGTATTTGAAAATGAGATTAAGAAGCAAGGGCAATGTTGTTTATAGTGGGGATGAAGAATCTGAGAACAATGAGTTGAAGGTTGCGGAAGATGTTGAAAAATATAAATATGAGTAGTGCAAAGTAAAAATTTAGTACTTTGTTGATCAAAGTTAAGTATAAAAAGTAATAATGAAAAATCCTCCTGAGTGTTTAGGGGGATTTTTTGTAAGCACTATTTTCAAAGTAAAAGTAAAGTTTTCTGTAATGGTTGTTAAGAATAATTTAATACATTAATTTTATAAATAATCATAGTAAATAATTTGTATTTATGATATAACTAACTATAAATAATATAGTAAAGAAGGGTGAGAAAAAATGGCATATAATAATTATAGAGTTGTATTAAGGAATGAATTTTTGGGGTTAAGTAAAGAAATAAGTGCACCGACTAGAAATGAATTAAATGTAAAAATTGAAAATCAACAAAGAATATGGAGCGAAAAGATACAAAGGGAAATCAATAGACAAAACAAAGAAGAGATGAAATCAAAGGCAGAGAAACTATCTAATATGGATACTAAAAAAATGGAGGTATATTCTAATATCATAAAGAAAACAAATTTAACTAATTCAAAAAAATATTATGATAGTTTACTAGATAAAAGTAAATACGAAGATTTTAAAAGTAAACTATTTATTCCAATTCTTGATAGAATTAAAGAAGAAATAAATGTACCTAAACAAAGCATCTTAGAGATTATTTTAAAAAAAAGAAAAGAAAGAAGAATACAAAAAGAAAATGAGGCAAAATCAATATTTGATGAACGTACAGAAAAGTATAATATAAATCTTCAAAAGGAAAAAGCTGACTATGAAGTTGCTAAAGAAGCATTTTATGAAGCTCAAAAGAAGGACAATGATAATGTGGAAAAGAATAGAGAAGCATACAATAATGGAGATATACAACAAATTGAAAGTTATTTTAGATTTGTACTTGAGAATAGTAAAATGCCAGAAGAGATTATTAAAGATTTTGAATTGCAGTACATAAAAGAAGAAAAAACGTTGATTGTATCATATTATTTGCCAAACTCAGAAGTAGTACCTAGAATTATTCAACATAAGTATGTTAGTTCAAGGAATGAGATAGATGTTGTTACATTATCAGATAAAAAATTTGAAAAATTTTATAATGATGTTATTTTCATGTGTTGTTTAAGAACCATAAAAGAACTATTTGAATCTGATGACATGAATTATGTGGATAATGTAGTTTATAATGGATGGATAAAATATACAGATAAAAGTACTGGAAAAGATGCAGAAAGTTGTATTATAACTGTCGAAACAAATAAAACAAAATTTTCCGATATCAACTTAGAAAATGTTGATTGCAAAGAGTGCATAAAAGGACTAAAAGGTATTTTTGCACCAAGCATTCTATCACTAACACCAGTAAATCCATATAGAAAGATTGACAGAAATGATTCAAGGTTTATTGAGAGTAAGGAAGTTGCTAATATTGATGTAGAAGGATTCAATTTAGCAACAATGCCTTGGGAAGATTTTGAGTATTTTGTTAGAGAATTATTTGACAAAATGTTTAATGTTAATGGTGGAGAAGTTAAGGTTACTCAAGCTAGTCACGATGGAGGAGTTGATGCTATCGCCTTTGATGATGATCCAATAAGAGGTGGAAAGTTTGTTATACAGGCAAAAAGATATAATAATGTAGTACCTGTTGCGGCCGTTAGAGATTTATACGGAACAATGATTCACGAGGGTGCTACAAAGGGAATACTGGTAACTACGAGTACTTATGGAAAAGAGGCATATGACTTTTCAAAAGATAAGCCAATAACATTAATTAATGGACAAGAATTATTAGGTTTATTGAATAAATATGGATATAGTAATTTGACGATAAAGATTCGTAAATAGGAAATAAGCAAGAAAAAGCTCAAATTTATTATTAAAAGGAGAATAATATGGCAAGGTATGTAATTAGAAAATGTCTTTTTTGCAATCGCACGATAGAATTTGAACATAAAGAACGTAGCGAATATAGTAATTATATAGGATTACCATGGCAGAGATGTCCGTATTGCAAGCAAATATATGCTACCGGATTGAAGTTTTATATTGATATGACAGAAGAGGAAAAGCAAAAATTAAAAGATTGTAGAATAGGTAATTTTATTAGTAATATGTTTATGAATTTAATACTAATAACAGTTGTTGTGGCTATAGCAACAGTTTTTTTGAGAAATTTGGAAATTTCATTTTTTAATACGATTAATAATGAAATTGCAGTACCTATTGCAGTAATACTGGTTTCTTTATTTAGTATTTTTCTGGCTATAATTGGAACTGAAATGATTTCAAAGAGGTTATGAACATAACGATTGATAGTATTGAAAATCTTGACGAAGATATAGAACTAAAAGAACTAAATTTGAAGTATTGCACAAGCAATAAAGAAAAAACAATAAAATAGTTTTGCAAGGGTAATAAAAATGTCAAGGAATCAATGAGAGCTTAAAATGATATTTTTATAGAGAATTATAATACTAAAGAGAAACAAAAGAAATGAAAAAGGAGAGGTGGCAATGAAGAAATTTTTTACAATATTTTTATTATTATTTTTAATATTATTTTTTTATCAGTCATTTGCATATTCAACAAGCAACTATTCAATTGATATTCCATCAGATTATAATAAAATAAGTAATAAATATTTTGTAGATGAAAAAGGACAAGCTATACAAATACAAATAGAGCCAAATGAATTTTCATCGTCAAAAGATCCTTATACTGAAGAAGGTTTGAATAAATTTGTGAGAGAATTAGAAATACAATTAGAAAATAATAGGGATGAACTAAAAAAACAGTTGTATAAAGAAAAAGATATGTATGGATTTAATATGACAGAAGAACAAATTAGTGAGTATGTTGATTCATTTAAATTAGAGTCTATTGAAAGAAAAGAAATAACCACATGTACAAAAAATGATTATAAATGTTTTCACATTTTAGTTAAATGTTCCATGGGTGACACATATTATTATGTTGATGAATATATAATAATGTCAGCAGATGAAGTATATACACTAAGTATTTCTTGCTTTGATATAAATGATTTATATTCAAAAAAAATAAAAAACGTAGTTAAATCTTTTACAATAAAGAATTATAAACCATTTGTAATTAAGATTAATAGTTTAACAAGTAAAATAATTAGTGCGGGGATTATCACTATCGTATCAGGTATTATTGGGACTATAGCAAGTAAGATCAAAAAACAAAAAACGGATATTAAAAATGTAGAAAATAAAATAGAAGATGGTCCTGAAAAAATAAACAATAATAATGAGATGGATAATACTATAATATTACATGCAGAACAATCTAGTAAGTATGATGAGAATATTACAATATGTCCTAATTGCAAAACAAAAATTGATAAGGATTGGAATTTTTGTAAATATTGCGGAAATAAAACGAAATAATCAAGACAGAAACAATTAAGCAATGTTCGTACAAGAAAAGATATTAAGTAGATTATTATAAAAAAGAAAGAAGTGTTTGAAAAGCCAATAGAAGCAAAAGGGCAACTAAGTTTATAGGAATATGATTAAAATAAAAATGATACTGAATTATTTCAGTATCGTTTTTATTCTACAACTCAATATAGTATAACTTCTCTCCATTCCTCAAACCTTCAACAAACTTAGCACCAAACTGCTCATAATAATTAACCAAATCACTTTTCAAATACAATCTCGAAAACCCTCTGTTTCTCGCCTCATCCAAAATAGCATCATTCAAAATTCTAGAATACCCATTACCTCTAAACTCTTCCTTCACAAACATAGTCGCATACCAAGGCCTCAAATCTAACCTTTCATCTCCATCATGTTCAAAAATTGAAATAAATCCAACCAGCACATCATCATCCAATAAAATTAACTTACAATAAAAAGGATTATCAAGCTGATCATTAATCCTACTAATACTTCTGCCAACCCTAATTTTAAACTCTTCTTCAGACAAATTCTTCTCGCCCCACTCCTTTTGAGTAAGTTTTGCAACTTCCTCTATATATTCTGGCTTATCTTTTATATTATATATAATCAACATTTAACCACCTCATATCAAATTCTATAATCATTAATGTATAATCAAATGAATTATATCACAAAATCAAAATATATTAAATGACAGATATAAAATATAATATGAAAAAGGTTCAAATTATAATGTTGACAAATATTAACTACTCAAAGATAATAATTAGCAATGTTGAATTATGTCATAAAATGTCATTTTTTGTCATAAAAAAGTTTATTTTAACCTATTGATTTTTAATATTCATTATAATATACTTTTTTTATAAATAAAATAAAAGGGGGAAATGATATGAAAAAGACGTATAAAATAATTGCTTTCATATTAATTACTGTGTTATTAATTATGGGATTGAGTGGATGTGGAGAAGTTGAGACTTCGAACAAGAAAAGTAAGAGTAAGGGCAAGAACAATACTACAACCGTGATAAAAAATGAAGATAATTGGGACAACACAACAGTGATCAATAGCACAGAGAAGGTAGAAAAAAAGGAAGATAAAGTCCAAGTGGAAGCTCTAGGTCTTACAAGAAATGGGGACTTTGCATTCAAAGTAATAAACAACAATGACGAGCCGGTATATATAGAAACTGTAAATACAATATTTAAAGATGAAAATGGAAATTTTGCAGAAAAAGCACAAAGTGATATTCAATACTTCACTGTAGATGCAAACTCTGAGGTTGTTAATTATGCATGGGGGTTTGATAAAGATTTTTCAAAATATACAAACTATGAATTTGAATGTGAATTTTCTGAGAGTTTTATGAAAAATTATTTTTTAACAGATAACTTTGAAGTAACTGCTAATAATACAGGAACACAAATTGCAGTATCTGTTAAAAATAATAACAGTGTAGATGTAAAATCCATGGAAACTGTAGTTGCGTATTATTCTGACGGTAAAATAGTAGGGTGTCAAATGGGTTATAATGACACTACTATAAAGGAAGGAAGTACAGCTTATTTAAATGTTCAATATCCTGAAGACTCTAGATATAATGAAGTCGCTTTTGATAACTATGAAGTATATTTAATGCAAGCAAGTATTGATTAATAATGTAGAAAACACTTACTCTTTTGTAAGTGTTTTTTATTCCAAATTAAATTTCTTTTGTGTACCATTGTTATTTATATAGAGTTGATTGAACAACAATAAATAAATAAATTTTCAAAAAAGTGTATATTTTATCACAAAATGTCAACACATTTTAAAATAACATTATAATAAAAAAGGTGGAAAAGATGGACAAAAGAAAAATATTAAAAATTCTATTAATAGTTATTGTTGGAATATTGATAGGAGTTGTATTATTAATTCCAACAATTATAAAAACAAATACGCAAAATGAAAATTCTCAAAGCAGAATTCAAAAATTGGAACAGGAATTAAAAACAATAAAAGAAGATTCTCAAACTGCATATCAGGATAATATTGTAGATAATATTACAAAAGATGAAGAATCTAATAGTACGGCAAATAATGTTGAAAATAACAAAAACAATGTAGAAGAAACTGTCGAAAATTCAGAAGAGATTGTTCAAAATACAGAAATGGAAAATACTGAAAAAACAGAACAAGAATCAAAAGTGAGTGACACTCAAAATGCACCAAATTCGATAAATTCAACAAGTACTTATAATAAAACAACAAACACAAATACATCAAATAAAGCAACAAGCAATAATAATAACAATAAAACGAACAATACACAGTTAACAGCCGGAAAAACTTCATCAAATAAATCAAATACAGCCAACCAAAACATTAATATCAATACCAACACCAACAACGCTACATACTATATTTTAAATAAGAACACAAAAAAATTCCATATCCCAACATGCCGATCAGTAAATCAAATGAATAATTCTAATAAAATAGAATTCCACGGAACAAGAGATGAAGCTATTGCTAAAGGATATAATCCATGTCAAAATTGTAAGCCATAAATTATTATATTTTTGTAGTATTTAAAACAAAGGTTAGATTAATAAAACATATACAAATTCCAAACAATATGATACAATTAACACACAAATACTCAAAGGAGGAAAAAGTATGAAAAAAACAGTAAAAGCATTTTTAATCATCACAATGCTACTATCAACAATAATAATTTTAGCTGGATGTGGAAACAAAACTTCAGAAACAAAACAAAAGGAGAATTCAAAAACAGAAACTGTAAACACACAAAATGTTGACCAAATAGTAGGAGCATGGAAGTCAGAATTAGGAAGTTACACCTATCACTTTAATGATGATGGTACAGGAGACTACTCATATTCAAATACAAAAATGGAATTTACTTATAAAACAGAAGGAAATAAAATTTCTATATTGTATAATTCAAGCACAGCACCATTCGAAACAGAATATAGTATTGATGGAGATACATTGAATGTTATAGATTCATTTGGGAATGACACACTTTATAAAAAACAAAAATAATAATTGAGATATGTATGTTTTTGCATACATATTTTTTATTAAAAAACGAAATACAATCAAACGCGGAGTTGAAAACAAATTACATAAATGATACTATTTAATAAAAGGAGTGAAAAACATGAAATACCTACTAGCAACAACTAACAAAGCAAAAATCAGACGCTATGGCACAAAGTTAATCGAAAATGGCATTGACATAGTCACACTAAACGACTTAAAAATAGATATCGACGTAGATGAAAATGGAAAAGATCCAATCGAAAATGCAATAATAAAAGCAACAGCCTATAGTCAAGCAACTAATATGCCAACAATAGCCTTGGACGATGGATTATTTTTATATAATGTTCCAGATGAAATCCAACCAGGTACTCACGTAAGACGAGTTAATGGTAGGAGATTAAACGATCAGGAAATGATAGAGTACTATATTTCGCTAGTAAATAGATACGGAACTGACGGTGAATTAACAGGCTATTTCAAAAAGGGAGTTGCCATTGTTGCTGGAAATGAGACATATACATATGAACATAAATCTGGTCGTAAATTCACAAACAGACAAAGCCCGGTAATAGATGAAGGATATCCTTTGGCCTCAATTCAGATTGTTGAACCAATTGGAAAATTCAAATCTGAATTAACCAAGGAAGAAGAAGAACAGGTTGTGAAAACAGAACGAAATGAGATTTGTAATTTTATAATAGAGACTATAAATACGTTTGTAAAAAATGTAGATAGTGATATAATAATTAGTAGTTAGATATAACGACTTGAACAACAAAAGATAAAAGGAGGTGTATTTTTAACAGTTTATAATAATTTATAAAGGAGAGATTTTATATGAACAAGTTTTTTAAAGCAATATTATTTATAATATCAGTCATAATATTTTTTGTAGGTATAAATTATTCATCTGAAGGAGATACAATAGGTTTTATTTTAATGGGTGCAGCAATTGGAAGTATTGTATTTGGATGCGTTTGTGAAAGAATGTGTTATGAAAAAGGTAGAGAGGAAGATGGTTTCTTTGTTGGCTATTTTTTAGGTATAATAGGTTTGATAATAGTTGCAACAATGAAAGATAACAACACAAACAAAACAAAAAATTTCAGTAAATATGATGAATTGAAAAAAATACAAGAATTAAAAGAATCAGGAGTTTTGACAGAAGAGGAATTCGAAAGGGAAAAAAATAAGATACTAAGACAGAGCTAGTAATCTGGAGTGTAAAGAAAAAGCAAATAATACTAAAAACCACATCTGCTTAATATATAATGCAAATAAACAATACCAACCAAAAGGAGGAAAAAAATGAACGAATACATCAATCTAACCGCAGAAAACATAGAAGATGAGCACATTTGCTGTGCCATAGGAGATCCAAAACATCAGCAAGGAGTTGACTGCAAAAAAGAATGGATAAAAAACAAATTAAAAGACGGCCACGTATTCAGAAAATTAAATGCCAGAGGAAAAATATTCATCGAATACGAACCAATAGAAACAGCATGGGTTCCAATCAACGGTAAAAATTACGAATACATTTATTGCTTATGGGTAGCAGGAAGTTTCAAAGGAAAGGGAATAGGAAAAGAGCTATTAGAATATGCAATAAATGACTCAAAAGAAAAAGGCAAAAGTGGTATCTGTACTTTAGTATCAAAAAAGAAAAAGCCATTCTTAGGAGAAAAGAAATTTTTTGAACATTATGGATTCGAAGTAGTAGATAGCATAGGAGATTACGAGTTATTAGCATTACAATTTGAAAAAAGTGAAACACCTAAATTTAACGATAATGCTAGAACTATGAAAACCGAAAATCAAGACTTTACCATATACTATAGCAACGAATGTCCATATGTAGAATACGAAGTAAAAGAATTATCAGATTATGCAAAAGAGAAAAATATCAAGCTAAACTTTATAAAAATAGATACATTAGAAAAAGCAAAAAATGCACCATGTATTTTTAACAATTGGGCTAACTTTTACAAGGGAGAATTTATATCTAATACAATATTAAATGCAAATGCTTTAGAAAAATTATTAAAGTAAAAACGGAGAGAAGATTTATGAACAAAAGACTATTTTTTCAAGCACTAATAAAATACACATTAGGAATACTAATTGTTGGTGCTTCACTATTCATTCCAGCTGGATCCTTAGAATACTGGAATGGATGGCTATTTATGGGATTACTATTTATCCCAATGTTTATTGCAGGAATAATTCTATTGATAAAAAATCCAGAACTATTAGAAAAAAGATTAAACGCTAAAGAAAAAGAAAACGAGCAAAAGTGGATTTTACTATTTAGTGGTTTAATGTTCTTGTCTGGTTTCATTCTAGCAGGATTAAATTATAGATATCAATGGATTGAAATTCCTAATATAATAGTAATCATATCCTCAATTTTATTTATAATAGCATATACTTTATACGCAGAAGTATTAAGAGAAAATACATATCTATCTCGCACTATTGAAGTACAAAACAATCAAAAAGTAATAGATACAGGATTATATGGAATAATTAGGCATCCAATGTATGCAGCAACTGTATTATTGTTTCTTACAATGCCTTTGGTGTTAGGTTCCATTGTTTCATTTTTTATTTTCCTAATGTATCCTATTATAATTGCAAAAAGAATTAAAAATGAAGAAGAGGTATTAGAAAAAGAATTGAAAGGATATGCAGAATACAAGAAAAAAGTTAAGTATAAATTAATTCCATTTGTATGGTAAAATACTGGTCTATCAAATAAAAAATAATCCACAAATGTAAGAGAAAATGTGGAAAATTCTAAAGAATAAGGAGCTTAAAAATGGAAAAATACTATAACAACACCGAAAACAAACCAGCTAACAAAAATGTTCAATATCTAATAAATCAAATAAAACCAACCCCATCCACCGCGATAGACATAGGCTGCGGTGCAGGCAGAGACACAGTATTTTTAATACAAAATGGTTGGCAAGTTTTAGCAATAGACAGAAATGATGTAGAAGATAGAATAAAGAATAGACTTACTGAAGAAGAAAAGCACAGATTTAGATTCTCAAAACAACAATTTGAAAATATGGAATTAGAACAAACTAATTTAATAGTTTCCAACTTCAGTCTATCATTCTGCAACAAAGACAAATTCAGCAAACTATGGAATAAAATTCAAAACAGCATTCTACCAAACCGGATATTTCGTTGGTAATTTTTTCGGAACAAATGATGAATGGAATGTTGCTAATACTAATAAGACATTCTTCACAAAAAATCAAGTAGAAAGTCTATTTGAAAAATTTGAGGTAATTACTTTCAACGAGATTGAAAAAGATGGAATAACACGGTGAAGGTAAAGAAAAACATTGGCACTTTTTCAGTGTAATAGCTAAAAAGAAATAAAAACATATAAAAATTCCACACCCCAACCATTAGTTGATACAAAAAAATACCCCACTCAACCAATGGTATGTGTACTTATTCAACCAAATACATTACACTTAAATCAAAGGAGGAAAGAAAAATGGATCAGATAAAAATTGGTAAATTTATAGCTGAATGCAGAAAAAAGAATAATCTAACACAAATTCAATTAGCTGAAAAATTAAACATCACCGACAGAGCTATATCCAAATGGGAAAATGGAAAGTCAATGCCTGATTCATCAATAATGTTAGATTTATGTGATGAACTAAAGATAAGCGTAAACGAATTACTAAGTGGGGAGGTAATTAAAATGGAGGATTATAAAAAACAAGCTGAAGAAAACTTATTAAAAATGGAAAAGGAAAGAGAGCAAAAAGATAAACAATTATTAAATTTAGAAGTTGTTATAGGTTATATTTCATCAATTACATTTCTAATACTAATATTTGTAGCATCTTTTATTGAAATGCCATCTTGGCTACGAATAATTTTAATAGTATTTGGATCAGTAATATTTGCAGTTGGTGTAGGTAAGGCGGTAAAAATAGAACAAACAGCAGGATACTATGAATGCAATAAATGCCACCACAAATATGTTCCAGAGTATTCAAGTGTATTTTGGGCAATGCACATGGGAAGAACAAGATATATGAAATGTCCAAAGTGTAATGAAAAGAGTTGGCAGAAGAAAGTAATTAGTAAGTAACAAATAAAAAGCAAATGATAAGTTGAAATCATTTGCTTTTTATAATATAATAAAGTAAATTGTATAGTAAAAATTTAAAAAGGAGGTAACAGAATGATAACATTTGTACGTCATGCTAGAACTAATTTTAATAACCAAAGATTATTCCATGGACAGCTTGATATAGAGCTAAGTGATACAGGAATTAAAGAAGCGGAAGAAAAAAGTAAAGAGTTCCCTCAAAATTATGACATATGTTTTTGCTCACCATTAAAGAGAACAAAACAAACAGCAGAAATTTTAGTACCATATCTTGACATTAACATTGATGATAGAATTCAAGAAAGAAATATGGGAGACTGGCAAGGAACAAGCATAACCGACGAAAAGCTTGAATTATTAAGAAATAGCGAAGTTCCACCAAACGGAGAAGCAATTCCTGAAGTTGATAAACGTGTTAATGAATTTTTGAAAATGGTAAATGATAATTATAAGGATAAGAATGTTATCGTTGTTACTCATGGTGGAATTATTCATTCTGTTAGCAGAATTCTATCTAAAGAAATTAAAACAAATAACCACTTAGAACCTATTCAAGTTGATATGTAAGTAATCATCAATAGAAAATGGTATGCATTAATCTAATATTATAAAAGCAGATATAAATTATACTTATATCTGCTTTTTAGATATTTTATAAAATTACCACTCGAATATTACTTTAAAATCTGGTTTGCTATTAAACATGTTATCATAGAATTCAAGTTCGATATAGTTAGTATCGTTGTTTAATGCATATGCAACTGAAGCAGTTGTTTTTCTTCCTTTGCTCACACCACTTCCGTATTTAGTATCTGCGGGATAAGTTTCTAATAGATTATTATCTTTGTCATAAAGTTTAAAATTCATTTCAGATACATTCAAATCACTTTCTTTTGAGATGTTCTCGTATTCATACTCAATTATAACGACTTTATTAGCTTGTTTGTCAGAGAATTGATTTCTATCAGATGTTTCATATATATTTGTGAATTTTACTCTGTACTCTCCAGAGCTACTTTTAACAGTAATATCGTCATTTAATTTGTAATTGTCAGTTTTTCCATTAGAATTTGTAGTTACATCGTTCCCACTACCAACAGCGAAAACAAGAAATGAGATACCAACAAGTATCAAAAATAAAAAATTAACTATTTTTTTCTTCATTTTTTTTCCCTCCAATAGTATTTTTCTGTAAGGCTAGCAATAATTGTAGAAATAATATAGACTAGTATATCAAAAACATCAAATGTACCCATAGCAACACCGGTAAATTGCAGATACTCAAAAAATATTCCAACTAATATTACATATAAAGCTGTAAGAATAATATAATATTTTGATAATGCTTTTGAAAAAACAGTACTTAAAGTATAAAAACTTATTGTCCAAAGAATATCTGGGACATAGTTTCTAATAAAGGATGATATATAGTCACTTTTGGTTAAGAGTCCGTAATTACTTAAAAGATAGATACATATACCAATTATTAAAGTACATAATGAATATATTATTTTTTTACACATAAAATGAATATGCCACCTTTCTTATGAAAAGTATAATCTAGTTGTTGAGAAAAAGCAATAAAAAATTTAACTAATTTGTTAAAAAATGTCGAATAAAAAATATAATGTTCGTTATGAAAATAGCATTTACATTTCGTTTTCTTTAAAATGAAGGATTTTAACTTCATAGTTTAAAAAATGATATTTTAATCAGGAAATATAAGAAAAAAAGTAGTAAAATAAAAAACAATATGATACAATCAATTCATAAGAAAACAAAGGAGGGAAAAAAATGAAATTAGTAGCTGCAAAATGTCCAAATTGCGGTGCACAAATTGATGTTGATAAAAATAGTGATTCAACTTTGTGTGAATACTGTAATTCAAAGATTATAGTTGATGATGCAATTGAAAAATACAAACTTGAAATTTCGGGAACGGTTGAGGTTAATAATTTACCAAAATTGGAAAATTATATGAAATTAGGAGAAAGATATTATAATGATAAAGAGTATAAAGAATCTTATGAAGCATATAGCAAAGCTATTGAATTAGATCCAGATTGTGGTATAGCAGTATTAAGAAAAGGACTATGCAAATCATATTGTTCTACTTATTATGATACTGATATTAATGCAGCGGTTAATGGAATTAAAAATGCATATGATCTATTTAAAATTAAAAACGATGAGAATAGTATAAGGTTAGCAGTTATTGAATGTAGAAAAACATTAGTGTATTTAGATGATATGTTATTTGATGGGTATAGAAAAAATGGAATGTCCGTAAAAGAATTTGACAGCTTTAATTCTAAGTTCGAGTCATGCATAAATGGACTTGAATACCTATACGGAATTACTGAAGATAAAGAATTGAAGAAAGAAATTATTAAAAACATTATACAAATAATTGATCATTTATTGTTGAGTAAAGCATGTAAAACAGGTATTGTAACGAAAGGAATTGAAGGTAAAATAATGCGCAGCTTGGATAATGTAAAAAGGAATAAATACTTTCAAATTAAAAGAGAATATCTGATGGAATTTAATGCATTAGAAGGAAAAAATGTAAATGTAAACATAAATAATACAAAAGGTGTACTAGATGATATATTAAAGAAATTTAAGATTGATTGGTTATTTTCAGGGGGAAGTTCAAGCCAAATAATTTTAGATATATTAGCTTATATTGCTTCAGCTATTTCAGCTCTGTTTGCTATTGGTGCAGCAGCTGGCAATGCGTATATTAGCTTTTTTATGTTTTTGATGGCAGCTGTTTTATTATTACCACCAATAAAGAAGATTATCATAAATAAGCTAGATGGCAAAATAAAAGAACTTCCAAAGGTAATTATTATATTAAGAATTATTCTTATTATTGGTGCATTTGTATTAGCGCCATCGACAAATTAGATGAAAATAAAAACTTGAAGTAAATCCTCCAATAGAAGTTTTACTTCAAGTTTTTATAATTTCAATAAATTCTCAACATCAAATAATTCCAAATCACAAAACGCATCAAAAATACTATTCATATTATCTTCACTATATTCAATTTCTTCAGAATAACTCTTAACAATTTCCACACAATCAAGTAGATTAACATCTTCATATTCTAACCAATGACAGTAAAATAACCATTTAAGTACCGATATGCTCACAGTCATCAGTTTTATCTTAGAAAGAACATCTCCATCAAAGCAGCCTTTCAAAAAATATCTCCAAACAAAGTAAATAGCAATATTCTTCAAATATATATTTATTTCATGATATTTCTTTTCAAAAATATTTAAGTTTTCTCTAGCCTCTTCAGAAAGGATACCGTTTTCAAAAGTTGTCTTATATAGCTTTAAATTTCTTTGCAAACAAGGAATCCAATTATCACTATTTGGTTCAAGCGTCATAAAAAAATCAATTATAGACGCCATACCATCACCAACACCTTTTTTATCCACAGTTTCATCAGTGTCAACAGATATAATATCATCATCATCTAACAAACCACTATCCAAATCTAACTGTGTCATATACGCATACCAAAGAATATTCTTAATTCTTTCAGTTAAACTAATTTCATCATTATCCAGATACTCAATTATTTTAGTTCTACATTTTAAAAGATAATTATAAATCTCATCATCATACTCATCACATCCTTCAAAAGGAATATCAATTTCATATGTTTTAAAATGTCTGTTTTGCGAAAGTATAATTCTAGCTGCCTCTTCACAACACAAACCAACACCACATTCCTTAACCCCATCAAACCATTCGAAATATCTAGGATGATCCGTACATATTTGGCACAATTTCTCTTCACCAAGATTTATATAAATATCACAAAGTCCGCAATCATTTAGAAAAGGACAGTTACCATTATTGTTTAATATAAAATGACTAGGACCACTAAAATCAACTTTTTTACGTAATTTGTCACCGAATTCTCCAGGAACACTTTTATAAAATTTAGCAGTTTCATCATCAATATCAATTTCCCATCCGGCAGAACAGCAACTATCTTTACATTTATCAGCAATGCATTTGAATTCTTTATAATATTCAGGAGCACGCATTTTCATTAAAATATCACCTCAAAACTTTTTTCAAGTATTATAGCATTTTTATGAAGAAAAAACAAGAAAGGAACTTTTTGGGACACTGACAAAAAGTTTCGCAAGATTGATACTTTTTGTCAGTGTCCCAAAAGTTCCATATTGCAATATTATGTAAAATGTGATAAAATAATGTCATACTTTTACAGGAGGTGCTAGCATGATAATTCATGCAAAAGACTATATTTTGCGGAATTTCAGTATGACTGATGCAAGAGAGTTCTATCAAATGACACATGATGATGACAAAATAAAAACATATGTGCCTTCAGCATATCCAAATGATCCACAGGAAGCATACATGATAGTTAACGTCTATTCAAAAGGCGATAACATCAACGACTTCTATTTGGTTATCGAAAAGGACAACATAATGATAGGCGCTATTATAGCGGTTAGAACAATTGGCATGACACTTGACACATCGGCAATCATTTTCAAACCATACAGGGGAAAGGGTATAATGACCGTGGTTTTGAACCAATTTAAAAGATGGCTCAAAAATCATACGGATTTTGAAATTATGTCATTAGTGATAAAAAAGGATAATGAAGCATCACTGAGGCATGTTCAAAAATGCGGTGTTATTTTGCAAAAAGAAGATGAAGAATACAAATTCTACAAAATTTATCTGAAAGAAGGTTGTACTATGGCATTTAACAAGAGTCGGAATCAGTGTGTTGTATGTGAAGGTGGAAAATGGGTGAAGGTTACTAATAATCACGTTGGTAAAGATGTCTATGACAGAAAAACTAACGAGAGAATAGGAACACTTATTGAACCTAATCCTAACACTCACATGCTGCAGCTTAGGTTAATCAATGGTAAAACAGTAACCATTAGATGAGCCTAAGTGTGAATTCTCAACTAGACACAGCACAAAAAAAGAAATAGAACATCTATCAAATTATTTTATAATATTTTGGGTAGATGTTCTGTTTTTATTATATAATGTAATTGCAAATGCCTGGAAAATGTACTAAAATAAAGAAAAAGTAAAGGTGAGATAGATGACTAAAAAAGAAAAAATAGAAGAACAGAATAAATCAGAAAGATTGGAATTGTTATATAAAAAATGCATAGCAGAACTTGAGTCAATTGGGTTAGATTTAAGCCAAAAAAGCATAGGAACAATCAGTATTCAATTAGCTAAACGAAACAACCAGAGATATGGATGCTGCAAGCAAGAAGAACCGGATGAAAGGTATAAAATTGTAAATAAAGTTGGAAGAAGGAAAATAATTAAATACGAGAAGTTCAACAAACATAATATAGAGATAAGCAAGTGGGTGTTAGATTTAAATGAAGAAATAATAAAGAATACTATAATGCATGAAATAATACATTGTTTTCCATTTTGCAATAATCATGGCAAACAGTTTAAAGCTTATGCTGAATACATAAATAAAAAACTGGGGTACAATATTACTAGATTGGGAAATAAAAAGGAAGATTTCAAAAAAAGTAATGTAGAGTATGAAGAAAAAACGTATAAATACACAATTAAGTGTACAAAGTGTGGAAAACTGTTCCACAGAAATAGGTTGGCAAAGAATTTCTTTAGAAGGTATAGATGTCAGTGTGGGGGAAAGTTGGAATTCAGTTAGTTTTTAAAATAAGGAGAAGTAAAAAGAAGGTAATCGAAAAATATATTAACATTCCGTTCGCTTACTGGCGTGCGAAGTGTTGAGAAAGACATTAGTGTGGAGCACCAAACTGTGCGCTCCACTGCATGTTAATATATTTTCCAATTACCTTCTTTTTACTTTTTTAATTAAACTGGTAACACAATCTCAAAAGTAGTGCCCTTACCAACCTCAGATTCAAACCTCATATTTCCATTGAAGTGAGCTCTAATGTTAGAATAAGACATAAACAATCCAAGACCAGTACCGTTTTTTCCTTTAGTTGTAACCATTTCTTTAAATAATTTCTCTTGTATATCTTCTGGAATTCCCTTACCGTAATCAGTAACAGAAATTACCAAATTCTTTCCTTCCATGTTAAAGTCTAAATCAATGCTATTATTTTCAGAACCGTCATATGCTTGAATAGCATTTGAAATCAAGTTGTTTAAAACTTGTACTAAACTATTAACATCTCCGTTTAAGGTTAAATTTTCATCAACATTCATATTAATATTTAAGTCTGTTAAAGAGTGTTTTAATTCGTGTTTCATTAGAATTTGAACTCTCTTAACCAACTCATTTATTGTAAATGAAACAATTTCTTGATTTGAAAGTGTAACAGCTTGACCTTTAACAGCTGTAATTACATCAGACATATACGATGTATAGCTATCAATTTTTTCTACCCAATTTTTCATATCTTGAGCTATTTCGTGGTGATCTGAAATAGTAACGTCGCTATCACCAATTGATTTATCATATTCATTAATTAAATCTTTTAACCCTTCAGATGCACCAGATATAGACATTATTGGTGTTTTTAAGTTGTGGGCAATTCCACCAACCATCTGTCCTAAAGTAGCTAAACGTTCTTTTTCCATTAAAATTTCCTGATTGCTTTCTATTTCCTCAATATGCTTTTCGTTCAATTCTTGAATTTTATTATAATTATATGACAAGTCACCATATTCATTGTTTGATGTAATAGGTAGTTGCTTACCAGTACCAGTGTTTAAGATTTCTTCAAGACTTGTTGAAATTTTAATTAACTCATTTGATAAGTTCTTAGTTAAATAATAAACTATGTAAGAGAAGGCCAATGTTACTATTACGATTATAAATGAATAGTAAATTAGTAAATCCGTATCTACAGTTTGATATTTATATCCAATGTACCATGTTTGTCCATTAGAGTCTATTAATTTTGTACTGCAAAGCTGTTCGTCAACACCAAATTTTTCGTACCAAATACCTTTGGTTCTTTCATCAAAGAAATCTCTGTAATCAAGAACGAATGAAGTAATTTCGCCATCTTCTTTTGATGTATATATTTCCTTGTCATCAGGTGTTATTATAAAGTAATAATCCCAGTTATTTTTTAAAGGAATAGTGTCTAATTGTTTCTTTAAATTAGACATATTAACGTCTTTTGGTTGAATGTTTTTAGTATCTATATAAGCTCTGTAGTAATTTGCTGATGCATAACCTTCTTGTGTAACTGCCTTAGAATATCCTATCAAAGATAACACTATCAAAATTACAAGAAAGATAGGAGTTATTTGTATAATGATGTTTTTTGAATTTGTAATTCTAAATCCAGTATGCTTTTCGTATGTTGGGCAGACATCATATGTTGTTAATAGAATTTGCGTTAGATACCTTCGCGTAACAATTAGCATCAATATAGCAAGTAATGATGCAATTGAAAGTATTATAAGAGTGAACCTAATAATGCTTAATATATTAGCAAGCATTATAAAATTAAATATTAATCCAACTCCTAGAAATAGTATTATTTGAAATGCAAAGAATTTATATGGAATGTTTATACAATCCTTTCTAACACGTTTGATTTCCTCATAAGAAATTTTTTCTTTTCTATAATACTTATTCATATATTTATAGATTCGTTTAGTAAGTAAACTAAATGAGAATAGATGAATTCCAACTCCCATAAATAATGCAATTGTATACTGCTGAACGTGTGTTAAAGGTTGAACAGCATCTTGAAATGCAAAATCTTCTGTATAAGGTGGGAAGTTTTGCGCTAAAGGCATTATAAAATACGAAATTATAACTGCGATTAAATCTGCCAAAATAACTAGTCCAACAAATTTCAGCTTATGTTTTACAACTTCTTTTGTGTTTTTTCTTTTCACTTTTGTACCTCCTTTTTAATTGAGTAATAAATTTATCATTCGAAAATTTTTCTAATGTAGTCTTCGTCAGTTTTTGACCATTCAAATCCACAGTTTTTCAAACTGTTTAAACTGATTTTTTGAGAGTATTTGTTTAAATTAGTTCCTAAAATATATTCTTTTACATAAACATCATCTAATGAGTTTAAAGCATTTAAGAACTTATATGAACTAACTATTGATAGTGTGTAGCCCATTTTATTAAAAATATTAACAATTTTTCTTATGCTAATTTCGTTGTTGTTTAGAATGTGGTAGATAACACTTGAATTATCAGTAAGTAGCCTAACAATAGAATCTGCACATTCATCAACTGGGCTAAATTCAACCTTTATATCTAGTAAATCTTCTGTTACAACTCCTAGTTGAAGTATAGATTTAAAAGCATTTAAGAACATGTTTTGATTTGCATTTTTTTGGAAAACTCCATCACTTTGTCTTGGCATAATATTACCAAGCCTGAAAATTTTTGCTTTTAAACCGTTATTGCATACAGCATCTAAAATATGTTTTTCGCCATTAAATTTACTAACTAGATATGGGTTATTATTAAATACTTGCTTGATGTACAATGTGTTTTCGTCATATACTTTATCAATAGTAGAACGCCCTTTAAATCCAGCAATTGATAATGTTGAAATATGTGCAAGACTTATTTTATCTCCACAAAAATCAATAATATTATCAACGCTTACTATATTATCAACCTTAATTTCTTCAGGTTTAGAGAAGTGCTTAACGTTTGCTGCAGAGTTAATTACAGTTGTAACTGAGTTTTTAAGTAACATGTAAGTGTCTTCAGCTAAATTGAAATTAGGTTTTGTAATCTCTCCATTTAAGATTATAACCTTATCTTCAATTAATTTAAATAGTTTTGAATCAGAATTGTAATAAAAATCTATCATCATTTTTAATCGTTCAGAAGCTTCTAATCCAATTTTATTTCTTATAATGCAATATATTTTTTTAACTTTTTTATTTAATAACAATTCGTGTAATAAGTGTATTCCTAAGAATCCAGTAACTCCTGTTAATAAAACGGTGCTAATATCAAAACCAGAATTAGATTTATCATCCGTATTAAGCTTATTAATTTCAGGAAGATTGATGTTTTCAATTCCATCAATTTCAACTTCTAATCCATTACCGTTGTTTTTGTTCTCGATAAACTGAGCTAAATCTTGAATGCATGAGTTAGTGTAGAAATCTTGCATGTTTAATTTATAATTTCGAAGTGCAACCGAAATTGATGTAAGAGTTAGCGAATCTATTCCTAAATCGTCTTGAAAGTCATCTGTTATTGAGAAATCGTCTATGTGTAATAAATCTTTAATAATGTTGTAGATTTCGAATTCTACGGCAGTTCTAGGTTTTACAATAGAGCGACTTTGATTCTTCAATTCCTTAATAGCTATCTCTTTTAAAGCTTGTCTATGTATTTTTCCAGAAGTGTTTCTTGGAATATCATCAAGCTCAATAATTTTTCTTGGTTGCATATAGAAAGACAGATTTTCCTTTAAATAGTTTTTTATGTTTGCAACAGAAACTGTTTTTTCATTATTTCTAACAAACAAAACAATAGCTTTCGTATTTTTGTATGGAACCGCAATACAGTAGCTTTCAATGTTTTCTCCAAGCAGATTATTAATTCTTGTTTCTACTTCATTTAGTGCTACCAAATAGCCACCGTTTACTTTTACAATATCGTCATTTCTTCCAATAAACTCAAGTTCTAAATTATCGTTTATTTTAGCAATATCTCCAGTTTTATAAGCATGTACTAAACTATTGGTAATTTGATTATAAAACTTTGTAAATCTTGCCTCGGTTTGCTCTGGTAAATTTAGATATCCCTTTGCAATATTTTTTATAGAGTTATCATCTTCATAAACTACAAGTTCACCTTGATTTCCAATAGGAAGGAGTGAGTTCTTTTCACTTAAAATTGCAATTCTGCTTCCAGGAATTGGTTTTCCAATTGATGAATAATCAGCTTCAATATCTTCATCTGTATATTTTTTGAAAGTTGTAAACATTGTTACTTCGGTTGGACCGTATAGATTTATAATGTTTACATTTTTATGCCTGGTCATGAATTGTTTTAAAATTGCAGGTTTTAGAACTTCTCCACCTGTACCTAAAAGCCTTAAAGATGATATGTCATAGTTGTAGTTTTCATCGGCAGATACAATATTTTCAATCCACTTAGGAATTAAAAATGAACGTGTTACTTTATATTTTTGGATTAACTCTAGTACTTTAACTGGGTTTAATTCATCATTTTTTCCAACAAGAACAAGGGTACCACCAATTAAAAGTGAAGAGTAGATATCAATTCCAGATGCATCAAAAGAGTATTTTAATAAACTCATAGAAACATCTGAAAATAATGGCTTTAATATACTGTCTTGTTTAATAGATTCAACTAAACTAATAATGTTTTTATGCATAACTTGAACACCTTTAGGGTTTCCAGTTGAACCAGAAGTGTATATTGTGTAAGCAATATTTGATGGCTTAATATTTTTGTTTTTTATTGATATTTTAAACGCCCCATTATTTAAATTTTTTCCAAATCCGGAATCATCTAATTCATTAAAGCTATCTAAATAAGCAGGTGTGAAGATATCACTTAAGTTTAAACATTCAATATTAAATTTTTTAACTATCTCGTCGTATTTTTTATGTGTTAATACCATACTAGGATTACAATCTTTAATGATATATTTTATTCTATCGCCATTTTCGTCTGGTAGAATTGGTACATAATAGCAACCAACTTTTAAAGCAGCAAACATAGCAATAATCATGTCAAAACTTTTATCGAATAGCAAAACGATAGGGGAGTTAGGGCATAATTCGTTATCAATTAGCATGTCGGCCAATGTGCTTACTTTGTCATAAAATTCCTCGTAGCTCATCTTTAAATTTTCGCAAATTAGAGCGGTTTTCTTAGGATGTTTTTGAACCACTTCTTCTAAGTAGTCTATTACATTTTTGTCTATTTCAGGCATGTTGCCGGTATTATTAAATTTTTTCAATAACTGTGTTTGATGATTACTTAATATATTGAAATCTGATATTTTAATTATATTTGTAGTGTTATCAACAGTTTCGATGTTTTCAGAATTATTTTTGTTATTTTCCAAATTATAATTTAAAACTTGTTCAATCAAGTGAAAAATAGTTTCATTAATTCTATCAATATCACTATCGCTAAAAACTGATGTTAAATAATCAATAGCAAATAATTTCCTTACGTTTAATTGCGTTAAATGAAATGTAATAGAATTATTCTGCTCTCCAGAAAACAACCATGCACATTCTCCAATTCCTTTATTCCAAGGTTCATTGATAGTTTTATCATAACATTTAGAATTAAATTCTTCTCCAGAAACATTAATCTGATAAGAGAATCCAATTTCATATAAATTGCTATTAATACCTTTTTCGTCGTCAAACATTTTCTGAATATTGTAATAAGGGAAGCTACCATGTTTATACAAACCAAGATTCTTAGAATTAATGTCTTTACATAATTCGACAAAATTCGACATTTCATCAATGCAAATATGTAAGGGTAAAGTAGCAACGTGTAATCCAGTTTCTTCAAACTCTCCGAATCTTTTTTGTCTGTTTAAGAAAGGTGTGCCTATAGCAAAATTATTTATGTTATAAATATTGTGAAAGTAAACCGCAATAATTCCAAGGAAAAATGCGTATTCTGTAAGTTTATTTTCGGCGCAATAACTCTCTATTTTGGTACATATATCAGCTGGAATTTCATGCTCAAATCTCTTAGCTGATTTATCAAAATTATTTATGTTTTTGAAAAAAGTACAAGGTTCAATAGATTTTATAGTTTTGTTCCAAAAATCGGTATCTTTAACAAACCTGGTTGAATTAAGATATTCTTGCTCTCTTTCAATGAAATCTATATAACTAGGCTTTTTATAATTATCTAATGAAGTGCCATTTTCTAGGGCACAATAAATCTCTTTAATTTGATCTGCAACTTGGGTCATACCCCAACCATCAGAAAGAATATGGTGGGATTTGTAAAGAACAAAACAATTATAAGGAGTCTGTATAATGGCTAGTTCATTGACTTTTCCTTCAACAGACAATAAATCTCCTTTTTCATTTTCAATAACGCTTAATATTTCTTCGGAGTCATGCTTGATAATTCTTGAAGGAATATATTTGAAATCTTCTACATACTGCTGAATATTACAATTTTCATCAACAATAAAACGAAGCCTTAAAGAATCGTTAATTTCCCTAATTTTATTCAAAGTTTTATCAAGCAAAGTTAAATCTGTGTCTTTTGGTAATTTTAAAACAGAAAAAATTGAATTTAAATTTTTGCTATTTTCACTAACCTGCTCCAATTGCCAAATATTCATTTGTGGACCGGTTAAAGGGTACAGTCTTTTGTCCATTATTTTACATCCTTTCTTTCGTGCAAATCTAAACTTACTCATATTATATAATAAAAAAAACAAAAAGCAACAATTTTTATACAAAAAAACTTGAAAAAAATAGGAAAAATTAGCCAAAACTCATTGACAAACACCTTTAAAATATTATATAATAAAGCAGTTACTTAATTTCGTTATTTTTAATTTAAAAAAGAGGAATTGATATAGATAAACTTACTCATCTTTAAGGGATTAAAAGGGGCAGAAAATTCCAAGAAGTGGTAAGTCAATTTTTATATTCAAGAAGGACTTTTTTAAATTCAAATATAAATTTTATTCTGCTTAAATTTAATTAGGGGTGATTTTAAGTTGGTAAAAGACGTAAAGCACGAAAAAGTCGTGCGTAAAAGCTTTGCAAAAATCGGTGACTCAATTGAAATTCCAAACCTTATCCAAGTACAAAAAGATTCATACAATTGGTTCATCGAAGAAGGATTAGGCGAAGTATTAAGAGATATTTCACCAATCATTGACTATTCAGGCAACTTAGTTCTTGAATTTTTCGATTACTACATGGAAGACAAAACTAAATACACAGTAGAAGAAGCAAAAGAAAGAGACACAACATATTCAACAAGACTACACGTAAAAGTAAGATTAATCAACAGAGAGACAGGGGAAATTAAAGAGCAAGAAATCTATTTAGGAGATTTCCCATTAATGACTGAAAGTGGAACATTCGTAATTAACGGAGCTGAAAGAGTTGTAGTAAGCCAGTTAGTTCGTTCACCAGGATGTTATTACGCAAGCGATTTTGACAAAACAGGAAAACGTATTTATACATCAACTGTAATGCCAATTCGTGGAGCATGGATTGAATATGAAACAGACTCAAACGACATTATCAACGTAAGAGTTGATAGAACAAGAAAATTACCAGTTACTTGCTTATTAAGAGCAATTGGTATTGCAACAGACCAAGAAATTATGGATTTATTTGGTGAAGATGAAAAAATCATGGCAACAATAGCTAAAGATCCAATCAAAACTGCTGATGAAGCAATCACTGAAATTTACAAAAAATTAAGACCAGGTGAACTTCCAACAGTAGATGCAGCAAGAAACCTATTCAATGGATTATTCTTTGATGCAAGAAGATATGATTTAGCTAAAGTTGGTAGATTCAAATTCAACCAAAAATTAAGCTTAGCAACAAGAATTACAGGAAAAGAAGCATTTGCAGATGTTATCGATCCATCAACAGGAGAAGTTCTAGTTGAAAAAGGTGCAATTATTTCAGAAGATGTTGCAAGAAATATTCAAGATACAGGAATTAATATCGTAGACGTAAAAGTTGAAGATAAAAAAGTAAGAGTAATAGGAAATGGAACAGTAAATATCCACAAAGTATTACCAAATGTGGATTTAAGCAAACTACATTTCAAAGAGGATGTTAATTATGAAATACTAAAATCAATCATCGACACAACAGATGAAAAAGATTTAGTAAAAGTATTAAAAGAAAGATATGATGAATTAGTTCCTAAACACATTACAAACGAAGATATTATCGCATCAATCAGCTATTTAGTAAACTTAGACCACGGTTTAGGTGAAATAGATGATATTGACCACTTAGGAAACAGACGTATCAGATGTGTTGGTGAATTATTACAAAACCAATTCAGAATTGGTTTAACAAGACTTGAAAGAGCTGTTCGTGAAAGAATGACAACACAAGACTTAGACGTAGTAACACCACAAACATTAATAAACACAAAACCAATCACTTCTTCAATTAGAGAATTCTTTGGAAGTTCACAATTATCACAATTCATGGATCAAACAAACCCACTTTCAGAATTAACTCATAAAAGAAGAATTTCAGCATTAGGACCTGGAGGTTTAACTCGTGAGAGAGCCGGATTCGAAGTTAGAGATATTCACCATACACACTATGGTCGTTTATGTCCAGTAGAATCTCCTGAAGGACCAAACATCGGTCTTATATCAGCACTTTCATGTTTTGCAATTATTAACGAATATGGTTTCATTGAAACTCCATACAAAAAAGTTGATAAAGAAACAGGAAAAGTTACAGATATAATCGAGTACATGCCAGCTGATGTTGAAGATAAATATGTAATAGCAATGGCATCAGAACCATTAGACGAAGAAGGAAGATTCGTTCATGACAGAATCAGGGTTAGATACGCTAACGATATTCTTGAAGTTGATAAAGAACAAGTTGACTACATAGATGTATCACCAAAACAATTAGTTTCAGTTGCTGCTGCAATGATTCCTTTCTTGGAGCACGACGACGTTAAGCGTTCTCTAATGGGATCAAACATGCAACGTCAAGCAGTTCCATTATTAATGCCAGAAGCTCCAATAGTTGGAACAGGTATTGAATATAAAGCTGCAAAAGACTCTGGAATCACAGTTACTGCTAAAAATGCAGGTATTGTAGAAAAAGTAACAGGTGATGAAATCCAAGTTAGAACAAAGAATGACACAATAGATACATATAAATTACGTAAGTTCAAAAGAACAAATGGTGGTACATGTATCAACCAAAGACCAGTAGTTACTAGAGGAGAAAAAGTTAAAGCAGGAGAACTTCTTGCAGATGGACCTTCAACAGTAAATGGTGAAATGTCATTAGGTAAAAACGTATTAATAGCTTTCACAACATGGGAAGGTTATAACTACGAGGATGCTGTATTAATCAGCGAAAGATTAGTAAAAGAAGATGTTTACACATCAATACATATAGAAGAATACGACTGCGAATGTCGTGATACAAAATTAGGACCAGAAGAAATCACACGTGATATACCAAACGTTGGTGATGATAGCTTAAAAGACCTAGATGAGGACGGAATTATAAGAATTGGTGCTGAAGTAAGACCAGGAGATATCCTAGTTGGAAAGGTTACTCCAAAAGGAGAAACAGAATTAACAGCAGAGGAAAGATTATTACGTGCTATCTTTGGTGAAAAAGCTAGAGAAGTAAGAGATACATCACTTCGTGTACCACATGGTGAAGCTGGAACTATAGTTGATGTTAAAATATTCACTAGAGAAAATTCAGATGAATTAGGACCTGGTGTAAATCAAGTAATAAGATGTTATATTGCAACAAAGAGAAAAATATCAGTTGGAGATAAAATGGCTGGACGTCACGGAAACAAAGGTGTTATTTCAAGAATATTACCAGAAGAAGACATGCCATTCATGCCAGATGGTACACCAGTTGATATAGTTCTTAACCCACTAGGTGTTCCTTCTCGTATGAACTTGGGTCAAGTTCTTGAAGTTCACTTAGGAATGGCTGCAAGAGCATTAGGATGGAAAGTATCAACACCAGTATTTGATGGTGCAAAATCTTATGAAATAGAAGAATTATTAGAACAAGCTGGATTACGTAAAGATGGTAAAACAGTATTATATGATGGAAGAACAGGAGAAGCGTTTAAAAACCCAGTTACAGTTGGTGTTATGTACATGTTAAAACTTCACCACTTAGTTGATGATAAAATACATGCTCGTTCAACTGGACCTTACTCATTAGTTACACAACAACCTTTAGGTGGTAAAGCACAATTCGGTGGACAACGTTTCGGTGAGATGGAAGTTTGGGCATTAGAGGCATATGGTGCAGCGTACACACTACAAGAAATGTTAACAGTAAAATCAGACGACGTTGTAGGAAGAGTAAAAACATATGAAGCTATTGTTAAAGGTGAAAACGTTCCAGAACCTGGTGTTCCAGAAAGTTTCAAAGTTTTAATAAAAGAACTTCAATCACTTGGATTAGATGTACGTCTATATTCAAATGATGATGTTGAATTAGAATTAAAAGAACACATCGAAGATGGAATAGACTTCAATTTAGATAAAGCAAAATCACTAGACGAGGAAGAAGTTGTTGATGAATCTGAATTAGAAAACAGCTATATTGAAGCTGATGAAGATTTAGATGATGACAGTTTATTTAACCAAGATTTAGGTGATGAAGCTGATGATTTAATGATTTTTGATAATGACTTAGCTGAGGACAACATATTAAATGAACAAGACATTTTAGATGATGAAGGAGGTGAGTTCTAATGGAACAACAAGACGAATTAGAATTATTTGATAAAATTAAAATTGGATTAGCATCTGATGAACAAATAAGAGAATGGTCAAAAG
>JAFUYJ010000004.1 GCA_017470645.1 Clostridia bacterium
CTCAAAGTAAAATCATAGACAACTTGCAATCTCAAATTAAATGGTTATGTCATAAATTTTTTAAGGGTTATAAATCAAATGGGAAAGCCACTATATTTGACGATTTATTTGTTGAATATAAAGAGTTAAATAATGAAAATCATACTCAATATACAATTGGTAAATATGGTATTAAAGAAATGAAAGATGACCACGTAGCATATTCTACAAATAGTCATATAGTTTTTCTTCCGTGTTCTCTTATTTTAGGAATAGGCATTGATGAAATCGGCGTATCGAAGGATTTGGTAGGTTGTTGTAGTCCTATATATAAAACATATAAAATCAATACAAATATTCTATTGCCGTCATTCTTCAATTTCTATGCAAATTTTTATTTTAATGAGGTAAAACGGTTTATAACACAAAAATCAACTCGTAGAGAATTTGAATTTGATTACAAGGCTTTGCATAAGATTTGTTTTAATATACCATCTATTGAAACACAGGGAGAACACGCAAAGCTTCTTGAAACATTTATGCAAAAATTACAAAAAGAAAAAGATATACTCTCACTTTATAAAAAGCAAAAAGCATATCTTTTGAAAAACTTGTTTATATAAACATATTTGAGAGCAGATACTTTTTCTGCTCTTTTAATTTTGTTAATAAATCAATTTCCGTTTCAAGTTTCCTTTCAAATATTGTTAATATTGTTACAATTTTATTCTGCAGTTCTGTGTCTGTTAAAGGTAATTCCAAATCGGCAAGCGTTCCTAATTTAATATAAGGCATAGCACTGCTTTGAGTTTCTTCTTTAACTTTCTGCGGTAAATATAAATCAATTGCATATTTTATATATTTAGCATTTGTATTAAAGTTATATAAAATATATGTTCTTTGATATGCGTTAAATTTACCTTTGTAATATTTAGTGTGTCCAATATCTCCATTGCCGGCAATCAATATTGCCTCGCAATCAAAAGCATATTTATCTATTTGTAAGGTTTCTCGTCCACAAGTAAAGAAAGGATATTGACCATTTTCTACCATTTGATTTGCATCTAGTTTGCCAGTTGTTATTTTACATAACTGTGAAAGTTTTATTGTGTCTTTTATATCATTAAAAAGATATGAACTAATTGATTTTATTAAGGATTTATAGCCATCTATGATTTTACTTTGAGTCAATAATTTATTGTCGATAAATGTTAATAAATTTATTATTTTTAATTGTTCTTCTTCGTTGGGATATGAGATTGTTGTATGTTTGATTAACGATTTTGAAATAGAACTAACCTTAATGCCTTGAATATATGGCAATAGTTGATTATGGTATGCAGGAGAATTTACATAATAACCTAAATATCGCTGAACAAATCTATATTTAGGTCGACATGGAATTGTATGAAGTCCAGCAATAATTTTTTGATTATCAATTCCACCAATTTCCGTTGCTTTACCTACTGTATAATCTTCTGCTGTATCTGCAAAAACAACATCCCCATTTTTCAACAATAAATCTTTGCTATTTTTAGGTATACTCTCACTATTTACAAAAGGAATGTCTTTACTATCTATATTAGTAAAAGCTGATAACTTTATTAAGATATCACCATAATGAATATTTTTATATTCTCCTTCAATATAGTTTAATTCAGCTCTTGACAAAGTATTATTAGGCAGAATATCAAATAGCGAACTAAATGAAATATTAGTCCATTGCTTTGTAAAATAAGGAAATCTCAAATTAGGAACGTTAGGACTTTTATTGTCCTTATCAATAGCATTAAGGACAGTATTTTGGGTTGTTTCGTTATTTACGTTTCCCATTGCTATTCCTCCTTGATTATGCCTAATTCTTTCAAATAACCTGCAATTTGCACATCTAATTCGGCTCTTTCACTTTCAAGTTTTTTAATATCTGCCATCACTTGTTGTATATCAACTTCTTCTTCCTCTTCGAATGTATCAACATAACGGGGAATATTAAGGTTAAAGTCGTTTTCTTTTAATTCTTCAATAGTAGCAGAATGGGCATACTTTTCAATTTCTTTCTTTGTTGTGTATGCATCAATAATCTTTTCAATATCTTCATCACGCAATAAGTTTTGATTTTTACCTTTTTCAAAATTCTTACTTGCATCAATAAAGTAAACATTTCTATCTTTTTTATCTTTCTTGAAAACACATATACAAGCCGGAATACTTGTGCCATAGAAAAGGTTAGCAGGAAGCCCGATAATTGTATCAAGATAATTTCTTGTTTCAACAAGATATTGTCTGATTACTGCTTCCGCACCACTTCTAAATAAAGGGCCATGTGGAAGAACAACAGCCATACGACCAGTTGCACTTAAACTGTTTACCATGTGTTCAACAAAAGCATAATCTGCATAAGACTTTGGTGCAAGTTTACCGGCACCTGAAAATCTTTCATCCTTTTCCATCGTTGAATTTGGGTCCCAAGAAGCACTAAAAGGTGGATTTGCAACAACAACATCCATACGACCATATTCTCTTTGTTCATCACTTGGTGCTTTTAATGTGTCGCCCTGATGAATAGAGAACTTATTAAAGTTTACGTTATGAACAAGCATATTCATTCTTGCCAAGTTACAAGTAGTAGTATTAAGTTCTTGACCGTAAATATGAATGTATTTACCGTTCTTTTCCTTTAATCTGTCTGCAACTTGAATTAAAAGAGAACCAGAACCACAAGCAGGGTCGCTAATATATTTAACTTCGCTCAAATCATTTGTTACTAACAAACTTAACAACTTAGAAACTTGTTGAGGGGTATAAAACTCACCGGCTTTTTTACCAGCTGAAGCAGCGAATTGACCAATTAAATATTCGTAAGCATCTCCAAGCAAATCTATTTTGCTATCCATAAAGTTAAAATTGATTTCATCAATAGCAGTGATAAGTTTTGCAATCAATTCGCCTTTTTCTTTATACGTTTTACCGAGTTTATCGGAAGTCAAATTTACGTCATTAAACAAACCTGACAATTGGTCTTCTGATACTTGACCTTTAGTTGAGTCAGAATAGTTTTTGAAAGCATTTGATAAATGTTCAAGTTCAAAATTACCGTTAGATATTCTTTTAACAAGGGCTTTGAAAAGGTGTTTAGGCTCAATAAAATAACCCAAACCAAGATTTACGATTGCAACATCTCTACATTGTGTTGCATCTCTTTTATACATATCGTCAAGAGAAATATGTAAACGTTTTTGAAATTCATTCTCTTCGTGTTCGCAAACATAACGAAAGAAGATAAGTCCTAGAATATAGTCCTTAAATTCATTTGCATCCATATTGCCTCTTAAAGAGTTTGCCATTTTCCACAACTTTGTATGAAGTTCTTTCTTTTGTTGTTGTTCTAATTCGATATCACTCATTCTTTTTCTCCTTAATATACCGTAATTTCATCAAACTTATCAAAATAGCCTTTAATTTCTGCTGGAAGTTTTGATAAGATGTTTAATCTATCATCAATAGAAATTTTTTCGTCTAACAAATCCGTAATGTCTTTATTTAATTCAATATCATCTTGGAAAAAGGAATAGTTTTCTGCAAGTTCTCTTAATTTTTCCTTATCAACGTTGTATTGTCCACTTATACGGTTCAATTCTTTATTTCTTTCGGTATTGATAAATTCTTCATATTCAACAATCGGATCTTTATATAATCCTTCAATATTATCGTCCATAAAGCGATTTACAAACCTTTCAACAAGTTCACGTTTAGATTTATCATTGATTTCCAAAACAAGTCTGCTAACCGCTTTTCTGACTTTCTTTTTGTTTTTATCTTCATGTTCTTGCTGATAACGTATCAATAATTCTACGAGATAATCGAAATTGACCTTTGTTCTGCCTAGTAATGAGATTTCAAAGTCAATGTCATTAAGTATAGATTCTTTTGTAACATTAGGTTTAATATCGTTGTAAATATCTTTATAAAGCCCTTGCAATTCATAATAAGTTTTCATATCCATTTCGGTCTTGTTAATATCGAAATCAATATAGTTATTTGCCTTATTATAAATATGCATCAATTCTCTAAAAGCATTTACGAATGTAATTTTATCGCTTTCCGACTTAGATGTAGCAAGTTTTCTAATTGCCTTACACATAACAAATTGCTCGTTTAGTTTAGCAATTAAATTTTCAAGCGGTTCAAGAGTTACGTCATTATAAACGTCTTTATCATTATTGAAATGAGCTAATGCTTCGTCCATTGTCTTACGAGAAGTTTGATAACAAATAATATTACCGCAGATCTTTGCTTCGTCATAAGTTCTTATAGTCCTTGAAATTGCTTGAATAAGACCGTGCATCTGCATTGATTTATCAAGATACAATGTATTGCAACGAACAAAATCCATACCTGTCAGACATTTATCAACAACGATTAAAATATCAATCATTTTGTTTCTGAATTTATTAATAACGTCTTGTTCATATTGAGCATAGGTAGAAAGTGAAAAGTTAGAATTATTTTCAGGACGTTTATTGTATTCATCAATAATCTTTGCAAGCTGGTCTTTTGCTACCGAAGTAATATCACCTTCTTTACAATCTTCGTTTGCTTCATAAGAATAAATTTCACCAATCTTGATATTAAAATTGTTGTTTAACAACAACTTGTAATATTCATTCGCCAAGCGAATAGAAGAACAAGCTAAGATAGCATTATATCTTCTACCACAAGTCTTTTGGTCAAAAGTTTCTATAATATTATCTGCAACAACTTGACATCTCTTTGGGCTGTTAAGAGCTTCTTCATAATCAATGCCTTGAACAGTTTTATCCAAGAATACAGACTCATCTTTAACTTTAACCGTTTTTACATAATCAATACACAATGGAAGAACGTTCTTATCTCCGATTGCTTCTTTTAATGTGTAAGTATGTACTGGTTTCCCAAAATACAAAGAAGTAAGTTTTGCATTTTGTGTTTTTTCATCTTCTTCAGTAAAGATAGGCGTGCCTGTAAATCCAAAATACAAAGCGTTAGTAAAATAATTTTGAATAAGTTTTCTCATTTCGCCGGCTTGCGTTCTGTGGCACTCATCAAACATAAAAATCATACGCTTATTTTTATATGCTGATAATTCGTCAATTCTTTTACCTTTAAGTGCATTTGACATTTTATTGATAGTTGAGATAATAAGTTTTTTATCACTCTTAATATCTTTTATCAAAGAGTCTGTTTTATTAACATTAGTAAACTCGTCAACAGTAGAAGACATATAAGAGTTAAAGTCGTCTATTGTTTTATCGTCAAGGTCTTTTCTGTCTACCAAAAAGAATACTTTATCTACTTTTGGATTATGGCTCATATCATAAGCAAACTTAAAAGAGGTTAATGTCTTACCAGAACCTGTTGAGTGGAAACAATATCCGTTAGAACCGTCTTTAAGACATCTTGCTTTCAATGCTTCAAAAGCATATATTTGATATGGACGCATTACAAAGAGTTTTTTTGCTCTTGCACTGTCTATCATATAATTAAATACCAATCTAAAAAGGAAAGGACAGAATAAGAAACTTTCTTCAAAGTCATAAAGCGTATTTACTGCTTCATTTTCTTTTGTTGACCATACAAAACAATTACTCTTTAATATTTGATCGTTGTTTGCAAAGTATCTTGTATGTTGTTCATTAGAGATAACAAAAATTTGAATAAAATTGAAGATACCTTTATAGTTACCATCTCTTTTATATCTTAATACCTGATTAAATGCTTGGTTAATCTCAACACCGGGTTTCTTTAACTCTACTTGAACAAAAGGTAAACCATTGATAAGCAAAGAAACATCGAATCTGCCTGCATAAGAGCCAGTCGTTTTTATTTGATGACAAACTTCAAAACTATTCTTTTCGATATCTTCCAAGTCTACTAATTTCAAATAGAGTGGAAAGCCATCTCGTTTAACAACGTCAATTTTTCCCGTTCTTAAAATTTGAGAAGCTTCAAAAATCGTTTTTCCTTCAAGATAAATAGTAATTTCTTTGAATTCGGTATCGGTCAAAGGTTTTCCATTAAGGATATCTTTGTTCAAAATATTTAACTTATTTCTAAAATTTACCAATAATTCTTCATAACTTGAAAGGTTATTGTATTTATACCAATTTGTGGTAATAACATCAATAAACTTTTTTTCAACATCATATTCGGTTGTATATAATTCGTTATGCATACAATTCTCCTAAGTATACTAATACAGCTTAATTATATCATATAAATAGGAAAAATGTATCTATATTTGGCAAATTTCTAAAATAATTATTATGTTCTAATTTTTTTTAATTTGACAACAGCGCGTGTGCTTGTCTTGATACAAGTCGGTGTCGCTTCGCTCCACCGAGACAAGCACACGCTTAAAAGAAACTTGCTGGAACAAATACAAAACGGCAACTAAATGTGGGTTTTCGCGCAGGCTTACCGAAAAACCTCACATTTTTATCGTTGCCGTTTGTTTTAATTACATTTTCGCATTTGCTCAATAACTTCAGGTGATACCTTTCCCATTAAAACTCCTTCATCAATACACTCGAAGTCATCGAAGAGTAAAACCTTTTTCTCTTCTTGACCTATTGTTGACACAATATCGTTTTCAAGTATGTCTGATATGAAATACTGGTATAGTTTTTTTGAATAAACTATTTTCTCACCAGATTTTTCAATATATTTCATTAGATAAGTCAGTGCATTAGATAATTTGTTCTCGTGTTCATCTATTTCTTTGAAATCAGAACGACCAAATCGTTCATTAAAATATGTGTTCTGTAAAGTAATAATTCTATCGTGTTTTTCATAGCTATAATCTTTCTTTTCAATAATTTCTCCAACCATAGCACCATTTGGTATATTAAATAATCCATGAAAGTGCAATCTATTTGTTTCAGGGGCTCGTTCCCAAACACCCAGATATTTCCAATTTTTTCTTACAGCAAAATTAGCAAGAGTTTGAATAAGTTTTTTCCTAAAAGTTGACTCCGTATGCAAATTTCCATCATAAGTAAAGGTTACAAAATAGTTAAATCTTGCCAAATACGCTTTGCGACTCATTCTTACTCGGCGACATATCAAGTTTCTTTGTTTGCGTTCAAAATTTGCTTTAACAAAGTTCTCACAATATTCTAGCTTTTCAAAATAAGGGAGCATCATTTCGACAATTTTAGACATTCGTTCTTTCTTAGATAAATTAAGAAATTCACAATAAAGTTGCTCAAAATATTCTTTTTTTGTCAATTTTATAGTGTTTTTTGCAATTTTTTGCGTTTTTTCTGGCAAATTTTCTACATTTTGATTATTTTCATTACATTCTGTCGGCGTAGCAAAAGAAGACACATCAGTGTTTTCTTCTAATGTGTCATCTTCGCTAGACTCTACAGTTATCAACTCCTCTGGCGGTTTTATTTTCTTTTTAACAAACCTTGTAGTGTGGGGAATTGCAATGTAATGGCTACCATCAAAATATACTTTTGACTCACCATACCACATAAAACCTCCATAACAGCTGACCTTTGGATTTAACTAGTCAAGTTAGAGTCAGCGTTTGTATTCGTTGACTTTCTCTTAAACAATCTTTTCCAAAAACTAACTCTTTTCGGCATTTTAGCTTTTTGCTTCTTTTTCCATTCTCTTTGATACTTTTTATCTTCTTTATCAATCAATTTGAATGATTTTTTCATGTTTTTGAAGATATATTTACCAATTTTTGCGTTATATTTCTCTGGAACATAATCAGAAGTGTCCAACATATGGCTAAATGTCGCATAATATTCATCAAGAGTCTTATTTATGAGTTTATTTTTATTATAGTTAATCATTTTAATCATTGTTGTTTTCTCCTTTGATAAAAGTTTTTCGGCATTTCGTCATCGGTATCTTCCAAATACTTGATATAACCATCAATCGATTCTTCCGTTTGTTCTGTGGTCTTTAAATCAAAATCTTCATCAAAATGTCCTGCATAAAACTTTGGTTTGCAACTTTGACTGTCATAAAGAGCAAACACATTGTAATTTGCAATAACAAATCTTTCTGTATAACATTCTTTGTCCTTTTTACCACTAGCAATATATTTTTCAAATAAACTGCTATTTGGTATTTCTCGGATAATCCATTTCAATTTGCAAGGTTTTCCAAACTTGTCATAGTAAACTTTCAATTTCATTATTTCAACAAACTGTGCAAGTTCTCTAATATTTACATCAATAAGCATTGGTCTTTGTGTGTCTAAGAATATATCAAGGTTGTTATGACCGTGTTGCTCATACCATCTTGATTGCCATTCTGGATAGTACATGCTCATTCTACTATTCAAATACTTCTGTGCTTCTGTTATTCCTATTGCCTCATAGGGAAGATTAAAATGTGTTTCAACCCACTCATTAGCAAAACCTAATCTAAAAGGATTTATAATTCGGCTATGCCTTTTACTATACCCAAACTTTCGGCAAGTAATATCATAGTTACTACTTACTGGGTGCTTAGGTATAGTAAGGTCAAAGCCATTATTATTTTTCCTTGCTATTTCATTTGTCATGTTTTTAATTCGCTCTCTATCAAAAGCCAATTGATTTAACAAATGAGTCATATAACAGGTCTTGCCAGTTCTAGGAGGGGCGAAGATAATTGTTATCACTTTATGCTCCTAAATACAGAAACCAAAACACACGCCATAACTATTCGAAGCATTATAGTTAGTGAAATTGCCGTAAGGACTCACATACCAGAAAGTCTTACTACTGTTTTTATGAGATGTACGAAGCCACCAATTGTTGGCAGCACCTGTGCCATTAGATAGATATTTAACTAATTCTGGTATTCTATCAGCAGTAAAGTCTACTAATGTTTGTGTTTGCCAAAACTCATACTGTGAGCCTTCATCTTTATATACACTATTAGTAGTGCCGTCAATTTCAACCTCACTAAATAACCATAATTTATCACTTGATATAGTAATAGTTGTTGATTTATTACCTGCCGATGTTTTTTTATCAACACTAACAATAACAGACCGCAATTCACTAGGTAATTGTGAAAAAATTGTTGCCATAGCGTTTGTGCGCATAGAGCTTGTATCCCAACCACCTTCATTAGTGTTGCTTATATTCATTCCATATTTTGTGGCAAGTAAATTTTTCATACCAAAACTAATTCCAGCCTTGCCATTACCATTTGACAAATCGTCATGATTATAACCAAGAATTTGAATTGTAACTTCTTCATTTGTAGATAAAGTAAACGTCTTTTCATCACCAATATGCCAACCATATTTAGAAGCAACTTGAGAAGATGTTAAATTATTTGTTTTAATATCAGTGCTTACGTCTTGAATTAAACTCCAACTAGCATTAGCAAAAGTAATATTTCTCCAAGTAAATTTAGCAATATATGTTGTATTTGCGATAATTTTATTGTTTAAAGGGTCAACAACTGTTTGTCCGTCTAATGTCCAGCCGTCAAACTGGTAACCATTTTTTGTTGGAGCAGTTGGAACTGTTGCATAGTTATTTGCATTAACAGATTGAGTATCTATAATAACATTCTCTGAAACAAAGTTTACTGTATAAGCATTTAATGTAAATTTAGCAGTAAATGTAGTATTTCCTGTAATAGCAATTTCACTTACATTTACAACAACATTACCATTTAAGCACCAACCATCAAAAGTATAGCCAAATTTAGATGGAGCTGTTGGAACATTAGCATAGTTGTTTTTCGTTACAATTTGAGTATTGTAATCACTGTTATCAACTTTAAATACAACATCATATTTGTAAGTTATATCTGCTGTGAATATTGTATTTCCAGTAATTTGTTGAGTTGTTACATCCACAATAGTTCCATTAAGTTTCCAACCATTAAATACTTTATATGTCGTGCTTGTAGCATTTACATCTGTTGCTGATGAACCATAATTTACAGTTTGTGTACTTAATGTAGTATTTTCATACTTAAATGTTACAGTGTAAGAGTTAATAGTAAATTTAGCAATAAATGTAGTGTTTCCTGTAATCGAGGTGTTTGCTACATTTACAATATCAGTTCCATTCAAAGTCCAACCATTAAAGGTATAACCAGTTTTGCTTGGATTTGCAGGAGCTGTTGCTCCACCATTTGCTGTTACAACTTGAGTGTTATAGTTAGAATTATCTACCTTAAATACAACATCATATCTGTAAGTTATATCTGCTACAAATGTTGTATCTGCTGTAATTTGAGTATTAGCAACATTTACAATCGTTCCGTTAAGTTTCCAGCCATTAAATATCTTGTAAGTAGTATCTGCTACTGATACATTTGTTGCATAACTATTATTTCTAATAGTTTGAGTAGATTTTGTTGTTCCCTCATAAGTAAATGTTACTGTATGAAGTTTTGTAAACTTAGCAACAAAAGTTGTGTTAGCATTGATTGTAATTGCAGTTGGGTTAATAACAGTTGTTCCGTTTAGAGTCCAACCATCAAATTCATAACCACTCTTTGTTGGGTTTTCTGGAAGTGAAGCATAACCACCATTTACAACTATTTGAGTATTGTAATTAGTGTTATCCACTTTATATACGACATCATATTTGTAGGTTATATCTGCAACAAAAGTTGTATCTTGTGTTATTGCAAATTCTCCAACATTTACAATCACTCCACCAACTTTCCAACCGTTAAAGATTTTATATGTTGTATTCGCAACAGCCACATTAGAAGCATACTCACCATTTCTAACTATTTGAGTAGATTTTGTTGTATTCTCATAAGTAAATGTTGCAGTGTATAATCTAGTAAATTTAGCAACAAAAGTTGTGTCTTGTGTAATAGCGTAAGTATTAGGTGTTGTAATTGAACCATTAACTGTCCAACCATCAAATTGATAATTTGTTTTTGTTGGTGCTGTTGGTAATGTAGGACTATTATTTGCCACAACAATTTGACTATTATATGTTTCGTTGTCGACAACAAATGTTACATCATATTTGTAAGTAATATCAGCAACAAAAGTTGTGTTTTCAGAAACGCTATAACTTGCAAGATTTACTGATTGTCCATCAACTTTCCAACCATTGAAAATCATATATGTTGTTGATGCAGGAGTAGTAACACTGGCATAAGCATTTTTGCTTAATACTTGAATGTTATAAACACTTCCGTCATACATAAATGTTGCAACTACTTGTGTTTCACTTTGAAGCCCAGAAATAAAGCTTTCATAATAAGCAATAGATTCTTCTAGTTCTGCAATTCTATTATTCAAACTTGCTACATTTGAAGAATTGTTTTGAATTTGAAGAGATAAAGTGTTTATCTGATTATTCAAACTTACAACTTGGGCATTAAGTGTTGAAATAGTACTAGCATTTGATTGATTTGTTTGAGATAATTGCGTGTTTAGTGTTTGTAAATTCACAATCTGAGTACTAAGAGTTGATATAGTATTTTCTTTAGAGGTTATTTGTGCCTGTAAGTCCAAAATACTATTATTCAAAGATGCAATTTGAGTATTCAAACTAGATATTTGACTATCTTTATTTGTAATAGAACTCTCCAAATCTGCTTTCTCATTAGTAAGCGTTGTAATTTGTGAACGCAAACTCTCAATTTGAGATGAATTTGAACTAGCACTATTTTGCAATTCAATAATTTGTGCTTGTAAATCACTAATTTGTGTGTTCAAATTCACTATTTGATTTCTCTTTGTTGTGATATCTGTTTGAAGCTCGGTTATTTGGCTGTTTAGACCAGTAATAATAACTTGCTTATTTGAAATATCAGCATTCAAACTAGAAATCTGAGTTTCCAAACTTGATCTATTGCCTTGCAAAGCTGAAATTTGTGTATTGAGATCAGCAATAACTGTCTCATTAGATGAAATAGTAGTATTTAACTCTTCTATTGTTTGTAAATTAGCATTTTTAAGGTTTGTCAATTCTGTAATTACGGCATTTTTAGTAACAATTTGACCATTTAATGTGCTTATTTCATTGTTAAGAAGTCCAACTTGAATATAATATTCATCTGTTAATTCTTTGTAATAAGCAATTTGTGCAATTTGTTCTTCATTTGCCTTATTTCCATCTGCATAACCTTTGTCATACATTTCTTGACCTTGTTCTGGAGTTAGATATTGACTATCATTTATAGTCCCAGTTATTGCAGGCCAATATACATATAAAAGTATCCCAGTTACAGCAATAATCAGACCAGAAATAAGTGTTATAAGGGTTTTAGATAATGTATTCATTTTTCTTTACCCCCTTTGTACCACTTTGATTACGGCACCATTTATATTTGTATAAGTGGTTAAGTAAGATACTGAATCATTGCTATTTTGAGTAGTTAAAGTTACTTTTGTTCCACTAGCATAATATTCGATTAAAATGTGTAATTCAGCAGTTGAGGCCACATCACCATTTAAGTTGTAAAATGCAAGTGTTAAATCCCCAGAGATTTTCCCAGCATTAACAATAATATTGTTAGTAGGTTGACCATTTACAAGAATTGTATAGTCATTTTGTTTGCCATTAAAGTCCTGTGGGGCAAAAGTAGATACATTTGTAAAATGTACATAATCTTCCGTATCAAATGAGAGAGAACCATAATCAAACTTTGATACTTCAGTGTAATCATTCTTTGTTTCTATCGTAATAACTGTGCCATATTCAGCAGATTTTACATTGAATAATTTTACAAGTTCCATTGTGCTAAATATACCAACTATGATAAGAACAAAGCAGATTATATAACCATACCATTTCATAGTTCCACCCCCGAATTTATATTATTGATAGTTACATTTTGGGTATTGATAGATGTCAATCCCGTATCTTTCAAAGAGCCAACTAACAACTTAAATTCTCTTTGAGTATTGCTTCTAATTGTTAAAGATTTAACTTGTATGCCATATAGGGCGTAGTAGTCAAAACCTAAAACATTCACATTGTTAAAGTTTGAAATATTGAAATCAACACTTATTTCAATATTTTCGAAGTTCTTTAATTCATTCAATTTAGCAGTAGAAAGAACATAGTAATAACCATTATCGGAAGCCACATATCTGCCTACAAAATCTTTTTCTGTAAGCTTAAATTGTGTTTCAACTTTCCAATAATCTACATTGTCTGACAAACCACTAATATTGAACTGACTATCTCCAGCAACAGACTCAAAAATAGATTGTTTTGCCCAAACCATACCACGATTATCGTAGTGGGTTGTCATGGTAAAATAGCTATTTTGAATGGTATTAACACCAAGTGGATCAGCAGAGATTTGTCCATTATCATCAATAGGATAAATGTGTAAGAAATCACCTAAATCAATAAGTGAAATCACGCTATCACCAGTTCCGTTGTTTGAAGATTTAAGAATTTGTCCAACTTTAACAAGTAAGTCCTCAAATGTATAGTTGTGAACAGTGGTTTCAACATTGTAAGCTTTTTCACCATAGTTATAACCAGTGAAAAGTCCTGCGAAAGTATGTCCAACAGCTTTCAAAAATGAGAACCTTTTTACTGATGTAGTATATTGACCATCTAATGCAACAGCATAAGTTTTTCCGTCAATATCTATAATCATTTTATCTCCCCAAGAGTAGGAGTGCCCGGTTTCAAATGAAGTATCACCATATCTGTCATACTGGAAGATGTTGTTTTTCTGTCCAACGCTATTGGTATATTGAACAATTTTGCCTTCTTTGTCGTAAACTAATTGAAATCCACGACTATAAATAGCTTGTTTGCCAATTCCCGAATAGCAGTTGAAAAGCAGTTCAACAACCTCAAAACCAGTTCCATTTTTATTGGAATAATAGTTAGCTTCAATAGTAGGCAGTTCTTCGCCAGTTTGGGGATCAGTAACAGTTGTTGCATAAGTTGAAGTTACAGCTGTTGGTAAATGGTCTTTTCCAATGGTTTTGTAGTAGAGCAAAACACCACTAAGAAAAGTCATAACCACTGTAACAATAACCAATGTAATATCAACTATTCTTAAAGTTACACTTTTCATACTTTTCTCCTTTTTTAGATTTATAAAAGTAAAAAAGCACTACCAAACTTAAATTCAGTAGTGCCTTTTTGTTAAATTATTCCATTCCAACCAAAGAAGTTTAATGCGTCAGCAAGCCATTTTAGTGCTATGCCGATATATTCAAAAACTTTGGCTAAAATTCCTAATGGCCATGTTCCGACCAACACTACTAAAACGATTATTAAAATTATTAGTATTAGATTTTTCATAGAACATCAGCCACTTATAGCGTTACGCTCGATGCTGTTTCAACTATTGTTTCAGTAGCTTTAGGTGCTCCACCAAACCATTGAACGATTTGCTGTGAAAAGGTCAATCCGTTTACAGAGCAACCGATGACTACAACCAAACAGAATAGAAGAATAGCACCAAGAACGCCAGCTATAATTCCTAATGTTAGTTTTAATTTATCTGACATATTATTCTCCTTTATTTAGATTTACTTCATAAGCATGTTAAGAAGCATTTTGTCTGAATTACGATAAGGTTTAATATTACATTCATAAACCTCACCATTTTCATCAACAGTTCTTACTGCATAAGTGTTGCCTTTGATAACATTACCAGTTGCATCATCTTTAATTTCATAAGGATTTGCAACAAGTTCAGCTTTCATTTCATTACCAAACACAATGTCAAGAACTGCATAACCACCTTTATCAGGTGGAACTACTGAAAGGCGAACATCTTTGCCTCTGATTTGACCTTTAATAAAGTAAGTGAAGAATGTTTTTCCATTCTTTTCAAAAGTTTCTCTTTCAACTAAAATTTGATTTTTCTTTGCCATTATTTACGGCCTCCTTTTTTCAATTTTGTTCCTTTTTCTCTTGAATACTTTTTAGCTTCAGATTTGCTATAACCAGCATCCATAGCTGATTTGTATCTGAAAAGACCAGCATGGTCAGATTGGCATTGAAGATAACCACTTCTCATACCAGCTTCATAATCGGTAAGTTCACGACCTTCTTTTCTTCCATGTTGGTGAACTTTGGCTCTACGCTCTTCAGCATAGCTTTGTGCTCTCTTATTAGGAACACTCCATCTTCTTACAGAATTACTTGCCATTTTTAACTCCTTTTTAATTTTTTATTTTAATTTTTTTGTGCTAATTGAAATTAGCTATTAAGTTGTAGATAATTGCTAGATGTCTATGAAACAACTCGTCTCAGTGCGATATTTGTGGTAGTAGCTAACTTTATATTTAAGACCACAAAGTGATCGCCAAAATTCATCTATCTAACAATTATTTAATCAATGTACTTGCGTGTATAACTGCCTGAACGCATACGCTTTCCATTGATTCGTTTACCACGGACTTTATACACGAGTTCGTAGTCAGCATCTCTCGATCTCGTTCTAAGAAGATAAATGTCATCACTCATAAGTAGGGTGTTGCCATTACCCGAACGACAAAGAGATACTCTTTGGCAAACAATGAAATCTTTTGTTCTATAAACATTGTCTGCCTCTCTAAAGTAATCAACGGTAGTCATCATTTTTCCTCCTTTTCCAGATTTTCTTTCAACAACTTATCGGCTTTCTTTTTACCAAAGAACTCACTGAATTGTTGTTGATATCTTTGGAGCATAATGCTTGATATACGATGAATAAGCTCTTCTTGCATATCAGTTAAACCGTTTGCATTAAGTTCGTTGACTTTTACATAAAGAGGAACATTCGTTAAATAACTACCGTCAGGATTACGAAGTCCTATATATGCAACTTTTTGATACTTTTCATCCATAGCATTTTCTCCTTTTTAGATTGAGAAGTTTTTACGCCTCTCACTTAATAGGCACGAAAAATGCAAAAGTTGACGGTCTATTTCAAAAAATTTTTTATTTTGTTAAAAATTCTTTCCAATTTATGGCTAATTGCCGATTTGCAAATACCAAGTTCATTAGCAACATCAACTTGTGGACGACCCTTGAAATACACTTCTTTTACTAGCCATTGTTGTTCTTGGGATAATGAAGAAATTGCTTTATGAAGATTGCTATACTCATCTTTTTTAACAAGAGCATCTTCTAAAGAAAAATCCTCATCTTCAAACTCGTGTCCATTTTCCAATGAAATATCAAGAGATTGATGACGCCTTGTTTCTTTTAACTCGTTAAGATAAATCTCATGTTCACCAACAATGTACTCGTGGCGAACTTTCTCATCTGCTTTTTCAAGCAGCTTTGCTGTTTTGTCATCTACGATGGCATAAATTATTTTTGTTTGATTTCCTTTTGTGATTTGTGTTGTTAATTTTTTCATAAAATACCTCCAGTTCTGATTTGAAATCGACTGCCGAGGCATAAAGAAAAAAAGCCCAGCAATCGTGAGCTAAATCACAACTGCTGGGGTTCTGAAAAAATAGGTACAAAAAAGAAGACCTAACAATAGAAGAACCACTAAAAAAGTGATTTAGCTATTGTTAGGCCCTCTGATGGTCGCTTGAAGTCATAAATGACTAGCCAAATACGGACACTCTTGTGTTTGTCAAAAGACAGACATCAACAATCTTGATATTAAATAGCATTTCTTGATGGTCGCTAT
>JAFUYJ010000027.1 GCA_017470645.1 Clostridia bacterium
TAAACGTCCTTTTTTTACATTATTATATTTTAAAATAGGTGTTTAAAATTAAAAGCAATTATTTGTTAGAAGTAGCTTGGAAGAAGGAGAATTTGTTTAAAAAAATTTCTTTCTTCGAGGTTACACTATCAAATAATTTGCAAATAAAAAATAAAGGAGAGAAAAATATGTTTAAAGTTTATGAAACAGAATTAGCTGGAAGAAAGCTATCAATTGAATCTGGAAAAATTGCAGGTTTAGCCAATGGAAGTGTAATGGTAAGATATGGAGATACAGTTGTAATGGTAAATGTTACAGCCTCTAAAGAACCAAAAGATGGAATTGATTTCTTCCCACTATCAGTAGATTATGAAGAAAAACTATATTCAGTAGGAAAAATCCCAGGTGGATTCTTAAAAAGAGAAGGAAAACCTTCAGATAAAGCAATATTAACATCAAGAGCAATAGATAGACCTTTAAGACCACTATTCCCAAAAGATTTTAGAAATGATGTTGTAGTTGTTGCAACGGTTTTATCAGTAGATCAAGACAACTCACCAGAAGTTTGTGCAATGATTGGTGCCTCAGCAGCACTTTCAATTTCAGATATACCTTTTGGTGGACCAACAGCAGCAGTAAATGTTGGATATGTAAATGATGAAATAGTTATTAACCCAACAGCTGAACAAAGAGAAAAAAGTAGATTAACATTAACAGTAGCAGGTACAATGGAAAAAATTACAATGATTGAAGCAGGAGCTGATGAAATTCCAAACAGCACAATGTTAGAAGCTATAAAAACAGTACATGTTGAAATTAAGAAAATATGTGAATTCATTTCTGGAATTAAAGCAGAAATAGGAAAACCAAAATTTGAATACAAATCATTTGCAGTAGATCCAGAAATATATAATGAAGTTGAATCAAACTTCAAAGAGAGAATGTACCAAGATGTTCAAGCTCAAGACAAAGAAGTAAGAGATGCTAATGTAGAAAAATTAACAGAGGATGTAATAGCATATTTCACTGAAAAATATGGTGAAGAAAAATTAGAAGAAATGCAAGCTGACATCCTAGAAAGCATTCATAAATTAGAGAAATTATGTGTAAGAGAAATGATTTATAATGAACACAAACGTCCAGATGGAAGAAGTTTAACAGAAATAAGACCATTATCATGTGAAGTTGGTGTTTTACCACGTGTTCACGGAAGTGCAATATTTACAAGAGGACAAACTCAAGTAATGTCAATTGCAACACTAGGAATGAAAAGCGAAGAACAAGTATTAGATGGAATAGATGAAGAAGAAAGCAAAAGATATATGCATCACTACAATTTCCCAGCATACAGTGTTGGTGAAGCTCGTACATCTCGTGGACCTGGAAGAAGAGAAGTTGGACATGGAGCATTAGCTGAAAAAGCATTAGTTCCAGTAATTCCATCATATGATGAATTCCCATATGCTATAAGAGTTGTATCAGAAGTTTTATCTTCAAATGGATCAACATCACAAGCAAGTATTTGTGGTAGTACTTTAGCATTAATGGATGCAGGTGTTCCAATTAAAAAACCAGTAGCTGGTATTTCAACAGGATTAGTTACAAATCCAGAAAATCCAGATGAATGGGTAATGCTTACAGATATTCAAGGAATTGAAGATTTCTTTGGAGACATGGACTTTAAAGTTGGTGGAACAAAAGATGGTATTACAGCTATTCAAGTTGACATCAAAATTGACGGATTAACATATGATATAATTGAGCAAGCTTTTGAAAGAACGAAAGTTGCTAGAGACTATATTTTAGATGAAATAATGTTAAAACAAATTGATAAGCCAAGAGCTGAAATTTCAAAATATGCTCCAAGAATATTAACAACAACAATTAGCGTAGATAAAATTAGAGATGTAATAGGACCTGGTGGAAAAATGATTAACAAGATTATTGATGAAACAGGTGTAAAAATCGATATTGAAGACAATGGATACGTTTGCGTATATTCAACAGATACAGAGAGCGGTAAAAAAGCATTAAAAATGATTGAAGATATAGCTAAAGACATAGAAGTAAATGGGATTTATGACGGTGTAGTTACAAGAATAATGCCATTTGGTGCTTTTGTAGATGTTGGTGGAGGTAAAGAAGGATTACTTCATATTTCTAAAATATCTAGTAAAAGAGTTGAAAAAGTTGAAGATGTTTTATCTATAGGAGACGAAGTTACAGTAAAGGTTATAGAGATTGATAGTCAAGGAAGAATCAATTTATCAATGAAAGAACTTGAAGCTAATAAAGAAGTAGAAGAATAAAAATCTTGTCAAAAATTGTTGAAAAAAATCTAAATAATAGTATAATTAAATTATAGGTAGAATGAAATTTATAAAAAAGGGAGATAAAAATGGAATATTTAATAATCTTACAACATGCTATGGTTTGGATAATAACTATTTACTGGATATATCAACTTGTAATTAGTGTATGCTCGCTAATAAAAGTTAAAGATAAACCATTAGTAGAAGACAAAGAACACAAGTTTATGATGATAATTCCTGCTCATAACGAGGAAAAAGTTATCAAGGAACTTGTTGATAGTTTACAAAATTTAGATTACAATAAAAAATTATATGACATATATGTAATTGCAGACAACTGCACAGATAATACAGCTCAAATAGCAAAGGATGCAGGAGCTATAGTGTATGAAAGATTTGATGAAAAACACAAAACAAAAGGATATGCACTTCAATGGTTTTTACAACAAAAAATTGAAGAAGATGCTCCATATGATGCATTTTGTATATTCGATGCAGACAATATAGTAGATAAAAACTTCTTAAAAGCAATGAACAAAAAATTAAATCAAGGTGAAGATGTTGTTCAAGGATACAGAGATATCAAAAACCCTTCAGATAGCTGGATTACAGCAGGGTATGCAATATTCTACTGGACAATGAATAGATTTTACCATTTAGCAAGATATAATTTAGGATTATCACCATTAATAAACGGAACAGGATTCATGGTAAAATTTGATGTAGTTAAACCAGATGGATGGCAAACCAAAACACTTACAGAGGATATAGAATTTTCATTAAAAAGAATTATAGCTGGAAAAAAATTAGGTTGGGCAACAGATGCAATAGTATATGATGAACAACCAGTTGGATTCAAACAATCATGGTCACAAAGATCAAGATGGACAGTTGGTCACATTCAATGTCTAAAAGAATATACAAAGCCACTAGCTGTTGCAGTAAAAGATAATAAAACTGTAATGAATTTTGACGGATTGTTATATATGTTGGGAAGTATTCCAATGTTTGTATTAACTATTATTTTATTAATATTAAATATTGTTATATTCTTAACAAATGGAATGTCCGTATTAGATTTATTAAAAAATGCAGTCATGTATATAGTACCAACATTCTTCGTACCAATACTAACTGGAATTATGATTATGATTATAGATAAAAAACCAATAAGACCAATGATTAAAGGATTGGCATTATATCCATTATTCTTAGGTTCTTGGTTATTGATTAACTTCAAATGCTTGTTTAAAAGAGATACAAGTTGGGAGAAAATTGAGCATAATGTTTCTAAGAGTATTGGGGAGATGTAAATGCAAAATTTAATTTAAAAAAGTTTAAATAAATAAAAAACATACAGTTTCAAATAAACTGTATGTTTTTTTGAGTAAATGCCCTTACTCATCATCTTTCTTTTCTGTTAGGAGTTTAGATACATGGCTTGATCCAAGGCATGCGAAAAGTATCATAACTCCTCCTGGTATTATCATCTTTTTAACTAATTCAAAAAGAAGCACGTTACCAGAAAAAAGTATAAGCCCTTTCTTGTAGTTTACGGTAGTTGTAATTATAGCTATTAATATAGCAACGAGTGTGTCTACCGCAACATCTTTAGAGAGGCTATCCATTCCAAATTCTACTGCAATAGATGTTATCTCTAAGATGAAGAAGAGAATCAGAAAGTTTTGAAACCGACTTACAGAATAAACTTCTATTGGTGTCTGAGTTCCAAATGTGATTAAAGCCAGAATTGTTATCAAGGCTGCTAATATGCCACCAAGAATCGCTTTAACTTGTGTCATATAAATTTACCTCCTTGGGTAGGAGCCTGGGCATAAGCTCCAAAAATGTGTAAATATATTATAACACAAGTTTCATAATTAGTCAACATAAATCGAATATCTGCTTTGGTATACTAAAATAATTTTTGGCTTTATCATAATACAAACCTCATGCGAATACAATTAAACAAAAGTATTCACATGGGGGTTTTCATATGAGAAATTATACAATAGAGCAACGTGCGTGTAGAATAGCACATTATATAGTAGACTCAAAAGATACTGTAAGAGGAGCAGCAAAAAGATTTGGTATTAGTAAGAGCACAGTACATAAAGACGTAAGTGAGAGATTACTTAAGATAAACCCAGGATTAGCAGGAGAAGTGAGAGAAATACTTGATGAGAATAAGGCTGAAAGACACATAAGGGGAGGTATGGCTACTAAGAGAAAATACAGTCATATGAAAGAGGATGATTTGGAGAGATAAAGTGGTGAATTTGGGGACACTGACAAAATGCATCAATGAGTTGATGCATTTTGCCAGTGTCCCCAAAAGTTCCATCCGAAGAATTAAAACTAGTTGCAAAAAAATGAAAAAAATGGTAAAATAGTTGCATTAAATAATAAATAGAGGAGAGAAATATAATAATGAATGTAGGATTTGTTTCATTAGGATGTAGTAAAAATTTAGTAGATACAGAAATGACAATAGGAATGTTCAGAAAAAACAATTTTAAAATAGTAAGTAATCCAGAAGATGCAGATATAATTGTAGTAAATACATGTGGATTCATTGAACCAGCAAAAGAAGAGGCAATAAACACATTATTAGAAATGGCTGAGTACAAGAAAAAAAGATGTAAATATTTAATAGCAATGGGATGTTTAGTTCAAAGGTATAAAGAGGATTTAGAAAAATCAATGCCTGAAGTTGATTTATTTATAAAATATAAGGAATATGAAACAATTTGGAAACAAATTGAAAACTTGGTTGGAAAGCAGGAAAATACCAAGATGTGCGGATTAGAATTCTCTGAAAGGGTTGTTTCAACAGGCGAGAACTTTGCATATTTAAGAATTGCAGAAGGATGTAGCAACAGATGCACATATTGTGCCATTCCTTATATAAGAGGTAAATTTGTAAGTAGAACAATGGAAGATGTATTGGAGGAAGCTAACAAACTTGCAGAACAAGGTTACAAGGAATTAATAGTTATTGCTCAAGATACAAGTAAATATGGAGTTGATATTTATGGAGAGCCAAAACTTGCAGAATTACTAGAAAAATTATCAAAAATTGATGGCATAAAATGGATAAGATTTTTATACACATATCCAGAGTCAATTACAGACGAATTAATTAAAGTGGTTAAGGAAAATGATAAAATTTGCAAATACTTCGATATTCCAATTCAACATATTTCAAACCCAGTTTTAAAAAGAATGAACAGAAAAAGTAATGGTGAAAGTATAAGAAATGTAATTACGAAAATAAGAAAAGAAATTCCAGATGTAATTATAAGAACTACAGTAATGGTAGGGTTCCCTGGAGAAACTCAAGAAAATTTTGATGAATTATATAATTTCGTAAAATGGGCAAAATTTGAGAGATTAGGAGCATTTTCATACTCAAAAGAAGACGGAACACCAGCAGAAAAATTAGATGGACATTTACATCCAATGACAAAGAAAAGCAGATATAATAAAATTATGAAATTGCAACAACAAATTTCTGACGAGATCATGAAAAATCAAATTGGAAAAGAATTTGAAGTTTTAATAGAAGACGAAAGTTTTGATGGAAAATACTATATTGGGAGAAGTAAAAATGAAGTTCCAGATATTGATGGTGTAATATATGTTGAAAAGACTAAAGATGAATTGTTTGATAAATTTGTTAAAGTTGAGATAACTGGAAGCAGAGATTATGATTTGATTGGCAAATTGATTTAAAATTGGGAACGGTCCTTTTTTTCAATTTTTTGAAAAAAAGGACCGTCCCCAATTTAAAAAAATGAAAAAATGGTCAGTTCTCATTTGCAAATATTTTAAACATATGTTATCATATTATTGGTGGTGCATTATTCTAGTTATGCTAGCTATTACGAGGGTGGGGCTAAAAATCCACTAAAGGGCACATCGATGAAGTTTCTTGTTTATGCGCGGAATGCCAGTTTTGTGTGTTTGCAGGGAGTAAGATTCTAGGGAGTTATGTAATGGCATACATAACCACACCCTATTATCGCGGAGGCTTGAAATTCCATTAATGATTCAAGTAAAACCTATATAACGTGCCAAGACACAATATATAGCGTAGCCTGTCTTGAGTGATAGTACTGGGATTAACATTTTCAGTTAATGTGTGGCCAATTTTTAATTATACATATTAGCAGTTATGAAACTACTGTTGCAAAAGAGACTAGTAATAGATTTTAAGTATATTAAGGAAAACTTCTAGAATGTTTGCCATTTGGCAAGGAAACTTAAGGATTAAAGTACGGATTTAAGTGGCTGTCTGGAAGCCAATGTGAACTTTTGGCTATTTTCTTTAAATGGAAACGGCTAAACAGTAATGTTTAGTAGAAAATAGAGAAATTCATCTAGACCTAAACCGTAAAGTTTACTTAAGTTTTTACCACCATAAATATATTTGAATTATAAAGGAGAAATTAATAATATAAATGAAGGCTGAATTAAAAGATGACTCGAAAAAATATTCAAAAGAAAATGCAAGAAAAGAAAGGAAAGGTAAAAACTTGAAAAAAGATAATAAAAAAGATTCATCAGAATTTAAATGGTTTATAACAATAATAGTACTAAGCTTTGTACTATCAATAATATTTTCTTTTATTTCAACATTTGCAATGGGAAAACTTTCAATATTTCCAGCACTTTTAATATTAATCCTAATAATATTTTTAGGAATAATATTTGATACTGTAGCAATAGCCGTAACAGTTGCGAATGAAGCGCATTTTCATGCAAAAGCATCTAAAAAAATTGCGGGTTCGAAAACATCTTTGAAATTAATAAAAAATTCAGGAAAAGTTTCAACTATATGCGCCGATGTAATAGGTGATATTGCAGGAGTTTTAAGTGGATCAATAAGTGCCTTAATTGCGGGCAAAATAACAAGTAACTTTGGACTTACATTTGATATACAATTTATAATAAGTGCAATAGTTGCATCATTAACAATAGGTGGAAAAGCCTTAGGGAAAGGAATTGCACAAAGAAATTCAACTCAAATTGTAGGGATAGTTGGAAAAATTTTGAAAATATTTAATAGGGAGAAATAAATAATTTTATGAAGGAGTTATATGATACCAATTGGATTTTCATATAACTTTTTTATATATAATTTATAAGGATAGAATATCGAAACAGTATACATAATTGCAAAATTTTGAAAAATATGCTATAATTGAATAGAAAATTTCAAGAGGAGTGATTTTCATGAAAAAAATTTCCCTTCGGAAGGCGGGAAATGGTGACTATGATATGTATAAAAAGTTATACGATAAATATGATTTTTTATACAAGATTAACTTTGAAAACGAAGCAGAACAGGAGGAAAAATCGAAGAAAATCATTCAAGAGCTTCTAATAAATACATCTAAGCTTAAGCAAGATGAAGAAACCTTTTATAAGGGCTTTATAATAAAGCTGGATGATATTCGTATTATTGAAGTGGATGATGAAATAGCTGGATATATCTATATAATTCGTAGGAAGAAGTCAGTAAAAATAGCTGAAATGTCTATAAGCGATTATAGTATTATGAATGAAATATATTTATCTAAGTTGATTGATTGTTTGTTTCATGATACAAGAGCAGAGAATATCTGGCTAATAATTCCTAATAATGATGCAAAAAAGATGTTCTGTAATATTGGTTTTGAAGAATCTGAATGTCACACAATAAAGAGAGCCCAACAGTAAGTAATTTACTGGGGCTCTCTTTATGGTATCACATACAGTAAAGAATATAAAAAACTTTTATATGCAGATGTAATAAATAAATTTGGTTTTTTACTAGTCAACATAAAATGACAAAATACATATTATATAATACAGAGGAGGAAATAAAGTGAGTAATGTATTATATAGTATTATAGGTATTTTAATACCTTTTATTGGAACAAGTTTTGGAAGTGGTTTTGTATTTTTTATGAAAAAAAATATGAGTGAGAGGTTCAAAAAGATAACTGTTGGATTTGCAGCAGGTGTAATGATTGCAGCGAGTATTTGGTCCTTAATTCTACCTTCTGTTGAAATGGCTGAAAATCAAGGAGTTATTGCTTGGTGGCCGGCAACTGTTGGATTAATTCTTGGTGTAGTATTCTTAATTATTATAAATAAATTTGCTGAGATATTAGAATCTAAGAGAAATGGAAAAAAGATGAACATGTTATTGTTTTCGGTAACCCTACATAACATTCCAGAACGGGATGGCTGTAGGTGTCAGTTTTGCAGCATTCTTAGCTGGAAATGCTGGAGTAGAACTTTATGAAGCAATGCTTCTTGCAATAGGAATTGCTATTCAAAATATTCCAGAGGGGGCTATTATTTCAATGCCTTTAAAAATGCAGGGTATAAGCAAACCAAAAGCTTTTTTGTATGGTGTATTATCAGGAATTGTGGAACCAGTTGCTGCCGTCATAACGGTACTTATGATTAATATTGTTGTACCAATTTTGCCATATTTACTATCATTTGCAGCAGGTGCTATGATTTATGTTGTTGTTGAAGAACTAGTGCCTGAAATTCATGAGGGTAAAAAATCAGCATTAGGTGTTATTGGGTTTACTATAGGATTTGTTGTTATGATGGTACTTGATATTGCATTGGGGTGATAAAGAGTAAAATGATGTAAAATAAATTGTATAAATTTGAAATAAAATAGTGCTTTTTTTTAAAACTTGTAATATAATCATCCAAGTGGTTATAGATTACCTAAAAAATCTAAATTTATGCATAAAAAGGATGATTGAAAATGGAGAAAATAAGAGGATTTGAAATTGCCAAAGGTTGGGAAGATAAGGAAATTAATTTACCTGTTAGAAAAACAAAGTATTCAGCAGGATATGATGTAGAAGCTGCAGAAGATACTGTGGTTCCAAGTTTTAAAAAAGGTGAAAATCCAACATTAATAAAAACAGGTATAAAAGCATATATGCAAGATGATGAAGTATTAATGTTATACAATAGAAGCTCTAATCCAAAGAAAAAAGGACTAATTTTAGCAAATAGTGTTGGAGTAGTAGATAAAGATTATTATGGAAATCCGGACAACGATGGTCATATTATGTTCGCATTTTATAATATTAAAGATGAAGATGTAACTATAAAAAAAGGTGAAGCAATAGGGCAAGCTGTATTCCAAAAATATTTTGTAGCAGACGGTGATATTGCTGAAGGTGAAAGAGTAGGAGGATTTGGCTCTACATCAAAATAACAGTGAGGTAAGAGGATAACTCTGCAAATTGTTTTAGCACAAAAATGAATAAATTTTTTTAAAGAAAAAAATGGTAAAAGCTTTGACTTTTACCATTTTTTATGGTATAATAATAACTGTAGTTAAGAAGAAAAAATGATCTTTATTGACTCATAAAAATACATAAAAAGCTAGTTGAAAGGAAGTGTCTTACATGTTTAATGTAGGTGATAAAATAGTATACCCAATGCATGGTGCTGGGACAATACACGCAATCGAAAAGAAAAATATTTTGAATGAGGAACAAGATTATTACATTATTTCAATGCCAGGAGAAGTTAAGGTAATGGTACCAACTCAAAAAGCAGAAGAAATTGGTGTAAGAAATATTATAGATAAAAATGACGTTTCAAAGGTATTAAACATTTTAGAAGAAGATGAAACAGAAATGTCAGATAATTGGAATAAAAGATATAGAGATAATATGGACAAGATGAAAAGCGGAGACATATATGAAGTTGCAGATGTTGTTAGAAACTTGAGTTTCAAACAAAAAGAAAAAGGTTTATCTACAGGAGAGAAAAAGATGTTAAATAATGCTAAACAAATTCTTGTTAGTGAATTAGTTTTAGCTGAACATGTATCACAAGACGAGATTGAAAAGATTGTTGAAAATAAAATCAACGTTTCATTCGAAGAAAATAGATTACATGAAAACAATATAGCTGGAATAAACAATAACATAGTTAGTAAATTTATTCCTTTTGATAGTACAGGAACATCTGAAAATTAACAAAAATGAAAAGCGGAAATTAAAAATTTTCTGCTTTTTTTGTCGCATAGGATTTAGCAATATTTTCCATATATTTACATAAATTACAAACTTATGTAAATATATGGAAGGATTTATAAAATTTGCGTCGAATAATAATAATAGTTATAATTTTATATTTTATAAATTTTAATTAAAAATAAATTTATAAAATGTAAAATTTATTATACTTTAGAAAGGAAACCAAAATGGTAAGATATAGTGATGAGCTTATAGATGAAATTAGAAACAGTAATGATATAGTAGACATTATCTCTCAATATGTTAATTTGAAAAAAAGTGGGAGAAATTTTTTTGGTTTATGCCCTTTTCATAATGAAAAGTCTCCATCATTTGCTGTATCTCCAGATAAGCAAATATTTCACTGTTTTGGATGCGGAGTAGGTGGAAATGTATTTCACTTTTTAAGCAAAATAGAAAATATAGGTTTTAGAGAATCTATTGAAATGTTAGCAAATAGAGCCAACATAACTTTGCCTACTCTAGATAATGAGCAAGATAATAAAGCATCATACCTTAAATCAAGAGTATACGAAATAAATAAACAAACAGCCCAGTTTTATCACGAAAATTTATATAAACCTACAGCTAAAGTTGCACAAGAGTATATTAAGAAAAGAAAACTAGATAATAATACATTAAAAACATTTTTAATAGGTTATTCATGCAATTTTAACGAATTGTATAAATTTTTAAAACAACAAGGCTTTACAGATGAAGAAATTTTAGCTTCAACATTAGTAAATAGAAACGATAGAGGAGAATTCATAGATAGATTCAGAAAAAGACTAATGTTTCCTATACAAGATGAAAGAGGAAGAGTTATAGCATTTGGTGGAAGAATTTTAGAGGATAATAAAATAAAAGATCCTACAAGGCCACAAGCAAAATATATAAATTCTTCAGAAAACATTGTTTATAGCAAGGGAAGACATTTATTTGGATTATATGCTGCAAAACAACAAAAAATAGACAAAATACTAATAGTTGAAGGTTACATGGATGCAATTTCCTTGCATCAAAGAGGAATAACAAATGTAGTTGCTTCATTAGGAACAGCTTTAACAGAAGCTCAAGGAAGGTTATTAAGAAAAAATAGCCAACAAGTAATAATAGGCTATGATTCAGACGGAGCAGGACAAGCTGCAACTATGAGAGGATTAGAAATTCTACAAAACTTAGGATGCGATATTAGAATTTTACAAATTGAAGGCGCAAAAGATCCAGATGAATATATATTAAAATATGGACCAGAAAGACTTCAAAAATGTATAGATAATGCTATTTCACTAGTAGAATATAAAGTAAAAGTTTTGAAAAATAATTTAAATTTAAATCATCCAAATGATAAAATAAAATTTTTAACGGAAATTGCAAAAGAGCTTGCAAAAATCAGCAGTGACATCGAAAAGGAAGTTTACGTTGATAAAATAGCGCTTGATTATAAAATCTCTAAAGAAGCAATATATGCTGAAATAAACAAATTATTATATCAAAAAAATCCAAAAGACAAAACAACTCAAAGAAAAGTACAAGTAAAACCGGAATCAAAATCTCAGTTAAAATTAAATACAGACGCGGCAACAAAAAAAGAAAACATGATAATATATCTTCTTATAAACTATCCACAAGAATCATATAATAAGTTAAAAAGCAAAATAAGCTATAATGACATTAAAGATGAAAGAAATAAGCAAATTATAAAAAAATTGTATGAAGAATTAGAAACAGGAAATAGTATTAATAGCGTAAGTGTATTGGATTTATTTCAAGACGAAGATATAATTAATTTTTTAAGTTGGGTAATGGCATATGATTTTGAAATTACAGAAGTTGATAAGGCAATTGAAGATATTTTAAACAATTACGAAAAAGATAAATTAATTTCAGTTAGAAATGAAATTGTGCAAACACTTGAAAATACTGATAATTTAACTAAAGAAGAAATAGCTAGTTTGGAACAAAGTTTAAATGAAGTAATAATTAAATTAGCTAAAATGAAATAGGAGGTAGAATTAATGAAAAAATCTGAAAAAGATGAAATAGAAATGATACAAAAAGTAGAAGTACCAAATGTTGTTGGAATGACTGAAGAAAAAGCTAGAAAAGAATTAGATAGATTAGATGTTATAATTAAATATGTTAATGATGAGAAGAAAGATAACGGAGTTGTAACAGCTCAAAGTCTTAAGGCAAAAACGAAGGTTGATGAATATTCTGAAATAACTATCAAAATAAATCAAAAAGAGGAAAATGATGAGTTAGATAAAGAAAAAGTAAGAAATATCATCAAAAAAGCACAAAAAGACGGAAAAATTACTTATGGCGAATTAGCTACACAATTAGGAGATGCTAACACAGAGCAAATAGAAGAAGTATTTGATGAGTTTGAAAACATTGGAGTTAACGTATTTAGTGAAGAGATGGAAGAGCCAAATTTTGAAGATTTGGAAGAAGTTGAAGAAATTAAGCTAGAAGAAATAGACGTAAACAATTTTGAAGGCGTTAATGTAGATGACCCTGTTAGAATGTACCTAAGAGAAATAGGAAAAATACCACTATTAACATACGAAGAGGAATTAGCGTTAGCTAAAAAAGTTCTTGAAGGAGACGAAGATGCGAAACAAAAATTAGCTGAATCTAATTTAAGATTGGTTGTAAGTATAGCTAAAAAATATGTTGGTAGAGGAATGCTATTCTTGGACTTAATCCAAGAAGGAAACATGGGATTAATAAAAGCGGTTGAAAAGTTTGATTACACAAAAGGATATAAGTTTAGTACGTATGCTACATGGTGGATTAGACAAGCAATTACTAGAGCTATAGCAGACCAAGCAAGAACTATAAGAATTCCAGTACACATGGTAGAAACAATTAATAAATTAATTCGTACTTCAAGAGATCTATTACAAAGATTAGGTCGTGAACCAACGCCAGAAGAAATTTCAAAAGAAATTGAACTTCCTGTTGAGAAAGTATTAGAAATTCAAAAAATAGCACAAGATCCAGTTTCATTAGAAACACCAATAGGTGAGGAAGATGATAGCCATTTAGGAGACTTCATTCAAGATGATGATTCTCCAGCGCCACAAGATTCAGTTGCGTATACTTTATTAAAAGAACAATTAGAAGAAGTAATGAATACTTTAACCCCAAGAGAAGCAAAGGTTTTAAAACTTAGATTTGGGTTAGAAGATGGTAAAGCAAGAACACTAGAAGAAGTTGGTAAAGAGTTCATGGTAACTCGTGAAAGAATTAGACAAATTGAAGCGAAAGCTTTAAGAAAACTAAGACATCCAAGTAGAAGTAAGAAATTAAAGGATTATATGAACTAATTTCTCAAAAAGACTTGATTTTTTGCTCGTTTTATGTTAATATTATAATATGTATTTATACAAAAATGGAGGTAAACATATGGAACAAAGTCAAACAAAGACTAGAACTACTATGTTGGAAAGTTTAAAAAACATGAAAAATGCATTAAAAGAAACAATGCATTCAGTGTTTATAGATAATGGAGAATCAGAAATAATAAATAGAGTTGAAGACATTCCTAGTTTAGATGCATATACTAGTGAAGATGATATACAAATCATTAGAAGAATGGAAAAATTACAAAAACAAATAGAATTAAAAGAAAAGAAAATAAAAAGTGCAAAAAATAATTTGGGAAAGCAAATTGATAATCCAACACTTAGTCCACAAATCAGGGCTAAAGTAGTTCAAAGTGAAAAAGAAGAAAAAATAAAATAAAGAATTAGTGAAAACTAATTCTTTATTTTACTTTTTTACAAATTAACTATTGACAAATGCAAAAAAAATTATTATAATACTATATGTCTGTTAGACATGGCGAGATAGCTCAGTTGGCTAGAGCATCCGGTTCATACCCGGCAGGTCGATGGTTCGAATCCATTTCTCGCTACCAACGAAAACAAATCTTTAGAGATTTGTTTTTTTTTGCTTTTAAATTGGAAACGTAGAAAAATTATTTAGAAATCTTTTCGTATTCCTTGCATTTAATTCTGTAATCCATTTGTTGTGTTAGATATTTATAATACATATATGCCTGTTCATATTGCATAATAGGATTTATCATTGGTGATTCGTACATTGATGAATCAAAGCTATTATCAAAAGAGCTATTAAAATTTCCAGAGTTCGAAAAAGTATTAAAGTCCATATTCCTATCCATCTATAAAATCTCCTTTCATTTATAATTTAACTATTTAAGTATATTATTGATTTCTTAAAATATGACTGGAACTTTTTAGAAGTCGTCCCTAAAAACATCTCACCCAAGAGTTTAAAAATCAAAATAAAAGTAATTAAAGTATTTTAGAATAACAAAAGTATAAAAAGCAGCAAGCAATCCTTGAAATATCTTTCCTATAAAATAAGGTTTCATTGATAAATTGTTTTTTGAAGCGATACTAAATATTTGTAAAAATATTGAAAAACCAGCAAAACCAAGTAAAAATGCAGAGGCTATAATTTGCGAAGACATATGCTTAGTGTGTATAGCCGAAACAGCATTAACTCCATTTGTAAGCTCTAACAAACAAGTTAAAATACTTTTTCAATACTCAAGAGGAATACCAATATTGTAAAAAACTCCAGCAATAAAATCTATAAAGTTTAAACTATTTAAAATGGAAATAATTATAGAAAACAACACTATAAATCCACCAATCAGCAAAATAGTGGAGATGGAATTTGTTATGCTATTACTTAAAATTGTTCCTAAATCCGATATGTTATATGAATTTGAATAAGCATCATTTCTAGAATTCCTTTTACTTTTTATCCACTTCCAATTGTATTTACTAATAAATCCGAAAATTAGTCCA
>JAFUYJ010000028.1 GCA_017470645.1 Clostridia bacterium
AGCAGAATTCTTGTGGGAACCTTTTCAAATTTCTTTTTACTGCTTCATTTACCCTTTTGGTTTCAACTTCATATTGTTTAGCAATATCACTATCCAATATAACCTGTTTTCCTCTTATAGTAAAAATTAAATTTTTTATATCTTCATAATTTACATTTATTAATTTATTTTCTTCCATATACTACCTCCGTTTTGTTATTATTCTCTTCTTTAAAGTTAAAATTTTGATTCTTAGAAAATTTGCACGCAAAAAAACAAGGACCTCCTTCCATATTTGAAATTTAGTTCTTGCTTCATTTATTATTCTTACTATATTATTCTATTATTTCATTTGAACTATTAGTTATATTATACCATATTTTGACATTTTTTAAAGAAAAATTTAAAATTTTCTAATATCAATTATATCTTCATTACTTTCCCCTGTTCCAATTATTGTAACTGGTACATTAACTTCCTCTTCAATTCTTTTGATAAAGTCTTTTACAGTAGATGGTAATTCATTATAGTTTTTACACTTATATGCTTTCCAATCTATGTATTGCGCAAAATTCAACACTATTTGTGTTGGCTGATTAATCATTACATTATATTTTAGTCTCTCCCAGTTCATTTCAAATACACGACGAACCTTCTTAGTAACAGTTGTATATTCCTTAATTTCTTCCGGACAATTACATCTTTTGGCAACTTCCTCCCACGAAATTTCTTTACTTCCAAAATAATCACCGCTATATATATCTTCGCCAATATTAGTTTTATTACTTATTCTTATTGGATATGGTCTTATTATCATATAAATATCTTTAACTTTATAAGGACTACATCCAGCATCAGCAATCAATTGGCTAGCACTGCACATTCTACTTGTTACATTTGGATAATCTAATCCATAATTTATATCTAAATCTTGACCTTGAGCACCTTCTATTAAAATATCATCAGTTGTTTCATTTATTAAATAAGCTGTGTCAATTACCTCTATTTTTTTCTTAAAACCTTCATCAACTTTTGCAAAGTAATCTTTTGCAAGTATTACATCTGGTTTTCTCATTATTTTATCACAATATGCAGCACCACAACCTTTAAATGTAGAACCGCTTTTAATTTGACTTTTTTCTATCTCTCTATGTTTTTCTTGAATAATCATAGCCCTTGGATGTATGTATATTTTTCTTTCTCCAATAATATCTTTATACTTTTCAATTTCATCCTTCAATATTTCTGGAGTAATAATTGCTCCTGCATTTATGATAAGTTTGCAATTTGGATTAACCATTCCCATTGGTACATGACTAACAACTATTTTATTTCCATTTTCATCTACAAAAGAATGTCCAGCATTACTAGACCAACTATTTACTGCTATTTGAAAATTATCTTTTTTAGCAAGATATCCACATATTTTTCCTTTTCCACAACTGCCGGCGTGACCATCTATAACTACAGTTACATTTTTATTTAAATCCTCAATTTTTTTTGATAATAAAGTCCAATCTTCATCAAACTCAAAATATGCTTTCAGCTTTTTTCCTTCTAGTATTAGGGGAAGCCAATACTTATCATCAGGAAGCATCTGATTATATGGTATTTCACTTATATTAAACCACTTTGGATTCATTTCTTCACTTTCTTTTGGAGTTCCTTTCCATTCATAAACTAAATATAAATGAAACGTTATATTTTCTTTATTTCCTTTATAATATTCATCAAAATTCATGACTCCAACTTTTTCATATTTTATTGGAGTTACTGAAATTTCTTCTTGAGTTTCACGAATCATTGCTTGTTCTGGAGTTTCATTCTTTTCTATTTTTCCGCCTATACCATTATATTTTCCAGCACCAAATCCTCTTTTTTTCATTGCTAGCAAAATAGAATTTTCTTTTTTTAATAAGCATAATGTTGTTTCCATAGTTAGATCTCCTTAAATAAATTTTTTATTTCTATAAATATATCACACTATTGTTTTTTGTCAAGAAAAGAGATAGCTTATGCTATCTCTTTCTATATATTATAATATTATTTACTATACTTTACACGTTTTTGCTTTATTACCTTTGCTATTTTCTCCATATGATATTTTTCTATATTTGAGATTTCTTCTTCACCTTTAAATATTCTTCTTGACAATCTAACATACGATATAAAATTACTCTTTCTCTTGCCTTTTTTTAATCCCTTTTTTGAATATTTTTCATATACCTTGTCATAACTAATCTTATTGCCCTTATATGTAATTCCATTACATTTTTCTATTCTATCTATCTTTCTACGCATTCGATAAATATATTTTCCATAAGTTTTTGGTCGAATTGAAATACCTTTTCCATCAAAAGAAAAACCTAAGTAATTAATTATATTCTTTGAATCTTCCATTTCTGGTATAAGTACTTTTGTAATATTCTTTATACTACAAAGTGAATAAAAATATGCCTTTGTCTTATCCCTTTCTATAAGAACACCTGGTGTATCATCTATAATAGTAATCATTGCTTCATAACATTCTTTGAATTTATTTATATCTTCACCAGGAATCACTAAAATAAAATCATCACTATACCTTCTGTACAGCCCGTTATTTCTATTAGCCAATTCCTTCATATTATAGTCAAAATCAATCATATAAATATTTGAAAAAATTCCACTTAGCGATGATCCTTGTGGTATCCCAAATTTATTATTATTTTTTATTAAATGATCTTTCTTAAATCGTTTAAATGTTTCCAAATCCATTACAGTTTCTTTAGCATTTAACTCTTTTATTCCCTTATAACTATTTGCAAATCCATTTAGACTAAGAATATCTTCTAAATGACATTTAGAAAATTTGGTCATACTTTTAAAAACTGAATACATATCATTTGATAATTTTTGAACATTCAATAATTTACAAATTTGTTTTTTTAAGTATTCATGATCTAAATTATCAAAAAATCCTTTAAAATCTCCTACAATTACATACGCATTTTTAGTTTGTTTAATGTAGTCAAAAACCTCTTTTGCAAAATGAATATTAGACTTTCTCTTATTATCTCTATATGCAATTGAACATTTATCTATATTTAATTCACATACATATTCATTATACATTTGATTTAAAATATATGCATAGTACTGATAAATACATCTATCTATGTGTGAAGCATAACATATCGGTCTGCTTTTTCCATTTTTTCCTTTTTCTTTACTAAATTTATATATTTTTTTGTCATAAAAAATAAAAGGATAAAAATTATGTTTCTCAACATTTTCAGGAATAGATATATATTTATATGTTTCTTTTAATCCCAACCTCTTATCAAAATGAGCATAATTTCTTTTTCCATTATTTTTTATATTGCAAATATTTACTTTCATAGAAACTCTCCTTAAATGCAAAATGCCCATTAGTATGGAAGGCAGCACTCCTTAACTAATGGGCATATAACAAAACATGAATTCTTTTTCCTTATAATTATTGCAAATTATAAAGTGTGTATTTGAACTCAGCTGCCTAAAATTGCAATCATAGATTATGTTATAATAATCATAGAAAGGAGCATATTAACAATGAATATAATGTGTATATTACTTATGTTAACATCACTCTGTCTTTACTATATGATAGAAATTATCAATAAAGTATTGACAACAATCTATTACCCTTATACCATTGTATAAAGCAATATCACTATAACACCTTTTACATTGATAGTCAAGCTTATTCTGCTAAAAATGTCTATTTTTGTTATTCATTAACTTACACTCTATGTACTGATAAGCAACATCTATAAGCTTTTTTCTAGATTAAAAAATCTACAATGCATGGTAAAGAAGGTTCTTTGTTCTCTCAATTGAAGTGTTTTTATTTTCTTTGGTATTACTACTCCTTTCAAAAACATCTATTTATCTTTCACTTCCTGTTACTTTCATATAATTTTCTCCTTTTTTTAAGTTTTATATAGTTAGTATTTCAAGATATGCAAAAAACATTGAACAATTTTTTGTTCAATGTTTTTTTAATAACTTTTAATTCTTATTTTGTTTCTATCATATCATAAAAAACATTTTCAGATATTATTTCGATATCTTGCCCCTCTTTTTTTAACTTTTCTGCTTTCTTCTGTTTATTGCTTTTTCCATCTTTTATTGTCTTACAATAATCATTATTTCCTAATATTAAGTAATTAGTTTGAGAAGTAACAGAATCTCCACATATTCCTCCAAGATTTGCAACAATTTGCATTGCATCCTTTCTTAACATTTTTTCAAGTACACCTGTAAAAACACATACTTTTCCGTATAGTGGATGATCTTCATCAAATTCCGTATTTTGTGCAACAATATCTTTTGCTCTCACAGAATATGATGAATAATTTTTCTTACACTGATTTTTAAATTCTTCAAATGTTCCAAACTTATCTATCGCTATAGATATTAAATCTTTATATATTTCATTTGTCAATATACAATCATTTAATGCTCTATGTTCATTTCTTACTTCTTCATTAAAATACTTTATTAAATCATCTAATCTATGATGCTTCAATTCTGGTAATATTTTTCTTGCTATCCTTAATGTATCAATAAAACTATTTGAAAATGGCTTTTGTAGAAATTCCATATTATTATCATATATAAAATTAATATCAAAATTAACATTGTGACCTATCAATATATCATCGCCTATAAATTCGTTAAATGACGGCAAAACTTCACTAATATCCGGAGCATTTTGTAACATTTGATTTGTAATACCTGTTAACTCTGATATAAAATCATCAATGTATTTTACTTTTTCGCCATTTTCGATACAAAAATCAGTTTCATCATCCATAACAAAAAGTCTTTGTTTAGGCTTAACTAATTTTGTATATTGATTAACAACTTCATTGTCTCTTACTTTCAACGCACTTATTTCAATTATTTCATCATATTTTGTATCAAGTCCTGTTGTTTCAATATCTATAACACAATAATCTTTAATGGATTCTATTACACTAGAACCTTTTTTATCTCTTTGAGGCCTTTTATTCTCTGTTCCATCATCAATTATTACTTCGACTTTTCCCTCTTCACTAATCTTTGTTTTTATTGTAAAACCTAACATAAGATTCTCCTTTTATATATTTTTATTCTTACCATAAAATATTTTTCCAGATTCTAAATTGTTTCTATATTGACAACCTCTTGCTAGTTTTCTGTCCGGATTTATGCATTTTAGCGTATCTGAGCACTCCACATACCTAGAGCAACATCCATATGTATCAATAGGTTCATTTAAATACAAATATTTGTATACCTCATTTAGTTCATCATTTATTTGGTTTATTTCACTAATATCAATTATATATACTTTTACATATAAATCGTTTTCTTTATATTTAACTTCCTCAAACTTTTTTGATAATTCATCAATACTAATACTGTCTAATTTTCTAAATTCAATAAACATTCTCGCTTTTTGAAATGTAATTTTTAATAAAATATTATTAAATACAAAAAAAGAAATTGAATTATTTTTATTAACATTTACTACTATTTTTTCCTTTTCATTTTGAGGTATAATATCATTACTTATGCTGTTAACTATATTATTTAATATTTCTAAAATTTTATCTTCCATATTTCCTCCATTATTACTTATTACCTTTCTATGTAAAATATATCATTTTATATTTTTTTGTCAAGAAAAGAGATATCTTATAATATTCCTTTCTATGTATATTCATTGAATAACATGTACAAAATAAAAAAATACCACAATGGTAATTTTAGGTGTCTATAATATAAATATTTTAAATTTTTAACATTTTTGAAAATACAACGCCTTGATATTTCAACGTTTTTTAGTTGTGTCTAAATCGTACATCGTAATCGTTTGCTGAGACTATACATATTGCTTTTAGCATTTCGTTTACTGTTAGTTCTTCGCGTGGGTCTAACCATATTTGTGAGCCTCCCATTGAGGCTGCGTTTTGGCTGCATGGAACTTTGTCTTCTAAAGTTATTTGCCCCGCTTCTAGTGCTTCAAATGTTAGTAAGATTGTCATTAATTTTGTAACACTTGCTGGGCGAAGTTGCTCGTGAGCGTTTTTTTCGTATAGCACTTGACCACTGTTTTGTTCTATCAGTATAGCCGATTCACAATCTAAATCAAGTTCGTCTTTGCTGCTAGTTTCAACATTTTCACCTTCTGCTGAGCTATTTGTCTCAACTGTATCATCATTAATTACAGTCCACTCATAATTTTCCGCTCGTGATATAATAAATAATGTAGAAATTAAATATATAGAAAGAGTTAAAACCATAACCTTTTTAGAAAATCTCTTTATGTATTTAAAAAGCATATATCATACCTCACTTTCGTTTTGTATAATATATGCTTTTATATATAAATTATTCTTTTTTATAGATAGATTGTCTCACCAGTGGAGAGACAATTTTATAAGTCTATAAAACAACATTTTTTCTTAAGCTTTCTATGTAATCAACATCATCTATTCTATTAATTCCAAAACACTTCTTTCCTAAATCTTTCAACGACGCTCCACAATGATACAATTCCTTATTATCAATAATAATAAATCTATCATGAAATTTATCTGTTTTAGCAATTTTTAAAGTTGGATATTCTTTGTTAAACTTCTGAATGTCTAATTTCAAAATATTTGAATTATTTGATGTTAAAATAACAACTTCTACCCCATTTTTCTTTTTTGATAACATATCTAATATATTATCGTCTATATAATTATCAATTATTAATATCTTACTTTCTGCTCTTTTTATAATATTAATAATTAAATTATAGCTATCCCAAATTTGTCCATTGAAAAACAACTTTTGCTCTTTTTCCTCGCGATTTCCTATATATTCAAATATTTTTTCAAATTTATCATCTGTTATTTTTTGATATTCTATTTGTTTTAACTCAACATTACTTATTTTTTCAAATAACATTTGGTTATTTATAATAAACTTTCTCATTTCGATGAATGCATTGATTATTTTTATACTAACTTCAATAGCTTTATCACTATGCAAAACTGCTGAGAGCATTGCCACGCCTTGCTCTGTAAAAGCATATGGAAATTTACTTTTGTTTCTTTTTTTGTTTATCACATCTTGATGCGGTCGCAAATTGCGACCGCATACCTTCTTGCGAATCAAAGATAATATTTTGTGAAATTATATTATCCACTTCACTTTCTGTTAATTGGAAGCAGAATTCTTGTGGAAACCTTTTCAAATTTCTTTTTACCGCTTCATTTACCCTTTTTGTTTCTACTTCATATTGTTTAGCAATATCACTATCCAATATAACTTGTTTTCCTCTTATTGTAAAAATTAAACTTTTTATATCTTCATAATTTACATTTATTAATTTATTTTCTTCCATTTACTACCTCCGTTTTTTTACTCTATTCTTTTCTTTAAAACTAAAATTTTTCAAATTTAAAAATTTGCACGCAAAAAAGCAAGGACCTCCTTCCTTATTTGAAATTTAGTTCTTGCTTCATTTATTATTCTTACTAAATTTAATTTATTGTTATATTTGAACTATTGTTTGTAATTATATCATATTTTTACTCTTTAGTAAAGAAAAACTATAAAATTTTACAATATTTTACACTGTTTATTTTAATCTGCTATCAAACTAATTATTTTCCTGGTACCACTTTGCAAAATTCTCTAATGCAGAATAAGAGCCATCAATTGTTCTTCTGTTTTCTCTTTCTTTAGCATCCATCTCTGCTAATGTTATATCAAACCCCTCAGGCTTAAATATATACCACAAATCAGACCATTTTTCTTCTCTATCAATACCTCTAATTTTTCTTGATACATTTCCGTGGATGCTTTCCATAAAAATAATGTATCTCGTTTCCATCATAATAAGCCAAACACTCATTAAAAGCACATTTTCTATTTTCCTTATCTTCCATTAATTTTAAAATACCTTCTATCCCTAAAGTTTCTAAAGAAAAATTTACAAATGCTCTTGGAAATCCATTTAATTCATCAATTCTAAAATCTGTATCCATCGCCATACATGGCTTTTTTACTATTTCATAAGCTTGCTTTACTTTTGCAGTTGCAATTACCTTTATATCATCACTTCTTGGTTCATCTAATTCATACTCAAATGTACTTATTTTCAAATTCTTAAAATACTTTTCTGCTGACTTAGCTTTTCCTTTATTATGTGTTACAAATATTATCTCATTATCCATTTTATGCCCTCCTAATTTTTATTATTTGTAGATTAATTAACCTTCTAACTATATTTTAGCACATAAATAAGAAATATACTTGTCCGTTTTATTTTTTTATTTCAAAATTTTCATATTTCTCATTTAGCACTTTATACTCCAATATATCATTCAATTTAAATAATCTAATAGCTTTCTTTTTTTCACAAAATGCTGCTACATACCATTCATCTAAATAATAAAACATTTCTGCCGGATGAATAACTCTTTCACTTACTCCTGATTCATTTGAAAAAAACTTTATAAATACCTTATTTCTACCATTAATTGCTTTTCTTATTTTTATATAAACATCTTCTATTTGAAGCTTTCCAGTTTCTATAATTTTATTAATTTTTTTTGAGTTATCTGAACTAATATTCTTTTCATAACTATTAAATATCTTTTTTATTATTTCCTTAAATTCTTTCTCTTTATCAAAATGACTTTCCATTTTTTTTAATTTGATTAATTCCTGACTTGTTAACCCTACATCAATATTATTTAACTCACTATTTAAAGAGTATCCACCACTTATACCTCTTTTAGAATCTATATATATTCCTGCTTGTTCTAATTCATTTTTGTATTGTTTAATCATTCTAGGTGAAACTTCAATTTGTTCGGCTATTTCTTTCATATTATGTATTTTTCCATCTTTTAAAAGATTAACCATATTTAGCATATTTGCAACTTTACTCATATAATTTACGATATATATAAATATATCTTCTCCTTTCTGATTATGTATACCAGCATTATACTATTCAAAACCATATTTTTCAAGTATTTTTAAATTTTGTAATATACAAAATTTAAAAAACTACCAGAATGGTATCTTTTAGGTGTCTATAATATAAATATTTTTAATTTTTAACATTTTTGAAAATACAAAGCCTTGATATTTCAACGTTTTTCACTCGTGTCTAAATTGTACATCGTAATCGTTGGCTGAGACAACGCACATTGCTTTTAACATTTCGTTTACTGATAGTTCTTCGCGTGGGTCTAGCCAGATTTGTGAGCCTCCCATTGAGGCTGCGTTTTGGCTACATGGTACTTTGTCTTCTAATTTTATTTGGCCTAATTCTAGCGCTTCGAATGTTAGTAATATTGTCATTAGTTTGGTAACACTTGCTGGGCGGAGTTGTTCGTGAGAGTTTTTTTCGTATAGCACTTGACCACTATTTTGCTCTATTAAGATTGCTGATTCACATTCTAAATTCAGTTCATCTTTTGTGGTGCTTTCAGTATTCTCGCCTTCTGCTGAGCTATTAGTTTCAACAGTGCCATTAATTACAGTCCATTCGTAGTTTTCTGCTCTAGCTATAATAAATATTGAAGATAACAAATATGTAAATAGTGTTAAACATATAACTTTTTTTGAAATTCTTTTTATATATTTAAAAAGCATATATCATACCCCACTTTCGTTTTGTATAATATATGCTTTTATATATTATTTATTCTTATTTATGTATTCATTAATCCACACTTTAAAATTTTGCGACATCATCGCAAAATTTTAATTATCATTACTTTCTTCTAGCTTTCTTTTTTCTAATTGTATTTTTGCATTTTTAATACTTGACAAAAACTTTTCTTCTAACAAGTCCTTTTGCACATAATTTGTAAGAAATTGTGCAACATGTATTCCACTTTTGTCTAATTCTAACAATTCAGCAATTGCGTTGCTTTTGCTTGCACACAGTATAATTGCAACAGGTGTTTCTTCACCATCTGATTTTTCATATTTATCAAGCCATTTTAAATATAGTTCTACTTGTCCTTTGTGCTCTGGTTTAAATTCTTCCAATTTTAATTCAATAACCACTAATCTTTTTAATTTTCTATGGAAGAATAATAAATCAATATAATAATCTCTACCGTCTATTATAATTCTCTTTTGTCTAGCTAAGAATGCAAAATCATTTCCCATCTCCAATATGAAATGTTCTAATTCATTTACTATAGCATTTTCCAAATCTTTCTCACTATATGTATCTTTTAATTCTAAAAAATCTAAAACATATGGATCTCTAAAAAACAAATCTGTTGTCATTATGTTCTCATTGTTTAATAGCTGCAGGTCATTCAAAATTGTTTGTTCAGGTCTTTGAGATATTGCTGTTCTTTCAAATAATGCTGAATCAATTCTTTCTTTTAGGGTTCTAACCGACCAATTCTCATTTGAACTCATTGTTGCATAGAATCTTCTTTTTACATCTGTGTCCATTTTAACTATTTCAACAAAGTGAGACCAGCTTAATTTTTGCGACAATGTCGCAAAAATTTTATAATCACTAAAATATTCATTCAACTGTAACATTCTATACAAATTTGAATAACTATAACCTCTCCCATAATTTGCTATAAGCTTTTTACTTAGTTCCTTTATTACTTTTTTACCATATTCTGGTTTTTTATTTTCCAATACTTCTTTTTTTATTCTGTCTCCAATATTCCAATTTAATAATACTAATTCTGTATTAACATGTATAGCTACTCTTCTTTTGGCCTCATCAATCATTCTTGATACATCGTTATATAATTTATCCATCTTAATGCTATTCATACTTTCTATATTTCCCATATAACCATCCTTTCTATTTTTTGTCAACATTGTATACATATTTTAACAATAACTATTTTTTATAACATTCTGCATCATTTTGCACACAAAAAAGCAAGACCCTCCTTCCACTTTCGAAATTTAGTTCTTGCTTCATTTATTATTCTTACTATATTATTCTATTATTTCATTTGAACTATTAGTTATATTATACCATATTTTGACATTTAAGAAAAGATGAACTTAAAATTTTGCAATTTTTTTCTTTTTATTCTTTTCGTTCTGCTTTAATTTCTTCTCGAAGCTTCATCCATAATTTTCCCAAATTATTTTGACCATTTCTATCTTCTCCCCAGCCCCAAAAAGAATCTTTTGGAGAGTCCTCTACTATAATATAATCTTCGGTTTCTAGCAATTTCTTTTTTACATATGGATTTTGTTCTATTTTAGCTCTAAGCAATTCTTCCATAACTGAAATTTTAATTTCATCCCAATTGCTTTGCCTTTTATCCTTATTTGCATATGCTATTTTTTGAGCCTCATGTGCTGAATAAGAATTTTTTATTTTATCGGCAACTTCTGGACAGCTTTCTATGAATCCTAAAGTTTGATATGCCTCTTCAACTGATGAATACAATACTCCTTTATATAAAACTTTAAATGAACTAAAATTATCAAAGCAATAATACTCTCTTGGATAAAAACCTATTACTTCATCCATTTTTTCACTTAACCATTTATCTCTATATTGCTCTAATCTTATCATATATGCCTCCTAACTACTTCATTTTTTTCTCTGATACCATTCTGTAAATTTTTCTAATGCGAAATAAGAACCATCATTAGTATTTGAGGATTAATTAACCTCTTCTGCCGCCTTGCTATTAATCTGTACATGTTTGAAAATATCGTACTTTTCTATCTCATCAACCAATTCTTCAGGTTTTACATTGCTGACTATTTTAATAACAAATGACGCTGGAAAAGGATGCACTTCCTGAGTATAGCCTGATAAAACTACACTGTTTCCTCCTAATTTTTCTATTGCATTAGAGTACGCTTTCTCCTTTGATATATATTCTACAGAATACACTCCTTTTATAGATTCAATCTTATCTTTTATGTCTTGAATATCTTTTTCTGATGTATCATCATAAATATAAGCTTCAATATATTTATCTGATTCCACACTTATTTCTTTCATTGTTTTTTTATCTTTTTTTATTTCCTTATCATTACTACATCCAGTTAAGCATATTAAACTCATTAGCATTAACAATATTATCATTATTCTACTTAAAATTAATCTATTTATCTTCATTTGTTTTCTCCCTTTTACTACTTATAATATGATTAATAACTGTAACCACTCCACTGACAATAATCAAAAAGTAAAAATTTATGCCTCTATTTAAAAGAACGGCTGTGCTCATAACACTAGTTGGATATACAGATTTAAATATTTCAATAAAAGCACCTTCTGTTACTCCAACAGCACCTGGAGAAGGAATTCCTGAAACTGTTGCATATAAAACAGATTGCATGCTTACTATTTCAAGAACGTTGTGTTCATTAAATCCAAGAGCTCTGTATGTGCAATACGTTACACCGTAGTAAAATGTAAATTGCACCAACGTAGTTAAAATAATCTTAATAATAAGTACTTTGTTATTTTTTATATAATCAGCATTCTCTTGATATTTTCCTAACTCTTTTTCCATTTTTTCTTTTTTAGATTCTATATTTTTAATCTTAAATACTTTCATCAATTTAATAGCTAAATTTATAAGTCCTTTTGTCATCCTTTTTGAGAAGATGCCTATAAGTAGCAATATAAGTGCACTTAAATTCAGTAAAATTCCTATAATAAAAAAGGTAATTAAAACACCATTTAAATAATGATAATTGAATATTAAGCTGATTAATGCAAAGGATATTGTTATAACTTGCATGCTACTTAAATTCATCAAAAGAGCTATTGTTGAATTTGAAACGGAGATTTTATCCTTATGCATATAATAAATTTGGAGTGGTTGTCCTCCACTTGCAGCAGGTGTTATGCCACTAAAGAAAAAGCCTATTAATGCATATTTTATATTTCTAAAAATATTAGATTTTTCGTTTAAGCTTTTAAGTGTCCTTCCAATATTTATTGCTTCACATACCACGTAAACAGCCATACAACACATTCCTGCAAACACAAATTGCAATTTAACTGATGATAAAATGTCTACAATTTGTAATATATCTTGATCTTTTAATAAAACATAAAATGTTACTACAATCAACAATATAAAAAATATTAAGTTTCTAAAAATTTTTTTGCCATCCTTCATTTTTACTCTCTTTCTACTCTATATTATAATCATTTTTGTTTCTGTTTATCATTTTTAATATTATCTTTAGCAGTATTTAATAAAAATTTTATAGTTTGGTTTAATACTTCTTTGCTTTCTTCATCTAAGTTTTTATATGTATCAAATATTTTTTTATAGTTTGCCAACTTGTTTTCATTTATTTGAGAAATAGTTTCAGCATTTGTTGATGATAATATTTCATACACCGCAAGCCAGAATTTCTTTCTTTGCTCAGCATCTACTTTTTTTAGCCATGTTTTTAATGTTTTATCAATATACTCACTTTGCTTAGTAACGTCTTGCATTTCTACAAATTTTTTTCCTATTACTTGCCAACTATACAAGCTATGTTGATATAGTCCTGTTTCTGTGCTTTCTACAACAGTATATTGTTCTTCATGATTCAACATTCTGCCAAAAATTGATGTTTGTGGCGTATATGTATGAATCTTTGGAAGAATTCTTTTATAATTTTCAGTTTCAATTATCTCTTCGAAAAAACCAGGTCCATCATTATTGTATACTTCAATTATTCTATCTCGTATGTTTTCATTACAAAATGCTGCTGCATAAACTGCTAAATTACCACCTTTTGAGTGTCCACCAATTCTTAGATTTCCTGTTGTTTGGCTTGCAATTTCATTTAAGTAATTTGCAGCATCTGTTTGAGCTGGTACTAATGTCATAAAACTCATGTTAAAATCTTCCTTCCAGCCTATTAGAGTATTATCCGTTCCTCTATATGATATATATGTTGTTCCATCAGGTAAAATTATTGTTATTGCTGAAAACTGTTTTTCTTGCTTTTTATCCTTTTTATTTATAAATTTCTTTAAGAATATTCCTCCAAATCTATTACTATTAGCTAATGCTGGAAATAAATCTAAGTCCTCTTCTTGTAATACTTTAACTGCTGTTTTATCAATTTTTTCAAACCTTTTATATAATTCTTGAAGAGTAACTATTTCATTACTATCAATTATTTTGTCAAAAGGAAAATATGAAACTCTTGATAGTATTAAATTATCTATTTCATTGAATGGATCTTGAATAAATGATAAGTCCCCTCTCCATTCTATGTAATCTATAATGTTTGCCATTTTAGCCTCCAATTACTTGTATTTTTCATATATTTTAAAATAATATGTTTTTGCTCCTGGAACCAAAGAATCAAAGTATACCATATTTCCATCTTTATCTTGAATTTTTAGATTTGGAAATACTAGTATCATTTTCTCATCTCCCCAGAACTTGTATATGAATTTTGATAACCTTTCATTACCATATATTTCATTATACTTTTCTGAAATATGTTGTCTGTCTGATACATTTAAATTGTATTCTTCAACTTTTCTTATTTTAAAGAATTCAAGTGCAGCACCTGTTATTATGCAATCAATTAGCATAATCCAAACTGTACAAGCAATTATCCAATGCCACATTTTTTCATTAGGAAATTTATCTTTTATCTTATCTATAATTTTGTCGATTTTAGGATTAAATGATCCTAATAAATACATTGCAAGAACACCCCAGAAAAAAGCAAAAGCAACACATATTCTTCCGTTTATATTGAATGGTAAATTAGAATAATCCCACCACTTTACATGGAACATTAACTCTCCAAAATAACTAACAAGATATTCAACACATGAACCTAAAATTGCTCCACCTATAAATAATAAATTATGACTCTTTTTAAATTTTTGTAGAAATACTATCATAACACATGCCCCTATTCCATAAATAGAGCAAAACGGTCCATATAAAAAGCTCTGTCTACTTTCTACTAATCCCTTTCTTACAGCACCATATGTGGTTTCAATTAAAAATCCAACAACACTGTAAATTATAAAATAAGCTAAAATCCTCCATATGCTAATTCCAAAAATTCTAAAGCCTTTTTTTACAGTCTTTTTCTCTTCTTGTACTTGTTTATTTTCTACATTTTCTTGTACCTGACTTATAGTTTTTATTTTCTCATTTAATACTTTTTCTTTTGACTCCATTTGTTCCCCCATATTTTAGTTACTATGATTATATATTTTTTAATACCTCAATTAATTCACTTTTTGCTTGTAATCCAACTAAAGTTTTTTCTACTCCACCATCTTTAAATATTATTAAAGTTGGTATACTCATTACTCCATATTCAGCAGCTATATCTGAAGCTTCATCAACATTTAATTTACAAACTTTTATACTATCTCCCATTTCATTTGCTATTTCGTCAATTACTGGTGACATCATTTTACATGGTCCACACCAATCTGCATAAAAATCTACAAGAACCGCTTTATCTGATTCCATAACCTCACTTTTAAAATTATCATTGTTTAATTTAATAACTTCCATTTTTCTCTTCCTTTCTTTTTATCTTAAATAATCTATAACCGATAATCCAGCTTTTGCACCTTCATAAACAGCTTTTGATACTTGTAATAATCCTCCTGTACAATCACCGCATGCATATATTCCTTTTATATTAGTTTGCATGTTTTCATCTACTAATATTTTGTCGTTTTTTGTAATTATTCCTAGTTTTTTTGCAAACTCTGAAGCACCAGCAGTTCCTTGGGCGACAAACACTCCATCTGTTTTTAGTGTTGAATTATCTTCAAAGCGTACTTCTTCTACTTTATTTTCTCCTTTAATTTCTTTAATATTCTTAGTTACTATATCAACATTGTCAGCTCTGAATTCAGGTGCTTTTTCACCATTTGTTAATATTGTTATTTTGTTTGCAACATTTATTAAATCATTTGTTTCTGAAATAGCATAATTACCACTTCCTATAACCACAACGTCTTTATTTCTATAAAAGAATCCATCACATATTGCACAGTAACTAATACCTTTTCCTTCAAATTCTTTTATACCCTGAACATTTAAAGTATTTTTCTTTGCTCCTATAGCTATAATAACAGACTTTGCATCGTATATTTTCTTATCTGTTGATACCTTAAAATAATTGTCTTCTATTTCTATTTTTATAATTTCCTCTTTACTTGTCTCAACTCCAATATTTTGAGCTTGCTTTATACCAGCATTATATAAATCTACTCCTGAAATTCCATCTTCAAAGCCATAGTAATTATCTATTTTTTTAGCCTTTATCAATCCTGAATCTTTACTGTATATAAGCAAAACATTTTTATTAGCTCTTTTACAGTATAAGCTTGCTGAAACTCCCGCGGGTCCTCCACCTAGTATAATTACATCATACATTGGAATTCCTCCCTTCTTGCGTATTTTATTGTTATTATTAATTTCTTCGTTTATGAATATATTATACATTATTAAACAAAAATTTCAAGTATTTTATGCATAAGAAAAAGTCGATTTCTCGACCTTTTATCTTTCAAATATTACTCTCATCCAAACAGCTAAAACATATCCTATAATCCCACATACTGGGAAGGTATATCCCCATGTTTTACATATTCCTAAAAATTTCTTTAAGTTAAATTTTTGACCATTTGATTTGGCAACTCCTATTATAGACATTGTTTTGGCATGTGTTGTACTTACAGGTAAACCGTGTTAAACTTGCTATAAGTAAAGTAATAATTGTGGTAATATCACTAAATAGTCCTTCTTGTATACTTAGAGTAGCCATATCTGATCCTATGTTTTGTACAATTTTTTTACCCCCAAATGAGCAACCAATTGCCATTACAATTGCTGTAAATAGTATTATTTCTATATAATCGAATGGTGCTGCCGATTCTGGTATTGCGGTTTTTCGTAACAAACACATAAAAATAATTAAAAGTCCAATAAACTTCTGACCATCTTGTGCTCCATGCATAAAAGACATACCACACGTATTTATAATTTGCGCGTTTTTTATTTTGTTTTCGCTTACTTTATTTATTACGTTTTTTAATGATTTTGTTATTATCACACTAATAATATATGTTCCTGCTATAGACCACGCCAATCCTACTAAGACGTTTATCCAGTCATGATAATTAACTCCATTAATTCCATATATAGCAATAGCACTTCCTGTTAGTCCCGCCACTAATGCATGAGTTTCACTTGTTGGCACACCGAATAATAAAGCTACCAGTGCAAAAACAATAACAGAAATAATAGCACTTATCAGCACTATATACCCCAAAATTCCATCATTAAAATTAACCATAGAACTTATGCAATTTGCTACCGAAAAATTTGCAAAACTCATTACTATTATACCAATTAAATTAAAAATAGCACTTAAAACAGCTGCTTTTTTAAATTCCATAACCTTAGTTCCAACTAAAGTTGCTATAGCATTTGGAGCATCTGTTAGTGCATTTGTGAATATCAAAATTGTAATTATTAACAATATAGTTATTTTCATTTTCTTACCTTCTTTTACTCTTTCATTTTATCATTTGTTTTTATAATTTTATTCCATTCTTTTTATATTATACATCTGTTTTTTTATAATTCAATATTCTAATAGATTTTTATCAAATAATTTTTACTTTTTTATTTGAAGTTGATATTATAACAAAAATAATATATAATTAATTCCGCAAAGGAGGTTACATCATATGGCTTTTGATGGATTAGTTACAAAATCAATTGTTAATGAATTAAACCAATTTATAGTTGGTGGAAAAATAAATAAGATTTTTGAACCTAACAAAAACGAGATTATATTAGGTATATATAATAGTGGAAAAAACTACGCTTTAAACTGCACCATTAGTGTAGATAATTATAGAATTAATTTAACTACAAAATCTAAACCCAACCCTTTAAATGCTCCTAATTTTTGCATGTTATTAAGGAAGCATTTAATTGGCGGAAGAATCAAAAAAATCTCAATGCACGGTTTAGAAAGAATTGTAATTCTTGAACTTGAATGTTACAACGAACTAAACGATTTAATTGTTAAAAAGCTTGTTATTGAGCTTATGGGAAAACATAGTAATATTATTCTGCTAAACGATAAAAATATTATAATAGATAGTCTAAGACACCTTGACTCATATAATAATTCAACTAGAGATATTCTACCTGCTCACCCATACGAACTACCTGAAATAAGCAAATTGGATTTTTTGGCTGTAAAAGATTTTGAAGAGTTCTATTTGCAATGTAAAGATTTGCCAGATTTAGAAAACGGTATTTCAAATACCTATAATGGTATTAGTAGACTATTTATACAAAGCATTATGGCAGAGAAAAATATAGATAATACTGTTAATAAAGAAAACTTAAAAATATTATACGATTATTTATCTAGCTGTATACATGATATTGTTTATTTAAAAAGCTACAACAAAGACTACACATTAACCACTATACCTCAAGAATATGAATTTAATAATTCAAAAGACTCTACTTTACCATACTTAAACTTTTACTTAGACGATTTCTATACAATGAAAGAACAAAATGCTGACTTTACAAATTACAGGAACAGTGTTTTGAAGCTTGTTGATGGAACTTTAAAAAAGATAACAAAAAAACTAAAAAATATAAATATAAAATTAAAAGAATGTGAAGACAAAGATAAATTCCAATTGTATGGCGAATTAATTACAGCCAATATGTATCAGTACAAAGAGTTTAAAAGTGATTCAATTGAAGTATCAAACTATTACGACAACAACAATATTATAAAAATTCCTGTTAACAAAAATCTTTCACCGTCTGTAAATGCGAAGAACTACTATAAAAAATACAACAAATTAAAAAACGCTCTAGAAATAGTAAATAAACAAAAGGCCGAAACAATTGAAGAACTAGACTATATAGAAAGCATCATATATTCATTAGAAAATGCTAGAACATTAGTTGACATTGAAGAAATATATAGTGAGATCAAAGAAAATGATTTATTCTTCAGCAAAAAAAATAAACTTAATCAAAATGTAAAATCAACAAAACTAAAAAATAAAAACAAAAAATTAGATAAAGAATATATTCCTATTGAATACAAAATTGAAGACTATACTTTTTTAGTAGGAAAAAACAACAAACAAAACGATTACCTTTCTACAAAAGTATTAAAAACAAATGATATGTGGTTTCATACCAAAGATATTCATGGAAGTCACGGTGTTTTACTAACAAATGGAACTACACCATCTATAGACATCATTATTAGATGTGCTCAAATTGTAGCATATTATAGTAAGGCGAGACTATCTTCAAACGTGCCTGTTGACTATACTTTAGGAAAATACGTAAAAAAGCCATCAAATAGTAAACCGGGGTTTGTAATTTATACTAATAACTCAACTGTGAATGTTAATCCAAAATTATAAATACGCCTAAAAATGAATGATGCTCAGCAAAACAAGGAAACGTTGCCTTGTTTTGCTGGGCATCATTCATTTTCAGGTGGATTTATAATTTTCTGTATCTCTTCATTGTTTAGAATTTCCGGATTCAAACATCCCTTTACATATGACATAGTTTTCGCATTCTGCATTAAAGCTGCAGCAGCAATTTCAACATCAGACCTAGCATCCAAACTAGCATATTTAATAATAATTCCTTTGTTTTTTACAGCCTCCAAAACAACATCCTTGTCATTTCTTAGCTCCTTAGATGCATAATACAAAGCCTGTCCATCATTCTTAACAGCTTTAAGCATCAACTCTTTATCTGCCCTTAATCTATCACTTGCATAACACATAACCCAACCAACCGTTTCAACAGAAGCCATTAAAATATCTTTGTCATCTTTTAGTCTATCGCTGGCAAATTCTAGTGCTCCGGGATTTTGTTTAACTGCCTTCATAACCAACTCTTTATCATCTTTTATTTCATTTCCTGCCCATTCTAAATATAAGCCAGACTCTTGTAATGCATTTGAAAACAACTCCTTGTTTTGTGAATTATTCTTCAACTCTTCTACATCCATTTTTATCTTGCCTCCTAGCTAATTGAAACTTTTTGTCAAAGTCTCCAAAAGTATCTCTCATACTTATCTTTTTTTCTTTCTTGTATACTCTCTCTGCTCTACGTTTGGAAATGCACTTATTAATCTCTTGTTTAGCTTAGATTCCTTAACAAATTTTTCTTTTACTTTCTTATTAAAAATCTTCATATCTTTAATTCCAGCAACTTTATCAGATAAATCCTTTGCAATATCTTTAATTTTATCATCAATTATTTGTATACGATTTTTGAAGCTTTCAACTAGCGTTGGTTGCACACTTTTTATGGTTCTAGTATATGTTTTTCTTGTGTAATTCATAATTGGTGCCAACGTAAAATTCTTTATATCTATTTTCTTCATTAAATTTTCTTTTTCTAGTTTTAACCTTGCAATAGCAGCCTCAGCTGTTTCTCTTACCTTTTTGCTTATTTCCTCGGTACTATCTTTTTCTTGTTTGCTTAAATTTTTAAATCTCAAAATAATATTAAAAGATATAACACAATCAGCAATGTATATAATTAAAATACTAATTACCACATACATTAATATGTTTGATGGAATCATGTATAATTTATCTAATATCCATGGATTTACAATACTTATTATTGCTGTACACAACACACCAAACGGAATAAGTGTTCCTAAACATACTCTTCCATTTATATTAAATTTACTTTGGCTGTAATCCCACCATCTTGCATGGAATATTTTTTCCATAAAGTAACTTGTTAAATACTCTAAAGTTCCACACACTAATGTTGCCAATATAAACAACAGAACTACATTGTCTGCAAATCTACTTAGCAATACGTGTCCTAACACGACCCCCACACCATATATAGGACAATACGGTCCTATTAAAAAACCTCTATTTACAAATTTATGCTTTTGAATAACGCCCAGCGTACATTCCATAATCCATCCAGCTACTGCATAAATTATAAACATTAAAAAAAATATCTCTATATTATATATCATTCGTTCACTCCTACCTTATACTCTATGTTCTCCATAAATGGAAACATTTCTTTAACCCTTTTATGAGTTATTATCGCATGCCTTGGTTGAGGATTTTTATCATCTGCCTCCAATAACTTTTGCGTATAACAATTATCTGCCGTCTTAAAAAGCAGATACCTATTTCTTACATATGTAAAAAACATCTGATACCCATCATTCAAATTTTTATCAAATTCCTTAAATGTATACTTTCCATCCATCAATTGTTTTCCTTTCCAATACAAATTTTATATTTATCTCTCCTACACACACTCCCTCGGAGAAAAAAAATATTCTTTTTTCGCGAGTGCGCAGTTTGGCGCTCCCACCATAAACAATCCTCCCAAACACCGCACGCCAGTAAACGAACGAAAAAAGAATATTTTTTTTCTCTCGGCAACACACTTAAAAGCAAAAGAAACTTACCCAATCATCTCTTTAAACTGTTCCTCCGAAATAACCGTAACCCCCAAGCTCTGAGCCTTAGTCAACTTACTTCCCGCATCTTCTCCCGCTAATACATATGTTGTCTTTTTAGAAACAGAGCTTGATGTTTTTCCACCAAACCTTTCAATTATTTCTGAAGCTTGATCTCTTGTAAATTCCTCCAATGCACCAGTTAGTACAAAAGTCATTCCAGCAAATCTTTGATCTTCACTTTCTTCCTCAAGACTTTCCATATTAACCCCAGATTCTTTTAATTTATTAATCAAATCTATCGTTTGGTCTTGTTGGAAAAATCCATATATGCTAGCAGCAGTTTTTTCTCCAACATCATCTTGCAAACTCAACTCTTCTAACGGTGTATTCATAAGATTATCCATACTTCTATATTTCTTCGCTAAATTTCTTGCAAGCTTAGAACCAACATGACGAATTCCAAGTGCAGTTATTAATTTAGATAAATCATTGTTTTTGCTTTCATTTATACTATCAACAAGATTTTGTGCAAATTTTTTTCCATTCTTTTTTAATGATGCAATATCTTCTAAATTCAATGTATAAATATCCGCAATACCATTAATCAAGCCATTATCTATTAATTGTTCAATAATGCTATAACCTAATCCATCAATATCCATTCCCACTTTAGATGAAAAATGAACAATGCTTCTTAACGCTTTAGCACTACATTCTATTCCTGTACATCTAGTAACCGCTTCTCCTTCTTCTCTAACTGCAGGTGCACCACATACAGGACATACAGTTGGCATTGTGAATTCCTTTTCATTTCCAGTTCTCTTTTCTTTAACAACAGAAACAACCTCTGGAATAACGTCACCTGCTTTTTGTATTATTACAGTATCACCAATTTTTAAATCTTTCTCTTTTACAAAATCTTCATTATGCAATGTGGTTTTTGAAATTAAAGAACCTGCAACTCTAACTGGCTCTAATATTGCCATTGGAGTTATTGCACCAGTTCTTCCAACCTGACAAATTATATCTTTTAACTTGGTTTGTTTTTGCTCTGGTGGATATTTATATGCAATAGCCCATCTTGGTGTTTTAGCAGTAACACCTAATTTCTCTCTTAAATCTAATTCGTCAACCTTAATTACAGCACCATCTATACCAAATGTTAAACTATCCCTATTTTCTCCTATCTCATTTACAGCTTTAATGGCATCCTCAATGTTTGTACAATAATTATGAACAGGATTTACATTAAACCCTAATTTTTTCAAGTAGTTTAGCTGTTCATTGTGAGAATTGAAAGTATTACCTTCTAACCTTTGAACATTAAAAATGAAAATATCTAAAGGCCTTGAAGCAGCTATTTTTGAATCAAGTTGTCTAAGTGAACCAGCTGCAGCATTTCTTGCATTAGCAAAAAGTTGCTCACCCATAATTTCTCTTTCTTCATTCATTTTTTCAAACTCTTTTGACCCAATAAAAACTTCGCCTCTTACAATAATATTTACATTTTCTTTAAGTTTTTTTGGTATATTCTTTATAGTTTTTAAATTCTCTGTAACATCTTCTCCAATTAAACCATTACCTCTAGTTGCACCTCTTACAAACTCTCCATTAACATACTCTAATGCTACAGATAACCCATCAATTTTGGTTTCAACTACATAATTTAATTTGTTTTTAGATACATTTGATGATGAACTTGTTTTTTCTTCATCAAAAGAATCCTCTTCTAATTTTAACTGTTTTCTAATTCTTTTATCAAATTCAACAAGCTCTTCAATAGAAAAAACATCCTGTAAACTTTGTAATGGAACCTCATGTGTAACTTCTGAAAATCCCTCTTTTACATGTCCACCTACTTTTTGAGTATTTGAATCTTTTGTTATAAATTCCGGAAATTGTTTCTCCAAATTTTTAAGCTCGTTATTTAACATATCATATTCGAAATCTGAAATCTCTGGATCATCGTCATCATAATATCTTTTATTATGGTATTCGATAACCTTACGTAACTCTTCTATTCTCTGTTTTGCCTTTTGTTTATCCATAGTATTTTTCTCCTTTTATAAAAAGATGCTTGGGTTAATTTTTTTGACAAATTTCATGATGAATTTTTAAGTAGTCCCCAAAAACAGTTCCCAAAAACATCAATATTAGTCTAGCAGTATATTATCATAAAAGCAAGTAATTATCAATAAATTACTTGCTTTTTTTCTACTATGCTATTGTTACAACTTTGTGTTCATTTAAACTTTTCTGAACATCTATAACACGTTGATTTGATGAACCTCTCCACTTCAAAGTAAAATCATGTAATTCATCTTTATACTGTCCATCAACCAAAACATCAATATAATTCATTACCTCTTTATCTTTCAAATCCTCATCAAACTTAAAGCCTGACCAGGCCCAAATGCTTTTATCCGGATATCTTTCCTTGAAGGCTTTGGCAAGTTTAGTTGTCCCCTCAATATTATTTGGATGCATAGGCTCTCCACCCAGAATTGACAACCCTTTTATATGACCTTCTTTACACAAATCTAATACTTCATCTATTGTTTTCTGATTGAATTCTTTACCACCATCGAAATTCCACGTATTTGGATTGAAACAATTCTTACAATGAAAAGCACAACCTTGCATAAATATTGAAACCCTAACTCCAGGTCCATTTGAAATATCCATCTTCCTAATCAAATTGTATCTCATAAGTATCTTACCACCCTTCTTAAGTATTTAGAGTAGTGCTATTTTCCCGCAACCTTATTATCAATATGTAAAACTCTCTCTTTAATCTCCTGAGTTCTACCCTTATTCCAGAAATTGCTTCCAATATATCCACATGTTCTTCTAGCAACATTTAATGTATTATGATCCCTATTACCACAATTTGGACAATACCATTCTAAATTATCATCAATTAGAATCTCTCCATCATAACCACATTTTTGGCAATAATCTGATTTTGTATTCATTTCTGCATACATAATGTTATCATAAATAAATTTAATAACTTCAATTACCGCATCCAAGTTGTTTTGTAAGTTTGGTGTTTCTACATAAGAAATAGCTCCACCTGGACTTAATTTTTGGAAATCACTTTCTAATTTTAATTTAGAGAATGCATCAATTTCTTCAAATACAGGAACATGATATGAATTTGTAATATATGATCTATCTGTAATTCCTTTAATTTTTCCAAATCTTTGTTGTAAGCATTTTGCAAATTTATATGTTGTAGACTCAATTGGTGTTCCATATACTGAATAATCAATATCCTCTTCTTCTTTCCATTTCTTAGTTGCATCATTCATATGTTGCATTACTTGTAATCCAAACTCTTTTCCTTCACCATTATCTGTATGTGAATGTCCTGTCATGTATTTAACACATTCATATAATCCTGCATATCCAAGCGAAATTGTTGAATATCCATGACGTAATAATTCATGAATTGATTCACCTTTTTCAAGTCTTGCTAATGCTCCGTGTTGCCATAGAATCGGAGCAACATCACTTGTTACATTGCTTAATCTCTTATGTCTTAATTGTAATGCTTTGTGGCATAACTCTAATCTTTCATCAAATATCTTCCAGAATTTATCCATATCTTTCTTAGATGATAAAGCTACATCTGGTAAGTTTATTGTAACAACACCTTGATTGAATCTTCCATAATATTTACCTTTTCCTTCAACATAGTTTTTAGCTTTTGAAATGTTTCCTAAACTCATTGTTCTATCTGGTGTTAAGAATGATCTACATCCCATGCATGGATAGCAATCTCCTTCTCCCATTTCATTTTTCTTTAATTCCTTCATAACTTTTTCTGAAATATAATCTGGAACCATTCTCTTTGCAGTACATTTTGCTGCTAATTCTGTTAAGTACCAGTATTTGCTATTTTCATGAATGTTATCTTCTTCAAGAACATATAGAAGTTTTGGGAATGCTGGAGTAATATATACTCCTTTTTCGTTTTTGAATCCTTGAATTCTTTGGTTTAAGAATTCCTCTATAATCATTGCTAATTCATCTTTATATTCGTCTGTTTCTCCTAGGTACATGTTAACTGATAGGAATGGTGCTTGTCCGTTTGTGTTTGTCATTGAGTTTACTTGATAGTTGAATGTTTGAACACCGTCAGCAACTTCTTTTCTTGTATCCATTTCAGCTAATTTTTTACAATCTTCTTCTTTAAGTTTATAGTCTTTATATTTTTTATAATATTTATCATAACTTGCTCTTACAAATGGAGCTAAGTGTGTAAGTGATACAGTTGCCCCTCCATAACTTGATGATGAAACTGCAAGAATAATTTGTGTTGCTATTGTTGCAGCTGTAATAAATCTATGAGGTTTTTCTATCATAACGCCGTTTATAATTGTTCCATTTTGTAACATATCATCTAAGTTTATTAGTTCACAATTGTGTAATGCATTTTGTGCAAAATAGTCGGCATCATGGAAATGAATAATTCCTTCGTCATGAGCTTTTACAATGTCTTCTGGTAATAAAAATCTTCTTGTAATATCTGTACTTGTTATACCAGCTAAATAATCCCTTTGAGTTGTTACTACTGTTGCATTTTTATTAGAATTTTCGCTATTCCAATATTCGCTCTCTCCTTCAATTAATTCTTTAATTGATTGATCTGTTGTATTTGCTTTTCTAACTAATTCTCTTGTGTATCTATATGTAATGTATCTTTTGGCTAATTGATATTTATCAAATTCCATTAATTTTTCTTCGATTATATCTTGTATATCTTCAACCAATATACGTTTTTTGTTTAAATCTTCGATATATTGGATAATTTCTTCAATTTCTTCTTTTGTAGCTTTTTCTTTACCTCTAACCTCTGTATTAGCTTTTTGAATAGCTGTTCTAATTTTCTCTGGATCATAATCCACAATGTGTCCATCTCTTTTTACGATTTTCATTTCTTTAGTTCCCCCTTCATAAGTTAAGTTAGCCGTTAGTAAGCACTGTATGCTTTTCTACATAGCTTTTGTATTCTTTAAAGAATTTTTCTTATTTCTTTTGAGTAAATTCTACCAATAAAATTACAATATAAAAAGTTGCACTTGCAACTTTTTGAAAATTTTGTTAAAATATTTTTGGTGATAATAATGAACAGTCCTTTTGCTGATTTATCAAGGGTTCAGAGACTTAAGCTCTTCGAATTGCTTGATACACACGTATATAAATATAATAAAAACGAAGACGTTTTGCCAACCATAAAAAATAGCAATATTATAGCTGTTATTTTAGAAGGTTCTGTGCAAATAAGTTACATAGAATATAATGGAAATGAAATTATATTAGAAACTCTTAATAAAAATGATGTGTTTGGAACTAATATTTCTTCAACTGGTAATGATAATTGCGATATTATTGCAAAAGAAAATACTGAAGTATTGGTAATAGACTATGTTAAATTAATGAATCCAAAAAACTTAAGATATCCATATTTCAATACTTTCTTTAGAAGTTTGTTTGATATAATAAATATAAAATTCAAAGAAAAAAATGAACGTATGAGAATTTTAGAGAAAAAGCAAATTAGAGAACGATTGCTTGAATTCTTTGAAATTGAGCGTAAAAAATCTGGTTCAAGATACGTTTATCTTCCATTTGCCCTTAAGGACTTAGCAGATTATATCTCTGTTAATAGATCTGCTATGTTTAGAGAGTTAAAGCATATGAAGGAGGAAAAGCTCATTGAAATTCAGGATAAAAGAGTTACACTGTTTTATCAATATTAAAAAAAGATAGAGAATAGAATGATGAGACTTTTTTGGAAGGTCTTTGAAACATTTTGGGACGGTCTTTTTTGTTTCAGAATGGTGTTAATTCGAAGAAGACCGTCCCCAAACGTTTCACATCACATCCTTCTCAGACGCAAAGCATTCAATATAACAGTTATACTACTAATTACCATTGCCAAACTTGCAATCATTGGATTTATTGTTATCCCAAATGGTCTTAATAAACCTATTGCAATTGGAATCATTAAGCAGTTATAGAAAAATGCCCAAAATAAGTTTTGCTTTATATTTCTAATAGTAGCTTTACTTATTTTCATTAAATCTAAAATACCTTTTAAATCACTTCTTGTTAAAATAACATCTGAAGAATCCATTGCGATATCTGTACTATTATTAACGCTAACTCCTATATCTGAACTTGCTAAAGCAGGACTATCATTAATTCCATCTCCACACATCATTACAAATCTATTTTCTTTCTTAAGGTTTCTTATCATATCTACTTTTTCAGTAGGTAAAACTTCTGATATAACTTTCTCTATTCCTAATTCCCTTGCAATTATATCAGCCGTCTTTTGATTGTCACCTGTTAACATTATTGTTTGTATTTTTCTTGCTTTAAGTGTTTTTATTAAATCTCTTGCTTCCTCTTTAACAATATCATTTACTCCAACTAAAGCTATAATTTCATTTTCTTTTGCAACATATATTATACTATTTCCATGTTCTGATAATCTTTCTTCATCTTGAACATAATTATTTATTATATTAAATTTATCAAGGATCTTTGCATTACCTATTATTATTTTTTCATTATTTATTTCAGCTGTAACACCCATTCCTGCAATGTTTTCAAAATTATCAACATTTAAAAATTTGATATTTTTTTCCTGCAAATAGCTTATAAAAGCTTCCGCAATTGGATGTGTTGATTTGTTTTCAACGCTTCCTACTATTTGTAATAATTTATCATTTTCAATATTACAATAATTTACTACTTCTGATATTTTTAATTTTCCATAAGTTAACGTACCTGTCTTATCGAAAACAACAGTATCCACTTTCTGTGCCTTCTCAAGAATTTCACTCTTCTTTACTAAAATTCCGTTTGAAGCACATAGCCCTTCACTTGCAACAATTGCAAGCGGTGTAGCTAGTCCTAAACTACATGGACATGCAACAACTAAAACTGTTACAAATGTTGTTATTGCTGTTTCTACATTTTTACCAATTATCAAATATACAATAAATGTTATAATGGCAATCAAAATAACTACAGGCACAAAGTATCCAGAAACTTTATCTGCAACTTTAGCTATTGGTGTTTTTGTATTTGATGCTTCTACAACAATTTTTACAATTTCAGAAACTGTAGATTCTTTTCCAATTTTCTCAGCTTCATATTCTATGTAACCGTCATAATTTAAGCTACCAGCTAACACATTAGAATTCTTTTCTTTTGCTACTGGCTTACTTTCTCCTGTTATGAAAGATTCATCAAAATGAGCTTTACCATTAACTATTTTTCCATCAACTGCAGCTTTTTCTCCCGCTTTACATATTACAATATCTCCCTTATTAATTTCATCTAACGTAACAGTTTTTAACACTCCATCAGCCTTTATTGTTGCAGTTTCTGGAGTAATTTTTACTAGCTTTTGTATTGCTTCTTTAGTTTTATCTTTATTTCTTCCATCAATAAATCGTCCTAGTTTTATGAAATAAATAACTATACTGGTTGACTCGAAATATAGATTCATTACTTGATGATGATTTCCTTTGAAAACCATATACATATTATATACACTATATAAAAAGCTTGTAACCACTCCAATACCAACTAATGTATCCATGTTAGGAGTTCTGTGAATTAAATTTTTATAACCATTTTTAAGAATATCTAAACCATATATGATAAACAACAACGTTATAATCAATATGATTACCGTATAGTTTGTTGTATTATGATGAATATCAAAAAATGGAACTGATGGTAAATTTATCATATGTCCCATCGAAATATACATTAAAAATATTGCAAGTATAGTATAGCAAATTAACTTTATCTTTTCTTTAATGTTCTTATTTTCTGTTTTAATTTCCTTAAATTCTCCTAAACTTTTAAAGCCCGCTTTTTCAACAAATTTTTCAATTTGTATTATATTTAATTTCTTCTCATCATATTCAACTGTAGCATTTGCCATTACTAAATTAACTGATGCATTTTTTATTCCATCTTGTTTATTTAAGTATTTCTCTAATCCATTTGAGCAAGCACTACAAGTCATTCCTTCTATTGATAAAATAATTTTTTTCATAACTAATCTTCCTTAACAACTTCATATCCAATATCTTCAATAGTTTCTATAATTAATTCCTTTAAAACTTCACTATTAGCTTTTACAACAACTTTGCCAGTGTTGTGATTCGCTGTTACTTCCTCTATACCTTCTATATTTTTTAGTGCGTTCTTCACTCTATTTTCGCAGCCTTCACACATCATTCCATTTACCTTTATAACAATTTCATCCATTTTTTTATACCTCCCTTTTTGTATTTAATAAAATTTATTTAATATACCGTCTTATCATTTTTATTTGAAAACTCGACAAAAGATTTTATTGTTTCTTCTCTATCTAATTGAGTTAAATTAAGAATCTTATTGTTTTTAGTCCCTTCTGTTAATTGACTAATGTAGTTATATATAAAATCGTCTCTAAAACCAATTTCTGCAGCATCTTCTTTGGTATTACCATAATATACGTGTTTTATGTTTGACCAAATTGTTGCAGATAGACACATTGGACATGGATAACATGATGTATAAAGTTCACAACCACTTAAATCATATGAATTAATATTTTTGCAAGCATCTCTAATTGCCATTACTTCAGCATGTGCAGTTGGATCATTGTTCTTTAGAACATGGTTTGAACCCTTTCCAATTATTTCTCCATTTTTCACAACGCAAGCTCCGAAAGGTCCTCCTGCATTTGTTTTCAAATTATCATCAGATAATTCCTTTGCTATTTTCATATATATATTCATTTGTATACTCTCCTCTCTCTATTTTATTTTCTTCTTAAGCTATTTAAATATTCTTTTTCTTCTTTACTTACCCTGTATGAATCATGTATTTTACTTATAGCTTTATTATGCGTAAATTTATTTAGGTTATTGCTTTTTATAAATGTTTTTGTTTCTTTTGGAAATTTAGTATACATCTCACATATAAGCCACGCTTCTGACATGTTTATGTAAAACTTGTCACTTTCTATTTTATTTAATGTATCAAATATAGTGTCTAAATTTTTTTCATTAATGAAATGGTCTAATATAATTACAAGTCCTATTCGTGCTATAAATTCTTTTTTATTTAAGGACATTTTTACCGCTTCTTTGAAATATTTGTCTTCAAATTTTTCCACAATTTTTATGCTACTGCAAAAAGTATCACAAAGTGCCCAATTGTCAATTTTACTTATATAATCTTTAAAATGCTTGTAAAACAATGCTTCATCTTTTATATGTGAAATTAATAATCCTTGTATCATTATTTCTTCATAATATTTGTTTTGAGCATATTTTAAGAATTCCTCTATATTTGTCTTTGAGATTTTTTTTGCTATTTTTCGCATTGTTGGAACTCTAATTCCTATCATTTCGTATTTTGAATTTAATACTAGTGAACTGTGAAATTCTTTGTATTTTTCATCTTTTTGAGTTATTAAGTATTGTATAAATGATTGGTATGTTTTTGCATTCCATTCTATTGGTAGTATTATTGTTTCTTCATCCATTGTGTTTCCCACCTTCAATTTACTATTTACTGTTCAAAAACTTTCCATTGTCTTTTTATGTTTTTTTCTTCTTTTTTCTTTATTGCATCATATAAATTTATATTTAATTTATTGCATATAGAAACTAATACTATAAACACATCTGCAATTTCTTCTTCAATGTCTGTATAATTTTCTATCTTTTCATAGTCTATTGAAGCTTCTGGTAATGTTTTTCTTATTGCTTTTGCTAATTCACCTGTTTCCTCAAGTAATAGTAGCATTTTATCTTGCACTCTTTGTTCTGAAAAACCTCTAATTGTAATTATTTCTCTTATGTAATCTTGAATTTCGTTTAAACTATTATTTTCATTTAGTAATTCATATAATTGATTTTGTTTATTTAACATACTCGTTCTCCTTCCATAAAAAAATAGAAGACAAAGTCACTTAAATTATAGTAACTTTACCTTCTATAAAAAATTAAAAAGCAGAAAAGTGGTGAAACAACGTATGATATAAATGATTTTAGTATTAATTTAACATCAAATTTCAATCCATTGAATTTCATATCTTTCTACTTCCTTTTTTACTTTTTACTGGGCATATTATATAAGCTTTTGTTTGTTGTGTCAATACTTTGGTTAAATATTTGATTATTTTTTTGTGCTTGTTCAATTTGTGTCTTATTTTATCTTCATAATCCACTTCACTATAACTTACTACTTTTATTTACAGAACTAACTCGCAATATTACTCAAAAAAAGAACTGATTTCTCAATTCCTAATATCAAAATATTGCGATTATATTTAAATACTTATACAATTGTTGTTTTTTATTTAATCATCAACTTTTTATATACTTCATCTACATTATTTATCTCTAAAGCATTTAATATTTTATACGCTTTTTCTTTTGAAATTTTATAAAATATCTCTTCATCTTTTAACATTTCTTGTATTACTATATCACTAGTAAAATCCTTTTCATTATTTTTCTTATGTTCAATATTGGTTTCATTTATTAGTTTTAAACATTTTAATATATATTTATCTTCCATCATATTCCATCCTCTCTGCTATAGTATATCTCTCTTTATTATGTAAATATTTTCCTTCATGAATATAATCATTAAACTCTCTATCACTTAATATTTTTATTCCTGATGAATTTATAACCATAAATTTCATGTTCCAACGCATATATAAAGATTCCTTATATATTGTATCCTCTTTTTCCCAAATTTTTTTAGGTTCATATCCTTTCATTTCCAGTATTGTATACATATACTTAAATATACCATCATTACCTATTATTTTAATTTTTTCTAACAATATATCTATCCACTCAATTCTTGATTTTTCTACTGGATCATCTTCAATTTCCTTTTCAAACTCTTTTTTTGATTTTCTTGTTTTATTTATTTCATTTAACTTTTCTTTAACTATATTTTTTTCATCACTTACTATAGTTATACCTTTTATTTCTAATCCTAACTTTACTCTGTTTAAATCTGCACCTTTCCAATAATCATCAGTATCAATAATAATCATAAAATCATCACATACATAGGCTGTAGCATAATGAGTTTCATATTCATCTGATACCAAAAAAATATCTGATTCTTCCTTGATGAATTGTTTTAATCTAACAGCCATGTACCTAGATAATTCATAACATATTCTCCTGTTATGTTTTTTTCTATTTTCTCTCCATACTGAATTAGGATTTCTTCCATATCTGGAATCTATTGTACATATATTTTTTTCTTTATTATAATTTCCTAAGAAATAACAAAAATCATCAAAAACAAAATACTTGCACACTAAGCAGTGTATTTTTAGTATTTTTTCTATTGTAGATAATTGTTCAAAATTTTCATCTTTACATAACTCTTCGAAAAGGTGGTCATCATCTTCTTTCCAGTATACATAGTCTTTCTTTATTTCACTATCATCAATTTCTTCTGTTTCATCTGGATTGATTTTTATTTTACACCAATTCATTAAACTATTTACTTCTTTTAATTTTTTTACGAATTCCTTTCTTTTCTCTACTTTGTTCATTTTATCGAATCCTCCATTTATATATATATTACTTGAATAATTTTTCAAATAATCTACTATTTTTTTTCAAACTTGTGCGTAATATTACTTATATTCCGATCACATATTATTTTTAATCATAATCTCCAAATTTAATTTTCATTCTTGTTTAATCTCTTCATTCTCTCAACGTAAGCTACTATAATGGTTATTCCAAGAATTGGAATAGATAATGACATTAATATATGTATAACTTGAATAAATGCAAACATTTTTACAATTAAATAAATTTCAATCATGAGTTTTATAGCAACCGCAATTATAATATATGCTAATGCAGTTTTTTTCACATTTAAAAAATCTGAAAATTTTACAACATTTGCAAAACTTATGATATTAAAACAGTTTATTATAAGCGCTATATTTTGAGGTAATCCAAATTCAGAAATATAAGTTCCTGATTGTAAAATTTGAATTCCTAACACAGCTGCATATGCATATATTATTTATTAATCTTTATTCTTTTTGAAGATGTTTCAATTGCTGACTTAGGACATACTAACCTGCATAATTGGCAGCCGACACATTTTGATCCATCAATGGTTGGTTTCCTGTTTTCATTAAATTTAATTGCTTCATGTCCACCATCTTGGCATGAAATATAGCATCTACCGCATCCTATACATTTTTCATAATCAATCTTAGGAAATTCAATTGTGTCTTTTTCTAGCTCATCATTATTAATTACATTAGGTTTAGACATTCCAACAAAACCACTAACATTACTATAATTCTTTTCTTTCATAAAAATCTTTAATCCTAATAGTAAATCATCAATTATTCTATACCCATATTCCATTATGGCAGTTGTTACTTGGACACTAGTACACCCCAGTAGCATAAATTCAACAGCATCTTTCCATGTATAAATTCCGCCCATTCCGCTATAGTACACGTCATTTAGTTCTTTACAATTTGCCATTTCTGCTATAAATCTAAGCGCTATTGGTTTTACTGCCTGTCCAGAATATCCTCCTAAAGCTGATTTACCATTTACTTGTGGTTCTGGGATAAATGAATTCATATCTATATTAGTTATACTCTTAATTGTGTTAATTGCAGCTATTCCATCTGCCCCACCTTTTTTTGCTGCTATTGCAGGTTCACGCATATCTGTGATATTTGGTGTCATTTTTGCTAAAACTGGTATATTCGTATTATTTCTAACTATTCTAGTATAATACTCCACTAAATCCGGATTTTGTCCAACATCAGAACCTGTTCCTTTATGTTTCATATTTGGGCAAGAAAAATTAAGTTCTATTAAATCCGCTCCTGCTTTTGTAACCTCTTTGGTCAACCATTCCCATTCTTCTTCATTTCTTCCCATAATTGATGCAATAATAACTTTACCAGGAAACTCTGCTTTTAACCTTCTTATCATTTCCATATTTTCTTCTACTGAATATTCTGATAATTGTTCAATGTTCTTAAATCCTAAAAATGTTCCATCCCAATCTTTTAAAGCTGAAAATCTAGGTGAAGATTCATGAATTGGCATCATACAAATAGTTTTCGTTACAACCCCAGCCCATCCGGCTTCTAAAGCTCTTTTACACATTTCATATCTACTTCCAACTATAGATGATGATAACATAAAAGGATTTTCAAGTTTTACTCCACATATCTCAGAACTTACATCAATATCTTCTACATTTTCTATTTTATTAGTTTCATTTATAAGATTTTTTATGATTTTGTCAATATCTACATTTAAAGGGCAGCTTTCGTTACATGTAGAATCTTTTTCAAGGCAGTTTTCTTCATTTTGAATTAGACTACGTGCTCCCTTTTTATTATCGAATTTTATAGCTCTTATAATTCTTTCTGGATTAATGTTTTTATACATCTTTAAACATGGTGCATCATAACAACACACGCACTTATGAATTTCAATCTTATTAGACAGTTCTTCATTTTTTTGCATTTCACTCTTATTTTCATTCATATATGCTACTCCCTTTTTATCATAAATTAACAAAAAATTATTTCAAGTACTCCTTAAAAAAGCTTTCTATCTTATCAAATGGTATAATATCAACTCTATCATACAAATCCGTATGAACTGCATCTGGTATAATCATTAATTCTTTATTATCGGTATATTTGCTGTTCTTAACCATATCATTATACGCATCTTTGCTAAAATAGCATGAATGTGCTTTTTCACCATGAACTATTAAAACGGCATTTCTAATTTCACCTGTGAATGTGTGTTGTGGTGTATTTATAAATGACAAACTTGATGTTTTATTCCATCCGCCATTTGAATTCAAACTTCTTTTGTGATATCCACGTGGTGTTTTATAATAATCATAATAATCTTTTACAAAGAATGGTGCATCTTCTGGTAATGGATCTACAACACCACCGCCTAACTCATATTCTCCTGTTTTATAATCTTTAATTCTTTGTGCATTTAATTCTTTTTTTAATTCATATAAATCATCTTCATTCGTACTGTCGAAATATCCATTATGATTAACTCTACTCATATTGTACATTGTAGTTGCAACTGTTGCCTTGATTCTTGTGTCAATACTTGCTGCATTTAAGGCTAATCCAACCCATCCACAAATTCCAATTATTCCTATTTTTTCAGGATCAACATTTTCTTGAACTGATAGAAAGTCAACTGCTGCTTGAAAATCTTCTGTATTTATGTCTGGTGACGCTACATATCTTGGAGTTCCTGAGCTTTCTCCTGTATATGAAGGGTCAAAAGCTATACATAAAAATCCCCTTTCGGCCATATTCATAGCATATAAACCACTACATTGTTCTTTTACTGCTCCAAAAGGTCCTGATACAGCTATTGCAGGTAATTTTCCTTTTGCATCTTTTGGTTCATATAAATCAGCTGCTAATGTTATTCCAAATCTATTATGGAATGTCACCTTTCTATGATTTACTTTTTCACTTAATGTAAAAGTCTTATCCCATTCTTGTGTAAGATTTAATTCTTCATTCATTCTTTTTTCCTCCTTAAACTGAAACGTTTTTGGACGGTGAAACAATTGGGGACGGTCTTAAACGTTTCACAAAAGACCATCTCCAATTGTTTCACCGTCCAAAATGTTTCATTATATTAACTCTTTAATTTTTTCTTCTATCTCTTCTGGCTTATATGTTGGTGAAAATCTATAAACCACATTTCCTTCTCTATCTACTAAAAATTTTGTAAAATTCCATTTTATATCTTTGTCGTTTTTTGCTGTTGTGCTTATTTTTTCTATTGCCTTCATTGCCATTTTATTTTTTAATCCTTCAACCAATTCTTCTGGACTATGTTCTTTAATAAATGTAAATAGTGGTGCTTCATTTTCTCCGTTTACATCTATTTTGGCAAATTGATCAAAACTTGTGTTGTATTTCAATGTACAAAATTCATGAATTTCATTATCATTTCCTGGGGCTTGATTACCAAATTGATTACATGGAAAATCAAGAATTTCTAACCCTTGCTCATGATATTTTTTGTATAAACTTTCAAGTCCTTCATATTGTGGTGTAAATCCACATCCTGTTGCTGTGTTTACAATTAGCAAAACATTTCCTTTAAATTGAGAAATAGAAATATTCTCTCCATTTCTGTTTTTTACTGAATAATCGTATATTGACATATAATACCTCCATATTTTTTTCTTGATTATATAATAACGGTTATATGATTTCAAGAAAATTTTTTAAAACTATTTCTTCATAGTCAATTCATAACTAATATCAATTAAATTAAAAATTTCTTTTTTATCCACAGTTCCATCTAATAACACTGAAATCCAATGTTCCTTATTCATATGATAGGCAGGTAATATTCCATCTTCTTTTCTTAGTCCTCCTATCATTTCCGGAATGTTTTTTAGATTTAATACATCTACCATTCCTTCTTTTTCAATCTTTAATCTTTCATATGGAACATCCATAATTAATGCAAACCACTTCATATTGTCTTTATGTTTAAATGTTGTAAAATTTGGTGCATCTAACCAAGGGTATTCTTGTAATGCATCATATTTTTTATTTATATATTGTTCTATTTCTTTTCTTAACATATTACCACTCTCCCTCTAAGTAATACTATCATATTTCTTCTAGTTTGCACATACTTTATAAATTATTTCTTTATATTGCTCAACTAACTTATCATAACTTTCAGTTGAAATATGCTCATTTACTTCATGTGCTGTTACAGGTCCTGTGCCTAATATAATTCTCTTTGCTCCTGATATTTTTCCAGCTTCAGTCATAAAATTAGCTGTTTTTATTTTATCAACAAAATCAATTTCATCTATAAATGAATTTACCAATTCAATAATATTTGCTTTTGCTTGATATTTAGTAGACAACTCATCAACTTTAGCCATTATCTTTTTTATATGTTTATCCTTTGCCGTTCTGAAATCTAATGTAATTTTACATTTTGCTGACACTGAATTTTTTGCACTTCCACCATTTATTATTCCAACATTCATTGTAGTGTATGGAATTTCATATAATTCCTCTTTTTCAACTTTTAATTCATTATTATAAAAAGAATCTAGGTCATATAAAAACTTAACTGCATTCATATTGGCACTTATTCCTTTATGTGGATTACTTGCATGTGCTTTCTTACCTATAAAATCAATTTCATATTCTATTAGACCTTTATGTCCTGTTAATAATTCATTATTTGTTGGTTCACCAAAAATCATTATATCAGGGAATTTTTCATTATTACCTACAATTTCATTTACTCCACCAAATCCGATTTCCTCATCATATGTAAAATATAATTTCATACCACTTTTTAACTTTGAAAAGTCAATGTTTGAGACAGCATCTAACATTGCAGCAATTCCGCCTTTCATATCACACGCACCAAGTCCATACAAATAGCCATTTTTCAACTTCAAATCAAATGGAGTTTCAAATTCGTCAATGTACTCTACGGTATCTGTGTGTCCTAAGAACCCTAATTTTGCATTCTCTCCAATGCTCATTACTAAAATTTTTGTTTTAACTTCTGTTTTAAATCCTAAATTCTTTAGATAGTTCTCAATGTAGTTTATTATTTTTTCATTTTCCGCATCTTTTATTGTGTTAAATTTTACTAAATCTTTTAAAACTTTATATTTTTCCATAATCATATCCTCCTTTTTATTTGTTCACAAAATATTTCTAATTACCTCCTTTCTATTTAACAAATAAAGACTAAAAAAAGCATGAGTGATTGTATATAAAAACAAATCACTCATACATTTTTTAGTCTTTATTTGCCTATTATTTTTATTTCTGATATTATTGCACGACTAAACAGTATGGGTGATTTTCACTCCATACTCTACGTCTATTATTCATTTTGCATGCGTCTGCAATAATATTCATATCTATTCCTCTTTTCTTTTTTTGTTATTATAACAATTAAATATTCTTTTGGCAATATTTTTTATAAATTATCCTCCATATACCTATATACCAAATAATTAGTTCTCTATGATTCTAATTCATAAATTTTTTTCCTTCTGAAAAAGCCTGACCAACTTTCTCACCTACTACATAATATCCATGACCATAAGGATCATAAGAAATAATACCCATCTCATCTAATTTAATAGTTCCATCTTCATTTAAATATTTCTCTTCTGCTAAAATATTTACAACTTCAACTAGTGTTCCATCATCTTCAAAACCTTCTAATTTACATTCCATACAAATTGGATATTCTTCAATTATTGGAGCATCAACATTTTCAGATTTTACTGCGTGTAAACCTGATTTTTCAAATTTGTCATCAATATTATTTGCAGATACTAATCCTAAATAATCTGATTCAGCAACTAAGTTTTTTGTTCCTAAAGCCACAGTACAATATCCAGTTCTTTTTATATTTTTTACTGTTTTATGTGATTCTGTTAGACAAAGCTTTAATTCTTTCATGCTTTGAGCCATTCCCCAAGCTGCATTCATTACATCTACACTCCCATCCTCGTTATAAGTTGCTATCATTAGCACTGGCATTGGAAATATGCCTGATATTGGTTTTAAACTTTTTTTCATAAAAATCTCTCCTTTACGCTTGACTTCCTTTGAACTATATCATTTTTTTCTTTTTCAATCAATAAATTTTCTAAAAAAAGACACAGATTATTCACTATCGATATCTTTTTTTATTGTTATTTTTTATTGTTTATTGTTTCTTATAATTTTTTTATACACCAAGATACCACCTATAATAACTATAATCACCGCAACAGCAATTATTGAATACGTTTTTATATCTGTATTTTCTTCGTTTTTGTTTTCTGTATTCGTAGCATTCGATGTTTTATTATTCTCGTCTGATACTTCTGTCGTCCCCTTATAATCAGTAGATGTTATCGCTGTGCCATTTACATATAAAGTATGTCCATTCAAATTTATATTGCTATTATCTGCAACATCATTATTTAAAGATGTAATATAAGAATCTGAAGTTAATGTTAAAGTTGAACTACTATCTAATGTGATATTTATTGTTTTTGCTGTATTTTCACCGTTAATTGTTCCTGAATAACTACTACCATTTTTTAATGATAAATCAAGTGTTGAAATATTGTCTACATATATATCACCAGCAATTTTTTGATTTATGGCGTTTAGAGTTACGTTTCCACCATTTGCCCCAGATGTTCCCCATTTAGCTGCTGTAACTTTTAAGAATCCTCCATCAGCATCATTATTTATTATCTCATTGTTTTCCAACTCTATAACTGTACTTGTATTTGTAACAAATATAATTTCACCTTTATTATTTATAATTTTTGAATCTTTAGCTGTAAAAGATGATGTTCCAACATCTGCATCACCTGACATAGATTGATAAATAAAGATAGATTTATATGTTTCAGAATTTCCATTTAATTTTGTATTTGTTGCTTCCATTGTTACATTATTTAAAGTAACTGAATTTTTTCCTTCCACTACAACACCTTCAGAAGCAGTTGACGTAAGGTTTGCATCATTTACTGTGATATCAGCCGTTGAATAAATTACAGGAGAACCTGTTCCGTGTGATGTGTAATTTCCTCCATTTACTGTTAGAGTTCCTCCACCTCTGTCACTTCTAATTGGAGCTGATGAATTTCCATCAGTTTCTGCTGTTACATTATTTGCTGTAAGAGTTCCACCTCCTGTTACCATTACTGCTCCTGAATTATTACTTGAGGTTTTAATATTTGTATCTGAAATATTTATTGTTCCATTTGAATATGCAAATACACCATTAGCATGTGAACCATTTGTTGAAACAGTACCACCACTAATATTTAAAGTTCCTTCTTTAACTAAAACCGCTGCATTTGTTCCGTAAAAATCTGAATTATCACCATCAGAATCTCCTGATTTCGTAATTGTTGGGTTTGAAATAGTTGATGTTCCACCTGTTACTAATAATGAATTTTCTGAACCAGTTGTTGAAGAATATGTTTGTCCATCATTTGTTGTATTATTTGAAATTTCAGTTGCTCCTGTATGTGAAATATTTGAATTACTACTGTTTCCACCTGGAGTACCTCCATTACCATCTGGTTTATCTGGTGGCGTTCCTTCCATCGAATTTGACATTTCACCACTTGGCTTTTCTGGTGGAGCAGCAAATACCATAGTGTAGTTTAATATTAGCATTAACACTATTACAATAGATATTATCATTTTTGTAATTTTTTTCATATACATCTTCCTTTCCTTTTTTTCTTATGTTACATCAAATATATTAAAAAAAACTTAAAAATATCAAAAAAGTAAAATTAACTTTATTTGTAGATGCATCATTATCATATTTAATTGTATCTCAATATTTCAACAATAACACTTTTTAAATTTTCCTGTCAACGATTTTAACCAAATTGGCATTTGCCAATTTGGTTAAATCTTTTCTCTAATAACATACAACTTATTTGTTTTATTCCAACACAAAATATGTTGTTTGATATGTTGTTCCGTCTATTACTTCCGTTGAGTCCACCCTTGTACTGTTGTCTTCTGTATCTGATACTGTACCAACAATTGAATCTGTTTTTCCTTTTATAATTCCATCGTAGATATTAAGTGTTCCTGTATTTTTCAAACCAGATGTATTTCCAATTATTACTGGAGATGTGTTACTTACATTTCCATCATTCTCTACACCTATTGTCATATTACCTTGGTTAGACAAAGCTTGTTGATTTACACCAACTATTGTTCCTCCTGTTATAGTCACAGTTCCTCCTACTAAATTATGAATTGTTCCTCTTTCCATTGGTGAACCTGATGGATTTCCTGTTGCTGTTGAACTTAAATATGAATCTCCACTTATTTCTACGATTCCACCTGCTTCATTGTAAATTGCTGATCTTGTTCCAGTAGAAACAATACTTCCACCACTTACAATAATTCTTCCTCCACTTTTATTGTTAATAACAGCATTAGTTGGTGCTTTTGATGTTAAAGTTCCATTTATAATTGAAATAGTTCCATTGTTTGTAATAACTGCCGCATCAGTTGAAGTACTCATTGTATTGTCTTGTATGTCTAATACTATATTTTGTCCAGATTTTATAGTAAACGATTCATTTGTATCCTCTAATATTGTTATTACTGTTTCAGTATTGTCAGCAGGAATTGAATTTATTGCTGCTTGTATTGTGCTATATTGTACCCCTCCTACCTCAGCATACATAACTTCTGTCCAATGAGCATAATATGTTAGATTACCTGTAACTATTGTGTTTTCATTTATTTGTTCTCCACCTTCAGCTAAAGTAAACCAACCATCAAATCTGTGTCCAGCCCATGTGGGTACTGGTAATGGACCTATTTTATCTCCTTTTTCTAATGATCTTGTAGTTTCGTCTACTGTTCCTCCATTTGGATTAAATGTAATCGCCTCAGCAATCGCTAGATACATAGTTTTATATGTTGTACCATCTATTGTTTCCTGTGAATTTGTTATATCATATTCTGGCTCTTTATCTGTTATTTTCTGTGTATTATTAATTGCTGAAGTTGCACCTTTTACAATACCATCATAGAAACTAAAATTAGTAGTACTATTTATTCCATTGGCATATCCCTTGATTAGAGGTGAAGTTTTACTTACACTTCCATCTTTTGTTCCAATAGTCATTGTTCCAGCATTTACAACAGCTGCCTGATTACCTTCTGCGACTATTGTACCTCCAGTAATATTCATGGTTCCTCCTGATACGTTTTGAACCGTACCTCTTAACGTTGAATTTGAGCTCAAATAGCCTCCTGTTATATTTACAGTTCCTTTGTCATTATATACAGCCTGTTTTCCACCAGACACTATCATCATTATTCTTCCACCACTTATATTAAGAGTTCCTGTTGATTTATTATTTACAGCTCCATCTGTTATTGATGAAGATTGTATTGTTCCGTTTTGTATTGTTACTGTTCCACTATTTTCAAGAACACAGCCAGAACCCGGATCACTTAAGGTGTATTTTTGCAAATTCAACACAATGTTCTTATTTTTACTTATTGTAATATTTTCACTTACATTGCGTAATAGTTTTATTGTTGTTTCAGTATTATTTGTTGGTACAGCATTAATTGCACTTTGTAATGTTTCGTAATATGTTTCTCCTATTTTAGCAGCTCCGCTTATCTCCTTCTTCATATTCTAACACTTCAAAGCCAGTTACTACTATTGATGCAGTTGCAGTCTTTCCCATATCTTCTGAATCTATTAAATCAGAGTTACTTACTCCTTCACTTGGATCTGTTTCAAAATCCCACTTCCAATAAATTGCTTCATCATGCAGACCATGTGAATCCTTATCCACAAATCTTGATATATGAATTGTTGCAATTTTAGGATCACCATCTTCTCCAGTACCAGTTCTTGTATTCTCAATCCATTCTTTACACTCAGAATCAGAATAGAATTCCAAGTTCGTTGGACAATTTTCTATACTTATATCTAAATCATACTGAAGATGAACTTCACTTCCAGTAGTATCGACTTTTATATCAATTTTCCCATATGTTCCTGGTGCGATAATACCAGGGCAAACTGAACCGATTATTATCTGTTCTAGTCATTGCAAAACTAACATTATCTGCACTTTGTACTCCGTTTCCTATAACTCTAAAATACCATTTTGCAACGTTAGCGGATGCACCCCCGTTTTGATTTGAACCATATTTAGCCCAAGCATATGACATAATTGAAATTAAACATGCAAGAATAACAAGAACTACTACTATTACTAAACTAATTGGAATAGCACAATTAACTTTGGTAGATTTATCATTTTTTAATCCTTTATCATCCTGATTTCCCATAAAAAACTCCTATTTGCTTTAATAAATTTTCATTAGTATTTTTTATCTTACTATATTAATATTTCTATAATTATATATACTATAACAACATTTTTTTGTCAATAACAGTTCTTTAAAACTCTAACTGTATATGCAAAATAACAGGCAACTTAATGCCCGCTATTTTACTCTTTATTTAAAAATTATTATTACTATAAATTATATTTTTATATTTCATCTAAATACGCAGTGTTATATGTAGTTCCACCAATATCTTCTGTTCCATCCACTTTTTGATATCCTGTTTCGCAATCTGAAATTGTTCCATTTATTGCAGCATTTCCACCTCTTATAATTCCATCATAGAAATTAAATGTATTTGTACATTTAACACCATATGTTTTAGCTGTAATTGATGGTTCAGTATTGCTTACAGTTCCATCTGCTTTTACTCCAAGAGTTAATGGTCCAATTGTATATATTCCTACACCTTGGTTGGCTACAATTGTTCCTCCAGTTATAGTTATATTTGTAGAACCAGCCATACACATAACAGTTGCTCTATCTGCTGTTATTCCGCTCGGCAGTTACGGTTCCTGAAGCGTTAGAACTTAAATATGCATTTCCTGATATTTCAACCTCACCATTTCCTACAGAATATATAGCAGCTTTTCCTCCTGTTGATGTTATATTTCCTCCAGTCATTATTACTTTACCAGTAGTATTGTTATTTATTGCTGCATAACCAGCAGTTTGATTAATTGTTCCGTTTGTAATTTTTATAGTTCCGTTATTTGTAACTACCGCATTGTTAGTTACTGCATTAGTAAGTGTGTACGTTCCAAAATCAAACACAATATTTTTGTTTTCCGCAACAGTTATGTTTTCAGTAACGTTTCTTATTAATGTTATAGTTGTTTCTGTATTATCTGTAGGCACATCATTAATAGCAGCTTTAAGTGTATAATATTTTGTTCCATTAATTTCAGCAACATACGCTAGTGTCCAATGTGCAAAAACTGGAAGGTCACTGTTTATAACAGTACTTGCAGTTACCTCTGTTCCACCATCTGCTGAAGTAAACCATCCGTCAAATCTATATCCATTTCTTACCGGGATTGGTAAAGTTCCAATTGCTGTTCCATTTTCAACCAACCTAGTTGATTCATCTACAGAACCACCATTTGCATTAAATGTTACTGTATTAGTCATTGCTAAATATGCTGTTTTATATAGAGTTCCACGTATTGTTTCCTCCCCAGAAGCAATATCATAACCAACTTCTTTATTTCTTACTTTTGAAGTATCGTATATAGCTTTTGTTCTTCCTTTTGCAATACCATCAAAGAAACTAAAATTCGAAGTACTATATATACCATATGTAGAGCCTTGAATAACAGGGGTAGTTTTATCAGCAACACCATCTTCAGTTCCTATTGTCATTGTTCCTGCGTTCTGTATACCATAATATCTTGACGCGACAATTGTTCCTCCAGTTATTCTTAACGTGCTTCCGCTTTGATTTTGTACAGCAGCCCTAGTATTAGATTCCGTGCTTAGATAAGCTGTGCCAGAAATTTCTATAGTTCCACCGTTATTATATATTGCTTGTCTTGATCCTGACCCTGTTGCAGTAATGCTTCCACCGTCTATTATTAACGTAGCATTGGCTTCGTTATTTATTGCTCCTTGTGCAGCACTTGTTGTTACTGTTCCATTAGATATTTTTATTTTTCCATAATTATCTATTACACGCGTTGAACCATTATTGCTAACAGTATAATTTTGTAAGTTAAATACTATATTTTGACCCGCATATATTTTAAGAGCTTCACTTGTATTTCTTAGTAATTTAATTGTTGTTTCTGTATCATCTTTTGGAACTGCTTCTATTGCATCTTGCAATGTAGAATAAAATGTTCCATTTATTTCCGCAACTGGATCTCCTAACAACCATTGCGCATATAAAGTTACAGGCTGGTAATTTGCCCCTATCAAATTAGTTACTCCTTGCTGATTGCTATAACTTGTTCCAGATCCATCGGGTTCTGTATTCCAATTATAAAATATATAATCTGTTCTTGTGAATGCATTTGCTGTTAATGGAGTTTGTTCATTATACGAAATTGTTTGATTTGGCATGGTTCCTGTTCCGCCGTTTGCATTAAAAATAACCACATATTCTGCATATATTGAAAATTCATTTGTTGATGTAGCAAAAGCAGTTAAGTATGCTAGCATATTATTTGCATTTGTAATTATAACGACTATAATACATATAATCAGAAATAGAACAGGAATTGTTTTTTTGCGTTTAACTTTTGTTCTTGAATTTTTATAAAAGTGTTTTCCTTTTTCCTTTGCGTTTCTCAACAAATGGACCTCCTCTCTTGTAATTATTTTTCAACCAATTAACGTTCAAGCTTAGGTAAAGGTAGCTTATAACGCATACCCTTACCTAAGGCTGAACGCCTTAGGCTTTATATTAATTTGTTGGATGTGCTAAAGCATATATAGCTGTTGGAGCTGTTACACTTAAACCATCTGTTTGAATTCCATATGCATTTACAACAATATTTGGTGTTGCACTTGCTGTAGCTTTTTGAGCAGCTGTTAGTGTAGGTGCAACTGTAACTGAACTAAATACTGGAGTTGTTGTAGGAGTACTTGCTGCTAATGATGTCATTTCTGATGATGTTCCCCAAGCATATACATATGTAATTGTTTTATCTGTTATATTTACTGATGATACAGATATTAATGTCCATCCAGTATTTCCTGAAGAACCTACAGTAGTTCCAAGTGGAACAGCTGGATCTGATGAATCATTTAAAGTATATAATGGTGTATCAGCTGTTGTTCCTGTTGAAGCATAACAAGGTACAATAACTTCTGCGAAAACATATGCTGGTGTTGTTTCAGAATCGTTTGAAATTTTTGGATCTTTTGCAACAGTTACTCCAGGGTGAACTCCTAGTGCTGATGAATTAGTCCAGTTTGTTGTTCCAGTAGTTTTTGTCCATCCAGTTTCTGTTATTGAAATTTCTACTTCATCTCCTAATGTAAATTGGTTTGTAGCAGTATCTGTATCTGTAAAATATGCAATCAATCCTCCTATTAATAATACTAGTGCTAATACTATAGCAACTATAATCGTTTTCTTTCTACTCATTTGTTTTTCTCCTTTCATTCCGTTATACGTTTTTTAATTTATACTATCAATATTTTTCTTTTGTTTCTCTCTATAGCCTAATATCATGACAACTATTAAGCCTATAGATGAAGTTAAAAATATTGTTATAGCCCATTCTATCTTGTCCCCTGTCTGAGGATTTGATGGTGTTGTTTCATTGTTGTTCTTATTATCATTCTCTGATGAAAATACAAAAGATATATCTGGATTTAGTTTTGCAAATTCATTTCCTAATCCATCAGGAATTGACACTGTAAAGTTCAATTTGTCGTATTCATTAGGTGTATATTCGCCTAACAATGTTTTGTTAATATCTAATAGTTTTCCTTTATAAATTACTTTGCCATCCTTATTTGTAATAGTTATATCAACGTTATTTAAAAGATTTTTTTCTTCTGGTATTTTTCCATTTGTATCAATTGATAGATAATATCTTGTGTTATATTTATTGTTATTCTTTATTTCAACGCTGTCTTTAAAGCTATCTCCTGGCATCGATGTAGCCATTTTTTCAAAAAAGTTGTTATTAACTGTTACATCATTATTGGTGTTGTCTTCATATCTTATAGATATTTTAGATTTGTTTTCGTTTATAATAAATGAACTATTTATACATTCTATGGGCGCAACGTTTTTCCACGGATCACCAGCTGTGTAATCAGGTTCAAAGTTCTTTTCTTGTATTGCTTGAGCAACAATCTCAAGCTTTAATGTTTTGTTATTTGAAGTTTTCGTTATATTGTTTGGAATTTTGATTGTATCAAATATTTTCAAAGTTTCACCGGTATTTAGAACTCTATTATAGTAATAGTATTCTCCATGTTTTTCCAATTCATCTGAAAATCCTGTAACATAATCTAAAAAGTTTGTGTTTTGATCAATATAATCTACTTTTACTCTTACATAGCAATTTTCAGCCAAATTGCAAACCTTCGGTCTTATAGAAACAGTTTCTCCAGGCATTACCGTTTTATTTGTATCATTATATTTAGTTTCTTGACCATTATCCAGTTTAAACGTCTGTATTTCTATATCAACAATTCCTGTAACCAAAGCTCCATTAGTACTTTGATTAGCTAAAGCATATATTCCAGATATGCTCATTACAACAAGAAAGAACATTCCCAGTACAATTAGCTTTAGTTTAAATTTTTTTATACAATCACTCCCTTTCCTATGCTGTCAATTATTATTGCAAAAAATAACAAAAGCTCCTAAAGAGTGTATTTTTTTGCTTATTTATTCAATATTATTCTATCAATTTTCAACTCAAGATTAAATATTTTTACCTCTTCCTTTATTTGTAAGAAGTCTTCTAACTCTTTTATATCAACACTTTTAACTTTTATTACAATCATGTTAAATTTATGTTACATTTGTATTACAAAAACAAAAATCAGATTTTTGAAATAATTAGTTTGAGTTCAAAAATCTGATTTTCTTTTATTTTAATATAATTTTACCAACCGCATCAAAAGTAGCATCTTCCTGTGTCAGAACTACATCAAAGTTTTGCTTATATACTTCAAGGTTTTCTTCAACCTTTCTTCCAAGAAATCCGTACAGTAATCGTCTGACTCCATTCATTAATAGGAATCATTTTCTTATCTTCAATAAAATCCCCTAAAAGTAACCTATACTCTTTGCCTTCTATTTTTTTTGCTAATTCTGGTGTGATTTTACCTTCTGTTGTTTTGTTTAAAGTATGTATTAGTTCTCCTTCATATTTTTTGATATTTCCTTTTTCATCAAACGGAATAAAATTGCTTATTATATGCATGTTTTTGTAATAGCAATTGTTTTTTTGTAAAAATCTTTCAATTACATTGCCAATTCCAGCTGATAATATAATGACTGGAATATTGTTTTTATGCATATCACTTAGAAACTCTTTTGCACCAGTTCTAAATATTATGTCACTATTGTCAATTGATTTATTTAACTTCTCTTGTGTCAAGCCATACGTATAATATAAGTTCATGCAACCATAATACCACTCTTCCATCGCTTTATATTTTTCTTCAAAACTAATATTATAATCCTGTTCAATTGGTCCATATTTATAGTACATTTCGTATAGTTTTTCTTTAAATTCAGTTCCCAGCATCTTTCCACTTGCATCCCATGAATCTGCACTTTCATTGGCTGTTATTGTTTTATCAAAATCTATTGCTACAAAAAAATTTGTTTTTGTTAGTTTTATTCTTGAAAGTTTTTCTTCATTTATGTATCTCATTTTTTTCTCCTGTTTTATAATCTTAAAATATCATTATATGTCACAAAAATTGACAGAGTAATCAAAATCAAAAATCCCGCAGATTGCAGAGCTACTTCAAATTTCTGACTAAATGGCTTTTTACGGATACCTTCTATAATTAGCAAAACAATTTTTCCTCCGTCAAGCGGTGGAAATGGTAATAAGTTTGTAACTCCAAGTGATAAAGATATAACGGACATAATATAAATGAAATCTGCAATATCCGAAGTTTTTGATATAACACTTGAAATTCCAACAGGTCCCATCATTTGGTCTACAGTAACTTTACCAGTAAAAAGTTGAATAACACCATCAAACATAGCCTTAATAAAATATCCAACATTAAAAAAAGCATTTTTTATTCCAACATAATAAGCAGATAAACACCAAAATAGTAAAACTGCAAAAATAATATTTACCAATCCACCTGCAGCTACTATTGCTATCCTTTTAAATATACTAGCTTCACTAAAAGACCCCTTTTTACTCGAGCGTTCTTCTTCGCCTTCCATGCTTACAAATCCTCCTAGCGGAATTAGACGTAAAGCATATTTGGTAACCTTCCCTTGTTTTTTCCATATTGTAGGTCCAAACCCTATCGCAAATTCATTTACTGTAACTCTGCATAATTTAGCGATAAAAAAATGGCCACTTTCATGTATCAACACTAAAAATCCAAGTAAGAAAATAATTTTTATTGCATTTATAATTACAACCAAATTAATTCCTCCAATTCTCATTTTATATTTTTTTAGCAACTGCACTATACGATACAGTTGCTAGACTAAATATTTAAATTATCATCAATAGAAAATATGCAAAAGGTGCTATAAATATTACACTATCTATTCTATCTAACATTCCTCCATGACCTGGAAATAAATTGCTGTAATCCTTTATTCCCACGTATCTTTTAATAGTTGAAGCTGAAAAATCACCTACTTGACCAATCAAGCTTAGCAATACAGCAATTACAGCTATTATACAATAATTAATACCCATATCATGATGAACATTTAAAAAGATTGTATATAATACAAATAAAACTAAAGCTCCCAAAGCTCCACCAACGCATCCCTCTATTGATTTCTTTGGACTTACAGGACTAAATTTGTGTTTTCCAAATTTTTTGCCAACAAAATATGCAAACACATCTGTTCCCCATGCTGCAAAGATTATATACCACACTAATAGTTTACCATTTTCACGTCCCATAAGTATTGGTAGGAATAGCAAAAATAAAACAATGTAGCAAATTCCAAATAAAGTTAATGCAATATCTACAATATTAATTTTCATATTCGAAATTATTACATGTAAAAACAAAATTAAAACAGTACTTGGTATCAAAATTCCAATAATAGTTATTAAATGTTGTATAGGAATTATATGTATAAAAGCAATTAAAATACAAGCCACATAGCCTATCCATTGTACTGGCTTAGCTTTCAATTTTAATGCGTGATTATATTCATATAGAGCAAACAAAGAAACAACAGCAAATAATGCATCTATAACATATTTATTTCCAAAAATCAGAAGCCCTGCGACAATAGGAAATCCAATTAATGCTGTACTAACACGTTTCATATTCATATTATTTTCCTCCAAACTTTCTATTTCTTTTGTTAAATACTTTGATAGCTTCTAATAAATCTTCTTTACTAAAATCTGGCCAATATTTATCTGTAAAATAAAATTCAGAATAAACAAGTTGCCATGCCAAGAAATTGCTTGTACGCTGTTCTCCTCCAGGTCTTATTAACAAATCTGGATCCGGTTGATTTTCTGTATACATATTTTTTGAAAGCAAATCTTCATTAATATCTTTTATTTCTATTTCTTTGTTAGCTAATTTTTCAGCAATTATTTTCGCAGCATGTGTTATTTCTGCTCTTCCACCGTAATTAAATGCAATATTCAACGTTAAACCAGTACAGTTTTTGGTTCTATCTACTGCATCTTGGATACTCTTTTTTAATCCTGGTTCAAGCGTTTCTATATCTCCCAAAATTTTTATTTTTATATTATCCTTATTTGCATCTTTAGAAAACTTTTTTAAATAGTTTTTCAACAGTAACATTAACGCAGAAACTTCTTCTTTGCTTCTCTTCCAATTTTCTGTTGAAAACGCATAAACTGTTAAATATTTAACACCTAATTTATTACAATATTTTGCAATAGTTTCAAGGTTGTCAGCACCGGCTTTGTGTCCTTCTTTTGTTTCAACGCCTCTTGCTCTCGCCCAACGTCTATTTCCATCCATAATAATTGCTATATGTTGTGGTATGTTTAAATCATTCTCCATAAAAAACTCCTTTGACATTTAATTTTCCACTATGTAATATTTCTATTATTTATTTCTATTAGCTATATATAAAGCCAATTCTTTTAAAAATGCTCCCTTTTCATATGAATCCATAATATTAACAGCTTCATTAGTTATTTCATTTAGCATTTTTTGTGCCGTTTCTAATCCATATTTAGTTGTATATGTACATTTGCCTCTTTCTTTATCATTTCCAACTGGCTTTCCAAGTATCTTACTATCACCAATTTCAGATAAAATATCATCCCTAATTTGAAAAGCTAACCCAATTCTTTCAGAATAAATAGTTAATTTATTTAAATCCTCCAAACTAGCTCCTGCTAGCAATGCACCAATTCTAACAGATGCTGTTATTAAAGCACCAGTTTTATTTTCATGCATATACTCCAGATACTGACTAGAGATCTCTTTGCCTTCATATTCAGTATCAATATACTCTCCAGCAATCATCCTATCAATTCCATTAGAAAGTTCTTTCAAAGCTTCCATCTTTCTTTCAGAATTGCTATTACTATTAATTATATTTTTAATTAATATGTTATATGCATAATTCAAAAGGCTATCACCCGCAAGAATAGCTGTAGCTTCATTAAACTTTTTATGATTTGTAAGTTTCCCTCTTCTATAATCATCATTATCTATACCTGGTAAATCGTCATGAATCAAAGAAAAGGTATGCACCATTTCCATAGCCACAGCAAAAGGAAAAACCTCTTGAACATCATCTTTAAAAAGTTCATACGCAGCCATAATCAAAACAGGTCGAATTCTTTTTCCACCCGCCATCAAACTATACTCCATGGCCTCATTTAAAACCCTCTCAGGACAATCTTCTCTCTTCAAATATTTTTTTATTTCTTCATTTATGAGTGTTGATTTTTTTATTAGTTCCTCTTTAAAATCCATCCAAATTCTTCCCTCCATTTTTATAGAGTAGTCAGCGATTGTGATTATGTAACCGCAGAAATATATATTATTTTATTAAGTGTAGTCAAGGTGGGGACCGACTAGTTCGTTGACGGCTATCTGCAAAAGTAAAAAACTAAACGCTCATAACCTCTTTTTCCTTATTAGCCAAAATACTATCAATTTCCGCAATCTTACTATCAGTAATCTTTTGAACCTCATCCTCAGCAACCTTTAACTCGTCCTCAGTAATCTCAGAATCTTTTTGTTGTTTTCTAAAGCCATCTATAGCATCTCTTCTAATAGATCTAATTGCCACTTTAGCATCCTCTGCTATTTTCTTAATATCCTTAACAATTTCTTTTCTTCTTTCTTCATTTAATTCAGGGAAAGCCAATCTAATAACCTTACCATCATTATTAGGGTTAATTCCAATATCAGATTTTAAAATTTCTTTTTCAATTTCTTTTAAAATATTAGCATCCCAAGGTTGAATAACTATAAGTCTAGCCTCTGGAACAGAAATTCCAGCAACTTGACTAATTGGTGTTGGCACACCATAATAATCTACAGTAATTTTATTTAAAATTGCTGGGTTTGCTCTACCAGCTCTAATTTCTGCTAAATTCTCAGCATATACACTTATTGTTTTATCCATTTTTTCTTTAATTTCATTATAATCCATAATCATTTCCTCCAAACTATTTTACTAAAGTTCCAACTTTTTCACCTTTAACAGCTTTCACCATGTTTCCTTTTTCACTCATAGCAAACACTATTAACGGAATATTATTGTCTCTACACAAAGATGTAGCTGTTGAATCCATTACTTTTAAATCTTTATTCAATATGTCTAAATAAGTTATTTCATCATATTTTACAGCATTTGGATCAACCTTTGGATCTGCTGAATATACTCCATCTATTGTTTTTGCAACTAAAATTACCTCAGCATCGATTTCTGCTGCTCTTAAAGCCGCACATGTATCTGTAGTAAAGAATGGGTTTCCAGTTCCTGCTGCAAATATAACAATTCTACCTTTCTCTAAGTGTTTAGTTGCTTTTCTTTTTATATATGGCTCTGCTATTTCTCTCATTTCTATAGCTGTTTGAACTCTTGTAAACATTCCTTTAGCTTCTAATGCGTCTTGTAAAGCCAAAGCGTTTATAGTTGTTGCAAGCATTCCCATATAATCTGAAGTAGTTCTTTCCATTGTATGACCATATTTTCCTCTCCAGAAGTTTCCTCCTCCAACTACTATTGCTACTTCTACTCCTAAATCTCTTAAGTCTTTAACTTGTGCTGTTATATCATCTAATACCTCTGGTGATATACCTGTTTTGTTTTCTCCAGCCAAAGCTTCACCACTTAATTTTAATAGAATTCGTTTGTACTTAATTTCAGACATTTTTTGCACTCTCCTTTTTTATTTTTTACATTTTGTATTCTATCATAGATTAATAAAAAAAGCACCTATTTTTGAAAAATTTTCAAAAAATATGTGCTTATTTTGCAAACTTTTTTATTATTTATATTCTAAAAATTGTATTTTTTAAATTTAATATATCCTAAACTTATTGCAACAACAGCTATAACTCCTGTAACAGCATACGCTACTGTAACAAAGCTACCTGCTTGAATGTGATTTGATGTTGAAGTATTTGCAGAACTTGAATCATTTGTTTTAGGTGTAGGTGTTTTCTCTGCAGCTGGTTCCGGTGTTTTTTCTGATTCTGGTGTGTTTTTTTGTGCTGGTTGCTCATCTGCAGGTTTACTTTCTTCTGTTGGAGCAGGTGTTTCTGGTGTAGTAGGTGTGTCATCTCCTCCAATTTCTTCATATCCACTATAATCTAGCTCATCAGCAGCATTTACTTTAGTTGTCAATGCAAATGCAACAGTAAGAATTATTAACATTAATAAAACTAATTTTCCTATTTTTCTCATATTTTTTCTCCTTTTTTCTTTTGAATATACTTTTATATTATAATTTTACATTTAAAAATATTTTTCGTCAATATATTTTTTGTAATTTTTTTTATTTTATTCACTTGTAATTTTTAGAATCAAAAAAATCGACATTTAAGTCGATTTTTTCATTCTTTCACTTTGCTCTTATACGTTGAATCTAAATAAAACAACATCTCCATCTTTCATAATGTAATCTTTACCTTCAGATCGCACTAATCCTTTTTCTTTTGCTTTATTCATTGAACCTTCTCTAACTAAGTCATCATATGAAACAATCTCCGCTCTGATAAATCCTCTCTCAATATCAGAATGAATTTTACCAGCAGCTTGAGGTGCTTTTGTTCCTTTTTTTATAGTCCATGCTCTAACTTCAGGTTCCCCTGCAGTTAAAAATGACATTAAACCTAATAAATCATAGCTTGCTTTTATAACTTTATCTAGTCCTGATTCTTTAAGTCCTAGTGCTTCCAGCATTTCTTTTTTATCGTCATCTTCTAGAGATGCAAGTTCTTCTTCAATTTTGACACAAAGTGGAATAACTTCTGCGTCTTCAGTTTTAGCATATTCTTTTACTTTGTTTATATTTTCATCATTATCAATATCTTGAAGTTGTTCTTCTGAAACATTAGCTATATATAATGTTGGTTTTCTTGTTAAAAGAAATGTATCTTTTAAATACTCTTCCTCCTCTTCGCTTAATTCCACTGTTCTCGCGCATTTTCCTGCTTCTAATGCTGCTTTAACTTTCTCTAAAACATCAATCTCGCTTTGAGCTTTTTTATCTGCTTTTAATTTTATTCTCGCTCTTGCAAGTTTTTTATCTAGAGTTTCGATATCAGCAAAAATCAATTCTAAATTAATTGTTTCAATGTCTCTTAATGGATCAATATTACCATCAACATGAACAACATTTGGATTTTCAAAGCATCTTACAACTTGTGCTATACTATCTACTTCTCTAATATGTGATAAAAATTTATTTCCTAATCCTTCACCTTTGCTTGCACCCTTTACCAAACCTGCAATATCAACAAATTCAATAATCGCATGTGTTACTTTTTCTGGATTATACATTTTTGCTAATTCATCTAATCTTTCATCTGGAACAGGAACAACTCCCACATTTGGCTCTATAGTACAGAATGGGTAATTGGCACATTCTGCTCCAGCATTAGTAATTGCGTTAAATAATGTGCTCTTTCCAACGTTTGGAAGTCCTACTATACCTATTTTCATAATTATTCATTCTCTCCTTTATTTTGCATTTTAAATTTTATCCATGGATTTCTTGGGTCAGGATCTGTTGGATCCCACCCTCTTAATTCATCATCATAATCTGATATTTTCATTTGTGTTTGCATCTTTAAAGTATTATCAACTTCTGATTCATAACAAAATTCCACCTGTGTTCCCTGTTTGCAGTGTTCAAAAATCCATTTTGCATCTTCAACTGTTAAACGAACACAACCTTTTGATGCAGGTTGCCCCAACTTATCAAACTCCCAATACTCTAGACTAGATTTGTCTTGTGAGACATATGGAACAGAGTGAAATAATATAGGACCTGTAATTCTTGTAGCATATTGACCATATACATTTCCAACAAGGTATGCCCATTCATATTTGTCAGATATTTCAAACACACCCTGGGTTGGCGTAGATATACCTGTTGAACATATCATTTTCCTAATTGGAATTGTATATTGTTCATTTTCGTCGGCTGCATAAATTGTAACGCTCTGATTTTTCAAATTTACTTTTATGTAATAATTTAACTCATCATAACTTAATATTGTTATTTTGGCATTACCAATTGATTGCTCATCTTTCATTTGAGTTGAATTAATGTGTGATGTTTCTGTAAAGATCTCGCTTGTTACATTTTTATTATCAACCGATAATTTTATAATATTTATTGTAATAATTAATACTTCTATTATCAATACGCATGTTACGTACTGAAATATTGTTTTAATCTTACTCTTACCACTAAAACTAAGGTCTTTCATATCATTCACCTAATTTTCATTATTTTCATCGTTATTTCCTTCATTATCTTCAGTACTATTGTTGATTTTATTAAGAGTTATTGTAATGCTATCACCTTTTTTTGCTTTTATTCCATTTTTTAAACTTTGTTGTATTACTGTTCCATCTCTTTTGTTTTTATCTTCTGCATATTTGACAGTAACAACAAAATCTTTTAGTGTATTCCTTGCTGCGGTTTCAGACATTCCAACGACGTTTGGAACAGATATTTCTGTTATTTTGTTTACAGTAATTGTTATTTTATCTCCTTTTTTAGCTTTTGTTCCTCCATTAATACTTTGAGATAAAACAACTCCATTGCTCTTGCTTGCATCTTCTGAATATTTTACTGTTACATTCAAATCTTTTAAATCATTCTTAGCAATTGATTCAGCTTTTCCAATAACATTTGGAATAGTTATTTCGTTTTTCTTTGCTTCCTCAGCTTTTCTTTCAGCCTCTTCTTTTGCCTTTCTTTCCTGTTCAGCTTTTCTTTCTGCTTCTTCCTTTGCTTTTCTTTCTTCTTCGGCTTTTCTTTCAGCTTCTTCTCTAGCTTTTCTCTCTTCTTCTTCTTTTTTCAATTTATTTTTCCAAGGATTATTTGGATTCGGATCTGTTGGATCCCATCCTCTATATGGTTCTCCAGCTGCAGTTACCGGTTGGATTCCTGGTTTTCCTAAAGGTCCCGGATTAGATGCATTAGAATAGAATTCAACAGAAGTTCCAAGAGGACAATTATTATATATCCATTGGGCATCTGCTACAGTTAAACGTATGCATCCTAATGATCTTTGTGTTCCTAATCTATCATACTCCCAATATTCAAGAGATGACGGATCGTTTTGTCTTAAATATGGAACAGAATGGAACAATATTTGTCCTGTAATTCTAGTACAGTACTGTCCCCAAACAGGTCCTATCAATGTTCCCCATCTTGCTTTTTGAGGAGTATGATATACCCCTGACCTTGGTGTAGATGAACCAACTGAGCATACCATTGCTCTTACAGGTACTGTGTAATTTCCGTCTCCATCTTTTCCATATACTGTAACTGTGTTTGCTGCACAGTTTACTTTTATCCAATAAGGTTTCCCTTGAGATTGCGCTTTTTTAGCCTCTTCTTGTTTCTTTTTTTGTTCTTCCTCTTTTTTCTTTTTTTCCTCTGCTCGTTTTTGTTTTTCTTCTTCAGAAAGATTTTCTTCTTCAACCTCTTCAGCTTCTTCAGTATTTTCTTCTCCCTCTAGTTCCTCTTCATCTAATGTCTCTGGATCTATTAATTCAATTACTTCTACTTGGCTCTCATTTTCACTATTAGCTTGTCCATTCTGAGCTACTGCTTGTACATTGTTTTGTGTTCTTGCCTTGAAAAACTCATACATGCCAAATGAAATAGCTGCTACACATACTAATACTCCTGCACATATAGCAACAACTTTTAAGACATCTTTAACTTTCTGACTTTTTAAATTTTCGTCCATATAATCCGTTCCCCTTTTTAATTTTATATGTTTTTTCGTTTGTAAAAAATAATGGAGCTTACGAACGGGATCGAACCGTCGACCTCCACCTTACCAAGGTGGTGCTCTACCTACTGAGCTACATAAGCACAAACAAATCGGCAATTAAAATGCCTCTATTTAAATTTACAATAATATTAATAAAAAGTCAATATATGAGTTAACATATATTGACTAAAATTTATTCGTCTACTATATTTCTTATGGCTTTTTTTCTTATTCTTTGAATTGCATTGTCTACTGATTTAACTGGAGTATTTAATTTATCTGCAATTTGAACATATGACTCTCCCTTAGCAAATCTATTTAAAACCTTTTTTTCAAAATCACTTAATGATTTATCAATTGCATTTTCAATTTCAGAATAGTACTCCCTTTTTGTAATTGTATCTAAAGGATCTTCTATTTGGTTTGAATCAAATACATCTATAACCTCATCAGCTTCATCATCTTCATATGCAGACATATTTAATGATAGATACGAATTTAAAGGCATATGTTTTTGTCTATTTGATGTTTTTATAGCAGTTATTAATTGCCTTTCAATACATAAATTTGCAAAAGTCTTAAAAGAATTCTCTTTTTCAGGGTCAAAATTCTTAATAGCTTTATACAGTCCTATTAATCCCTCTTGCACAATATCCTCTTTTTCTGCTCCAATAATAAAATATTTGCTAACCTTAATATTAACAACCTCTTTATACTTGTTCATAATAAAGTCCAGTGCAGATTTGTCTCCTGACTTAATTAACTTTATAGTTTCTTCGTCACTTATTTTATTATATTTTTCATCTGTGTATTGCCATAAATTTGTATTTGTCATATATCTTATTTCCTCCAGATAGCTGTAATATTCTAGACATTTCTATTATTATCATTAAAAAAAATATATGTCAATATAAATTTCGGCATTTTTCAATTATTTTTTTGCCCTATATTTTATTTTTTTACTTGTATTTTACAATTAATTGTGTAATAATTATTAGTGAAATAATTTAAAAGGAGGATTTTTAATGAAAAAGAAAATAATTATACCCCTAGTAATAATACTTATACTAGGACTTTTAGGTGGAGGATTTGCATTATTATGGTTTAAGACTGATTTCTTAGATTTTATGAAACCTGCACAAACTGTTTGGGCTAAACAAATAGATAGAGCTCTTGGAATTGAAGGCAAAAAATTCGCTGATTACTCAGATGTGCTAAAAGATTATAAAGAAATCAAAGACAAATCATATAAAAGCAAATTTGATGTAACTGCAAACCTAGATATTACAGAATTAGATGCTGATGTTGAAAAAACAATTAACAATAGTAAAATAACTATTGAATCTAGCAATGATGTATCTAATAACAAAACTCAAAACAAAATAGGTTTATATGCAAAAGACTCAGAAGTATTAACATTAGATTTAGTTACAAATGGAACAACAGTTGGAGTTGGTTGTGATGATTTATATGATAAATATGTTGCTGTTTCTTTAGACGATTTAATAGAATACTATAAGAAAAATGCTTCTAGAGATTCATATTCAACAGAATCTATGGAAATGGCATCTGAAATGTTAAAGAAAGCTGGAAGTTTAGATTTATATGAATTAATGTATATCTCTGATTCAGATTTAAAACATTTTGATAAAACTTATAGAGATGCTTTTACAACAATGGTACCAAAAGATTGCTACTCTAAGAAAAACGGTGTAGAAGTTGAAGTTGACGGTAAAGATGTAAAGACAACTGCTTATTATTTAACATTAAATGGTGAAGATGCTTATACTTTTGCAGAAAACTTAACAAATACTATTAAAGATGACGATGTTCTATCTGGATTAATAACAGATAAGGCAAATCTACTTGTTGAATCTACAGGACTTTCTTCATACTTAAAACAATCAACAGGTCAATCTAAAATAAAACAAAGTCAAGTAGAATATTTAATTAATGAAGCTTGTGATCAAATACTTGAAGAACTTGAATACATAAAAGATTATGATGACCAAGGAGTTACAATAGCTGTTTATACAAAAAACGGTAAACTTGCAAAAATAGAAGTTAAAGCATTTGATGCAGATGACGAGATGACAATAGCTACTGCTGAATATGGTAAAAACAAAAACATTTACTCATTATATGAAGATGAAGATACACCATTTATTGTTATAACTGATGAATTTACTAAAAACAAAGACGATGAAAGAGCAGGAACAATTTCTATAGATGCATATGAAAAAACAGTTGCAACAGCTGATTACGAATTTATAAACAAGAAAAATGAAAAGAAGATAGATTTATCTGTTAATATTCCAGATGCAGATGCAAAATTTGATGTAATGCTTTCAGCAAATGGAAATTATAAGAAAGAACCTGTTGATATTGATGGACGTGTAGCTTTCAAATATGATGATGAATCAGCAGAAATCAATTTTAACGGAACATTTGAATTTACTGATGTTTCAGTACCTACATTAGATGAAAACAATTCAGTTAGAGTATTCAAATTATCTAATAGCGAATTAGAATCTGAAGGAAATAAAATATTGAAAAAAGCTTCAGAAGTTCTTCCAGACAGATTAAAACTTATTGGTATAAATGTTAAAGCTGAAGATATTTACAAAGATAAGAAAACAGAAACAAAAACTAATACTTTACCTGTAACACCTAGCATTGAAACTGAGATAGAAGAAAAATTACCAGATATTAACATAGAAGATATCGAAAAAAATATAACAGATAAAGTAGATGCAAATGACGCAGCTTAATTATCCAAATAAAAAACTCTCCATATGGAGAGTTTTTATTATTTAATTATTTATTTTTAGAAGTAAATCTCCAAGAATCTTTGCACATTTCTTCTATTCCTTTTTTTGCTTCCCATCCTAAATCGTTCTTTGCTTTACTTGCATCTGCATAACATGTTGCAATATCTCCTGGTCTTCTTTCTACTATTTTGTATTTAACTTCAACACCTGTTGCATCTTCAAAAGCTTTCACAATTTGTAAAACAGAATAACCTGTTCCTGTTCCCAAATTATATGCTTCAACCCCATTAAAATTACGAGCTTTATCTAACGCTTTTAAATGTCCTTGAGCCAAATCTACAACATGAATATAATCTCTAACTCCTGTTCCATCAACAGTATCATAATCATTTCCAAATACTCTTAAATAATCTAATTTTCCACAAGCAACTTGATTAATGTATGGCATTAAATTATTTGGTATACCATTAGGATTCTCACCAATTATTCCACTTTCATGTGCTCCAATTGGATTGAAGTATCTAAGTAAAATTACGCTCCACTCATTATCAGAAACGTATACATCATTCAATATTTGCTCAATCATTAATTTTGTACTTCCATATGGATTTGTTGTTGATAAAGGAAAATCTTCTCTAATAGGAACTGTTTTAGGGTTACCGTATACAGTTGCAGAAGAGCTAAAAACAATTTTCTTACAATTATGATTTCTCATAACATCTAATAATATCAACGTTCCTGTTATATTGTTGTGATAATATTCAATTGGCTTTGCTACAGATTCTCCAACGGCCTTTAACCCTGCAAAATGGATAACAGAATCAATATCTGGATTCTCTTCGAATACTTTTTCTAGTTTTTCTTTATCTAATAAATCAACCTCGTAAAATTTGAAATCTTTATTTGTAATTTGCTTAATTTTATCAAGCATTTCAGGTTTACTATTGCTAAAGTTATCTACAATAACTATTTCTTCTCCTCTATTTAATAATTCAACTACTGTGTGGCTTCCAATATAACCTGCACCACCTGTTACTAAAACTGACATGACTTTTACCTCCATTTAATTTATTTCTCTAACTATAAAGTTCCACATATGCAATATGAGCATTTATAGTTTTTCTAACATACATATTGGTTTCCTTATATGGAATATTCTCAATGTTAGAACCATCTGGACTAATAACTCCCTTGTTTATCCATTCATCAACATTTCCTATTCCACCATTATACGCCGCTATTGCTAAATAATAATTTTCATTATATTTTGCTAATAACTTATCAAAATATTTTGTACCAAGCATAATATTTATTTCAGGATTATACAACATACTAGCTTCAAATTTTTCAACCTTTAATTCCTTTGCTAAATCCGAAGCAGTGTTATCCATTAGTTGCATTAAACCTTTAGCTCCACTACCCGACGTAGCATTAGAATTAAAATTACTTTCTACCTTTATTATTGCGTAAATCCACATAGGATCAATTTCATACATTTGTGCATATTTATTTACATATTCTGAATATTCCTGTTTATATATTTGCTTTCGTATTAAATTATAAACATTGAATTCTTTAAATAATAATATCATAACCAAAATAATAGCCACTGATATTATCAATTTAAACGTAAACTTTGCTCGCATTAAATCTCCCCTTCAAAATAAATTCTTTTGTTAATTCTGTAGAGTACTATTTAGCCTCGTACCAATTATAAGCTTCCGAAGTCTCAACCTTAAGTGGCACTTCCATCTTAATTGCATTTTCCATATTTTCCTTAAGCAATCTAGCGACCTTATCCTTCTGTTCAACTTTACACTCAATAATCAATTCATCATGAACCTGTAAAACAAGGTCTGCATCTAGTTTTTCAGATTTCAATTTATTGAACACATTAATCATTGCAATCTTCATAATATCAGCTGCCGTTCCTTGAATTGGCGTATTCATAGCTGCTCTTGAACCAAATTGCCTAACCATATAATTATTTGAAGAAAGCTCTGGAATATATCTTCTTCTATGAAATAATGTTTCAACATATCCCTTTTCTTTTGCTTCTTCAACAATATTATCCATAAATTGTTTAATTCCACTATATTTTTCAAGATATTGTTCTATATAACTTTTAGCCTCTTTTCTACTAATTCCAAGTTGTTCTGATAATCCAAAATCACTGATTCCATATACTATTCCAAAGTTAACAGCCTTAGCAGATGAACGTTGTTCTTTCGTTACTTCTTCAATTGGAATTCCAAGAACTTTTGAAGCTGCTTGCTTATGAACATCTTCATCATTTAAAAATGCATGCATCATATTCTCATCTTTAGAAATGTGCGCTAATACTCTTAATTCTACTTGCGAGTAATCAGCATCTATGTATATGTACCCCTCTTTTGGCTTGAACACTTTTCTAAGTGTTTTTCCAAGTTCAATCCTAGTTGGTATATTTTGCAAATTAGGCTCCGTTGAACTTATTCTTCCTGTTGCTGTTATTGTTTGATGAAAGAATGAATGAATTCGATTGTCTTTTTCATTTATATATGGAAGTAATCCTTCAACATAAGTTGAATTTAATTTCATCAAACTTCTATATTCCAATATTTTTTCAATTATTGGATGATATTTTTTTAGCTTTTCTAATATATCCACATCTGTTGAATATCCTGTTTTCGTTTTCTTTTTTACAGGCAAGTTTAATTTTTCAAATAATATTTTTCCAAGCTGTTGTGTCGAATTGATATTAAATTCTTCTCCTGCTAATTCATGTATTTCTCTTGTTAAAACTTCTAAATCACTCTTAAGCTTATCTCCAATTTCAATTAGTTCGTTTTTGTCAACATACATCCCATTTACTTGCATTTGTGCTAATACTTCAACCAATGGCATTTCAATATTATTAAATAAATCTAAGCTATTAATTTCTTCTAACTTTTTAATCGTAGGCTCATATAGCTTTCCTATGCAAAATGCATAAAGTGCATTTTCATATTTATCAGCGTCAACTTCTTCTACCGCATTAGAATTAGCTAAAGAATCGAATAAATTCATTTGTTCATTTTCACTGCTATTCTCGGTAGTTTTATTGTTGTTTATAACAAAACTATCCACATCAATATCTAAATACTCAACTGATAAATTTTGCATTGTTGCTTTTCCTGTTGGGTTTAAAACGTAACCCGCTATTTCTGCATCAAATACAATTTTACTTAAACAAACATTATGTTCCATTAGCAAAACATAATCCTCATTCATTGAAAAACCATATTTCAAAACGCTTTCATCTTCTAACACTATTTTAAACGTATCTAAAAACTCATCCAAATTCTTTATTTTGATATAGTATACTTTGTTATTCTCTGGATTATAAATATTTATCGATTTTATCTTTTTCTTTATTATATTTTTACTTTGTTTTTCAATTGATTTTCCAAAATAATAAATAAGTTTTCCTTGTGATTTTACAGTATTTATAACATCTTCTATAGAATTTACATCTATAATTTCAAATTGTTCTTCACTTTCTTTTTTACTATGGAACTCGTTTAAATTAAATCTATCTATAAATCTGTTAAAATTAAGCTCTTTAAATAAACTTAAAACGTCTTCTTTGTTCCATTCCTGCACCTTTAAATCTTCAATAGTTTCATCTATAGGAACTTCCACGTTTATAGTTCCTAAGAATAATGAAAGTTCGGCTAAATCTTTATTTTCAATTATTTTTTCTTTCATTTTTCCTTTAACAGAAGTTGCTGTCCCTTCATCTAATGATTTGTACAAGTTTTCTATTGTTTTATATTCTTTAATTAGATTTAAAGCTGTTTTTTCACCAACTCCAGGTACTCCTGGAATATTATCAGAAGTATCACCCATCAGCCCTTTTACTTCTATCAACTGTTTAGGTTCTACACCATATGTTTCTATTACTTTTGCTCTATCAAAATCATCTTCTTCGGTTTTACCAGCTTTAGTTCTAGGAATTCTAATTGTAACCTTATCAGTCGCAAGTTGAAATGTATCTCTATCTCCAGAAAGTATTGTTACATCAACTCCACTTTCTTCGCCTCTTTTAGATAAAGTTCCTAAAACATCATCAGCCTCATATCCTTCTTTTTCTATAATTGTGATATTCATAGCTCTTAAAACATCTTTAATTATTGGCATTTGAGCTCTAAGTTCATCTGGCATTCCGTGTCTATTTGCTTTATAACCTTCATACCTTTTATGCCTTTCTGTAGGAGCTTTTAAGTCAAAAGCTACTGCCATATACTCTGGTTTTAAGTCATCTATAACTTTGAAAATAATTGCTAAAAAACCGTAAACAGCATTTGTATACGTTCCATCTTTTGTCATAAGCATTTTACTTCCCATAATTCCGTAAAAAGCCCTGTTCATAATGCTGTTTCCATCTACTACTAATAATCTTGACATTTGTAAATTATCTCCTTCTTTATGAAGTTAAGCATGTTGAACTTTTGATATGATGTATATCAACATTTCCTAACCTCTAACCTTTGTTGTTTAGGTCATAATATCATAAAAGCAAGTGCATGGCAACACTTGCTTTTAAAAAATATTTTATTTTTTCTTCTCAACTGTAATATCTTGTTTATCTTCATTCTTTTGACTAGTTTTTACTGAATCAATTATAGAAATAAACTTAACACTTTCTCTATCTTCATCACCTGTAAAAGAGGTATATTCGTCAGCTAATTGTTCCAATTTTTTAGTTCTAGTTACGAGTCCACCTAAATCTCCATTTATAAATCCTGAAATCTTACTAATACCTTCACTATTAAACATGTGCATTCCATTTGATAATTCTACTGAACCGTTTTGTAATTTACCAGTTCCTTCAACTAAACTGCTTGTTCCAATAGCTAAACTTCTTGTTCCTTCAGATAAAGCCTTACTTCCGTTTGATAATGCATTTGCTCCATCAACTATGCTACCTGTTCCTTTTGCTAATTCTGAGGCACCATTATTTACGCTGTCTGCTCCATTTGATAATTTTTTAGTACCTGCAACTAATTGGTCTGAACCATCTGCTAATTGAGAAACACCTTGTGTTAATTGCCCCGCACCTTGTGCCAACGTATTAGCTCCACTGTTTAATGAGCTTGCTCCATCACTTAATGCTTGAGTTCCATTTGATAACTCAGTTGCACCACCAACTAATTGATTTACCCCGCTTGATAATGCACTAGCTTGTGCAGGTAAGTTTTGTGTACTTTGATTAAGTTGATTTAATCCTGCATTTATTTGTCCAATTCCTGTTGTTAACTGATCAATGTTAGATGTCATTCCTAGTAATTTTTGTTCTGACTCTAAAGCTGCAATATTTTGCGTAATCACTGCTTTTAATTCTACATCCTCATCACCCAATGTAGCTAAAACATTTTTATTAGCTTGAATTAAATTTGCTATATTATCTGATTGACCAGCATATTGATTAATCTTAGAATTTAACCCCTGAACTTGTGTATTAATAGAATTCATACCATTGCTTAAAGTTTCAACTGAACTAGAAATAGTATTCATTCCATCTTCTAAAGCTGATGTATTTCCTTGGAGTACTTCCAATCCACCCTTTAAGTTATTTGCACCTTCATTTACGTTTGAAGCACCTGATGCAACTTGACTTGATCCACTTTGTAAACTTACTATACCATCTCCTGCAGATTTCAATCCTGTTTGTAAATCTTTTATACCAGAGTTTAAAGCACTAGCACCATCATTAACACTTGCTGCTCCATTACTTAATTCAGAAGTTCCTGCTGACAAACTTTCAGCACCTGCATTAAGAGTATTTGCACCTGTTTTTAATGAATCAATTCCTGCATCTAAAGTATTAGCACCGTCGTTTAATTTGTTTGCCCCATCACTTAAAGTAGTTGCACCTGTACTTAATTCAGAAATTCCATCTTTTAGACTATTTACACCTTCTTCTAATTGATTTGCCGAACTTTGCAATGTATTCACTTTACTAAATAAATAATCTAGCTTACTCCAATCAATATCTTCATCTAACAATTTTGGTGAAGCATATGAAACTATATTTTTCATTTCAAAGTTTTTAGAATCCATTGTGATTTCAATACTGCTTGGTATATTTATGTTAGATAAATTTCCAGATAATTTTAAACTTTCTTCTAACCCTGGTAAAACAACCCCCATAACTACAGATTTATCACCACTTTCAATCACTTTTCCATTCTTTACTTCGATATTTTTATTATTTTCATTATCTATCATTGTACCTGTAACAACAACAAATGGTGTATACATAGTTTCAGCATTTCCATTTACATATACATTTTTTACTGATTTATTTATATATTCAATTTTAATTGATACTTTACCACTTTTCCCTGCTATATCTTTTGCAGAAATTTCTTCTCCGTCTAACTTATATGATATTCTGGTTTCAACAGGTAATTCTTTTTCGATATTTTCTTGTTTTACCTCGTCCATTTCTTTTGTGGTTACAATAGTTTTATAACTTTCTCCATTATTATTTAATTTTGAATAAACACTTTCTGTACTTGCAAATGCATATACAGGTAATGTATATAAAGCAATCAAACTTGCTGTTAATCCAGCTACTGTTTTCTTTACAAACTTATTCATTTTTATACCTCCTAATTTTTTATTTACACTTTTTCATTCCTATTGTTGTTTTACAAATTAGTTTGTCAAACAACATCAAGAATGCTGGCAGAACAAGCACTACCGTAAACATACTTACTATAGCTCCTCTTGCCATTAGCGTACATAGTGAGCTTATCATCTCTATTTTTGAATATACTCCAACACCAAATGTTGCTGCAAAGAAACATAAACCACTTACAAATATTGAACTGATTGAAGTAGATAATGCAAAATTTACTGCATCTTTTTTATTTGCCCCCTCTTTACGTTTTCCAACATATTTTGTTGTAATTAAAATAGCATAATCAATTGTTGCACCTAATTGAATTGTACCTATAACAATTGATGATACAAAAGGCAAAACTGTTTTGGTATAATATGGAATTCCCATATTTATAAATATTGCAAGTTCTATTATACTTATCAATATTACAGGAAGAGATACTGATTTTAGTACAAAGAACATTAATATAAATATAACTACTATTGATACAATATTAACACTATTAAAATCGTGATCTGATACCGTAACTAAATCGTTCATTAGTGGACCTTCTCCAGCCAAAATTGCATTTTCATCGTACTTTTCAATTATTCCATTTACTTTAGCAATTTGGTCATTTATTTCTGGAGTAGCCATCTCATATAAAGAATTTATTACAACAACTTTATATTTATCATTTTGTACCTTTTTTACTAAATCTTCTGGTATCATACCTTCTGGCACACCAGCTTTTTCTAGTTTTGTTACACCCAATGCCCAATCTATTCCTTCTACATCTTCGATTTCGTCTAACATTTTATTTATTTCTTCGTTACTTAATTTACTATCTACTAATAACAATTCTGGTGATACTATTTTAAATGTATCCTTAACCTCTGTATTAGCTGAAACACTTGGCAAATCTTTTGGTAGTGATGCATCTAATTTATAATACACTTCTGTATTTTTATATCCATAAAAAGCAAATGGTAAAACTACTATAAATAAAAGTATAAAAAGTATATGATATTTTACAACAAAATTTGAAAGTTTAGTAAACTTTGGCATTAACTCTTTGTGCTTTGTTTTTTCAATTAAATTGTTGCATGCTAGTATTAAAGCTGGTAATACTGTTACAACACAAATTAATCCAAAGACTATCCCTTTTGCCATTACAATTCCTATATCTTTTCCTAATGTTAAATCCATACTACACAAAGCTATGAATCCAGCAAACGTTGTAAGCGAACTACCTAACACAGAAACTAAAGTTTTTCCAATTGCAGCTGCCATTGCCTCGTTAGCATTAGTTGTATTTTCTTTTTCAGCAACAAAACTATGATATAAGAATATTGCGAAGTCCATTGTTACTCCTAACTGTAAAACAGCACTTATAGCTTTAGTAATATATGAAATTTCTCCTAAGAAAATATTACTTCCCATATTATAAAGTATTGCAAATCCAATGTTTAGCAGTAAAAGTACTGGTGCAACAAATGAGTCTAAGGAAATAGTTAAAATTAATAAACATAGAATTACAGCTATTACAACATAAATTGTAATTTCAGACTCTGACAAAATTCTTGTATCTAATAAAGTGGCAGACATTCCACTTATCATACATCTTTCATCTGTTATATCTCTTAATTTTTGAATAGACTCCATTGTTTTATCTGACGAAATAGCATCTTTAAAAGTAACTAGCAATAAAGTTTCTCCATTTTTATAAACTCTATCTGTTACTCCCTCTGGTAACATTTCTAATGGAAACTCTTCTCCCGTCACATCTGCTATGCTTGCACACATTTCTACGTTGTCTATTTCTTTTTCAATTTTTTCCTCTAATTTTATAATATCTTTTGATGGCATGTTCTTTAGAACTACAATTGAATATGCACCCATATCAAAATCTTCAGTTAAAATATTTTGCCCCTGTATTGTTTTTATGTCTCCAGGCAAATATGTTAAAATGTCATAATTAACTCTTGTGGCCTTAAATCCTATTATTGATGGTACTAATAAGATTATAGAAATTATTAGTATAAGTTTTCTATGCTTTACCACAAATTCTCCAAACTTATGCATTATGATAACTCCCTTCTTTTTATATTTATATTGACCATTGGTCATTTTTATGCTGTACTATATTATATTACGATTTTGACCATTAGTCAATACTTTTTTGAAAAATATTGACTTTTGGTCAGTATTGTGTAATAATTAAATCAATAGGACAAACGTCCTACTCTAAAAAAGGAGATGAACCAAATGAAAAAAGAAAAAGATGCTGAAAAGGAATCACGTTTATTAAATAGTGGATTTAAACTATTCACTCATAAAGGTTTCAAAGAAACATCAATACAAGAAATAGTAGACGACGCCAAAGTAGCTAAAGGTACATTTTATACCTATTTTAAAGATAAATTTGAATTAAGAAATGTTTTAATAGCAAAGAAATCAAATAAGCTTTTTAATGATGCATACAAAGCATTACAAAAAACTGAAATAACAAAACTAGATGATCAAGTTATTTTTATAATTGATTATATTATAGATGTACTAAACAAAAACCAAATACTATTACAATTTATTGCAAAAAATCTATCATGGGGCATCTACACAAAAGCTATAAATGAACTTTATCAAAATACCGAAGCAGAAGAAACTAGTATCTATCAACTATTCTTAAATGGAATAAGAGAACAAAATATAAAAATGGAAAATCCCGAAGTTACATTATATATGATTATAGAACTAGTAAGTTCAACATGCTTCAATTCTATCTTATATAAAGAGCCTTTACCTATCAATGAATTTAAACCGTACCTGTATCAAGAAATTAGACATTTAATTACAGGGTAAATTTTATATACAGTGTAATATCCGAAAATACTATTTAAAAAGGACACACCAAATTTATTATTTGATGTGTCCTCTATATTTTTCAATCATTTTTAAAGTTTTGTATATTCAAAATAGATTAATCCTTCAAATTGTGCATTACATTCATCTGCAGATATATGTTTCATACCTTTTCCAGCCTCTTCCACAAAATATGAATTAATTATTTTTTTAACTTTTATATTCTTAATTTATCGCCCATTGTTTGCGTAACTCCTCATCATTTCTCAATTTTGTTGCACTAATTGGAAATGCTAATCTATCTTTGTCTATTACTCTATTCTCAATATTTAAGTAATCCGCGACACATTTTCCATAATTCTCACTACTATAAAAATATCCAACATCAACATCTTTAATAATATCTGCTAAATACTTCATTTGTATATCAACACTTTCTTTATCTAACCCAATTTGTTTTGGACTATTGAAAGCTTTTAATATTTTTACATTTGGAAATTTTTTTCTTATAGAATCTATTTTTGAATCTATGTCAATATTAAATTGAGGTGTATCATAAACAACAACATAAAACTCGTCCATTTCTTTTAGTGCTGTCTCAATCAAATATGCATGTCCTTTATGGAACGGAGCAAATTTTCCTATTGTAAATCCGATTTTTTTCGAAGACATTCTATTTTCTCCTTTTTGATAATTATTTTTTATAACCTATATAATACCACAAAAGCGAATGATTTTCAACAATCACTCGCTTTCAGATTAAATTATTTAATTTGAAATATTACTTACACACCTACTAGTTATCCTTATTATCTTTCTTATTAAATGGGTGGATCATTTTATTTAGCATGCCTCTTGCAATTATTTCCATTGCTGAATTATAAATTTTATCTGCTTCTTCTTCGCTTACTCCCATTTTCTCAATTAATTTTGCTTTCATTTTTTCTTTATTGTTTACTCCTACAAAGAAAGTATCTTCTATAATGCTATTAATTACAATACATTTTTCCTCATCATATCCTGTTTTTTCTGTTAATTCTTTTATAAATTCTGTTTTATTCATTTTCATCTTCCTCCCCATAAATTTTTCCTTTTGAATCTAATTGTAATTCATATCCATACTCAAAGATGTATGCAATACTATAAAACACCAAAATTGAAATAATGTCAAATCCTAAATCAAAGTCTTGTTCAAACACTAACCCGCTTATAAAATTTCCTATTGCTGTTACAATTGTTATAGCTATCATTAAATATGACATTTGTTTGATGTGATGTACATTTTCTAACGTAAATGGTGTATCTCCTTCATTTATATTTTTAAATAAAACTGATAAATGGTTTAGAGCAGAACTTAGTATAAACATTCCTACCACAAAACACACTGAAGACGCTATTAAAGTTCCCATTAATTTTTCTTTTGAATTATTGTTTAAAACATTTACTATTTTATCCAAATCACCATTTTCCAATTTAACTAAATGAACTTTTGATTCTCCACTAACCTCAATATTATCATTAACTTTTTTGTATTCAACAACTTGATTTCCTAACTGCATTGTAATTTCATTTTCGTTTTTTACACTTGTTCCACTTAAAAATACTGCTAGCAGAACGGTTGCTACTATTAAGCATATTGCACCAACTCTTGCAACAATACTTCCTATTTTTGTTATAACATAAATAATTTTACTAATAACTTTTAACCTTTTCTGTTTTTCCTTTTCTAATTTTACTACTTTCATTTTAATTTCTTCATCTAATGAATCAATATCTTGAATATCTTCATGAATCAAATCATTTATTTTACAGTGAAAGATTTTACATATCTTTAATATGTTGTCCATTTCAGGATAAGCTTCACCATTTTCCCACTTTGAAACACTTTGTCTTGATACACCTACTTTCTCTGCTAAATTTTCTTGACTCATTTTTGCACTTCTTCTTAAATAGTACAAATTCTCTCCAAATTTCATTAGACTAATTCCTCCTTCAGTTATTAGTTTAGTATTTTTCTACTTGTATTACTATCAATTTTAGGTTGCAATTTGGTCATTTTTCAAAATGCAACCAGAACTTTACATCTGTTTTTTTATTATAATAACATATTTTATTTATAATTAGCAAATTAAAATTTAGGCTGAAGATTTTTATCAGTGTTCCAAAATCTTTTTCTATTTATTTAAAACATACACGCCTACTGTAAGGTATGTTGCAAATAACACCCATAATAAATATGGAATTTGAAGTAAACCTGCTAAACTATTTTTTCTGTAAAATTTAGTTATCATAATGATAACTAATACAGCTAGTAGAATGATCCATAATATAGCAATAAATCTCCATTTAAATACAAAGAAGATAAACGACCACAGATAATTTACAATTAGTTGACCATAATATATTAAATCTATATCTTTATCTGTTTGTTCTTTACTTTTCAATATACCATATGATACGCCCATCAAAATATATAAAATTGTCCATACTATTGGAAACAATACACTTGGTGGTGCTAGTGGTGGTTGTTTTAATGTGTTGTAATCTATTGATTGTGATGTAATTATTCCAACAATTGCCCCTCCAATTACTGGTAGCAAAATTGATCTTATGTATGTGCTTATTTTATTCATAAAATTCACCTCAATTAATACTATGACTGTATTATTGTAATTATGAAACTAACTAAAAAGACAAAGAACGTCTTTTAGTTAAAACCGTTCTTTGTCTTTTTATCTTTTAATTGAATAATTCTATTCAGCCATTTCAAAATCTTTCATTGAATAACCCAACTCTTTTAATTTGTAATAAATACAACTTGGAGAAATTCCAAACATAGTATTAAAATCGCCTACAATCTTATCTAAAAAGATTTCAGCTTTACCAGGGATTGTAAATCCACATCCATTTAATACATTTTTTTCATTTTCTACATACCATTTTATATCTTCGTCATCTACTTCTCTTAAATGAACTTCTACTACATCTGAAAAAGTAACTTCTTTGTTTTTATATAAATCTTTAATTGTCATACCAGTATTTAAATATACAACTTTTCCGCTCATTAATTTTATATTATTGAATGCTTCTTCCTTGCTTTTTGGTTTTTCAAAAATTTTTCCATCCATATATACAACTGAATCTGCTGATATAATTAGAGCTTGTCCATCAATTTGTGAAGCAACAGAATTAGCCTTATCTCTTGATAAATCCATAACATATTCACGAGAATCTGTGGCATTACTTTCTTCTTCAACTGTACTTTTGACAACCTCATATTTCCAACCTATATTTTTCAAAATATTTTGTCTATTTTTTGAGCTTGATGCTAATATTAATCTCATTTTTACATTCCTCCTTAGCAAAAAGCCAGTTGATATAAAAACAACTGGCAATTTATAATTATCTATTTAATCCTTTTCTTCCTGCATAAATAGCAACATCATCTAATTGAGCCTCAATATTTAATAATCTGTTGTATTTAGCAACTCTATCTGTTCTACATGGAGCACCTGTTTTGATTTGTCCTGCATTTGTAGCAACAGCAACATCAGCAAGTGTAGTATCTTCTGTTTCACCGCTTCTGTGAGAAACAACAGCTGTCATACCATTTTTCTTAGCTAATTCGATAGCATCTAAAGTTTCTGTTAATGTACCGATTTGGTTTAATTTGATTAATATACTGTTTGTAACTCCTAAATCAATACCTTTTTGTAATCTCTTGATGTTTGTAACAAATAAATCGTCACCAACTAATTGGATTCTGTTTCCTAATCTATCTGTTAATTTTTTCCATCCATCCCAATCTTCTTCAGCTAAACCGTCTTCAATTGAGATAATTGGATATCTGTTAACTAAGTCTTCTAAGAAATCAATCATTTCGTCACATGTTTTTGTAACACCGATTTTCCAGAAGTGATATTGTCCATCTTTACCAATTTTCTTAGCTTCGTCATACATTTCTGTTGCAGCAACATCTAATGCTAAGCATACTTCTTCACCTGGTTTGTATCCAGCTTTTTCAATAGCTTCCATTATTAAAGCTAGAGCTTCGTCTTCATCTTTAACGTTTGGAGCGAATCCACCTTCATCACCAACACCTGTAGCTAGTCCTTTTTCTTTTAGAACTTTCTTTAAGTTGTGATAAATTTCAGCACTCATTTGTAAACATTCTGAGAATGTTTTAGCTCCAACTGGCATAATCATGAATTCTTGTACACTTAATGTACTGTCAGCATGTTTTCCACCATTCATAATGTTCATCATTGGAGTTGGTAATGTTTTAGCATTTACTCCACCAATATATTCGTATAATTCTATTCCTAAAGAAGCTGCTGCTGCTCTTGCTGCTGCCAATGATACACCAAGTATTGCGTTAGCTCCTAATTTACCTTTGTTTTCTGTTCCGTCTAATTCGATCATTGTTTTATCTAATTTAACTTGATCATAAACGTTCATACCTAAAACTGCATCTCTAATTGTTGTATTAACATTGTTTACAGCTTTTAGAACTCCTTTTCCTAAGTATCTTGAGGCATCTCCGTCTCTTAATTCTACTGCTTCAAAGCTTCCTGTTGATGCTCCTGATGGAACCATAGCAACACCGCTATATCCTCCTGCGATAACTTCAACTTGAACTGTTGGATTTCCTCTTGAATCCAAAACTTCTAAAGCTTTTACTTCATCAATTTCTAAATAATCTTTCATTATTCTTCAACCTCCTATATATTTGTTAATATTTTAACATCACTTGGTTATTGTATCACATTCTTTTCCAGTTTTCAATAGTTTTTTGAAACATTTGGGGACGGTCTTTTTTGTTTCAAA
>JAFUYJ010000029.1 GCA_017470645.1 Clostridia bacterium
AGTAGGATATGCACCATCAGTTAGAGAAATTGGAAAAGCAGTTGGATTAAGTTCAACAGCGACAGTTCATGCATATTTGGCAAAATTGGAAGAAAAAGGATTTATCAAAAAGGAAACACAAAAAGGAAGAACATTAAGATTATTAAAAGGAATGAACAAGAAAAATGAAGCAACAGAAGGAAACGAAAAACAATTTTATAGTGGAAGAGAATTAGTGGATGTTCCTGTAGTTGGAAAAATAACAGCTGGAGCACCAATCTTAGCAGTAGAAAATATAACGGATAACTTCTTAATCCCAATAGATTTTGTTGGAAATTCAGAAAGCTTTATGCTAACAGTTAGTGGGGAAAGTATGATAGAAGCGGGAATCTTAGATGGAGATTATATTTTAGTAAAAAGACAAAACGTTGCTAGAAATGGTGAAATAGTAGTTGCAATGATAGATGACGAAGCCACTGTTAAAACATTTTACATGGAAAATGGACACATTAGATTACAACCTGAAAATAGTACAATGGATCCAATAATAGTTCCAGATTGTCAAGTTTTAGGAAGAGTTGTTGGAGTATTTAGAAAATTATAATAAAGAATATTATATAGAAAGAAATGAGGAAGTAGAATATGAGTAGAATGAAAACTTTTTTTAAGTATTTATTATTGGTAGTAGTATTTTTCGCATTTAGTAATCTTATGATAAAAGCATTTTTAAAAACATCATATTCAGATATGCATGGATATGATATAAATGTTGAAGATGCTTTTGTTGATGTAACTGAAGCAAAAGCTTCTAACAGAAATGGTTATATAAATGGAACTATAAAAAATACTACTGAATCTGTAATTGAGAATAAATATTTAAAAGTTAGTATGATCTCTAAAAATGATATTGTAATTGGTGATAAATATATTCTAATAGATAAAATTGAACCGGAACAAATTAGAAAGTTTGAAGTGAAATTTGATTACGATAACGTAAAAACATTTAAAATGGAAATGGTAGATAATAAGCCAGAAGAAGAAAGTTTTCTAGAATTAATAAAAACAAATGCTAACGATTTAGTAAATAATAATAAATAAAGCAGATGTAAAATAGAGCATAAAACGTAGAAAAATATATTAGTAATGTTATTTAATATTTCTAATATATTTTTTTATTTTAAAAATTTTTATATTTGTATTTTAAAACATTGATATTTTCCAATAAATGTAATATAATCGTAAAGTAAATGAAACAAAAACGTAATATTTGCAAGAAAGGATAGATGGAAATGTTTAAATGGGGGCAAGATATAGGAATAGACTTGGGAACTGCAACAGTTATTGCATATGTAAAAGGAAAAGGAATTGTTCTTAGAGAACCTTCAGTAGTTGCAGTTGACAGTAACACAGGAGAAGTTTTAGCTGTTGGAAAAGAAGCTAGAAGAATGCTTGGAAGGACACCAGGAAATATAGTAGCTACAAGACCATTACGTGAAGGTGTTATATCTAACTATACCGTAACAGAAAAGATGTTGAAATACTTTATCAATAAGGTGTGTGGTAGATTTGTATTTGCTCCTAGAATTATGATTTGCATACCATCACGTGTAACAGAAGTAGAAAAAAAAGCTGTAATAGATGCTGCAACCCAAGCTGGAGCAAGAAAAGTTTTTTTAATAGAAGAACCTATAGCTGCGGCAATTGGCGCTGGAATAGATATATCAAAACCATGTGGAAATATGGTTGTAGATATTGGAGGAGGAACAACTGATATAGCTGTTATTTCTTTAGGAGGATCAGTTACAAGCACTTCTTTAAAAGTTGCAGGAGATAAATTTGATGAATATATAATAAAATATATAAAGAAAAAACATAACATTATTATAGGTGAAAGAACTGCAGAAGATCTTAAAGTAAATATAGGATGCGTATATCCTAAAATGCAAGATGTTGAAATGGATATAAGAGGAAGAGATTTAATAGACGGGCTACCAAAAACAATTACAATCCATTCAAGTGAAATGTTAGAAGCTATGATAGAACCAGCGTTGATGATAGTAGATGCAGTGCATTCTGTATTAGAAAAAACACCACCAGAATTAGCTGCTGATATTAGTGATAAAGGAATTTATATGACAGGTGGAGGATGTTTGGTAGATGGCTTAGACAAATTGTTACAAGAAAAAACAGGAATAAATGTAATGATTGCACAAGACACTGTATCATGTGTAGCACTAGGAACAGGAAAAGCTTTGGATAACTTAGATTCATTGAAATAAAAATCACAAAAAATTTCATAAAAAACGTGACCTCTGAGTCGAAAAATGAAAAAAAGTTGCACAAAAAATGTGATAGGTGTATAATTCTTTGTGGTAAAATCATAAAAAACGGAGGAATAAATATGAGAATATTAAGAGATTTTAAAGTGCCAGATTTTAAATTTCCAAAATTTAAAATGGATGGACTTTCAAATATTGAAGAAATGAATATTGATTATGACTCAATAAAAAATGAGCAAGAAAGTAAAAACAAAAAAAGCTCAAAACTATATGAAGTAACGAATTTTAAAACAATAAAAGAAACATTTGAAAATTCCACTACAAAATATGCAGAAAACACTTTTATTTTAGAAAAATTTAACAGCAAAGAGCCATTCAAAGAAATAAAATACAAAGAATTCAGAAGTGATGTTATTTCATTAGGTACAGCATTAAATGATTATTTAAAGATTAAAGATTCAAGAGTAATTATTATAGGGGAAAACACATATCATTGGTATGTTTCATACATGGCCTTATTATGTGGAAGTGGTTTAGCTGTTCCTGTTGATAAAGAACTTCCTGAAAATGAAATAATCAATGTAATTAATAGATCAAAAGCAACAGCCGTAATTTATTCAACAAAGAAAAAAGAGGTTATAGATAAAATTAGAGAATCTAAAGCTACTGCAGGTGTAAAATATTTCATTCAAATGAACTCAGATGATGAATTAAAAGGAAATACAGTAGGTTTAAACAATTTGATAAAACAAGGTAATATTTTGATAAACAGTGGAAACAATTCATATATGGATATACAAATTGATCCAGACGAATTTAAGGTATTAATATTTACATCTGGAACGACTTCAAACTCTAAGGGCGTAATGATTTGTAACAGAAATTTAGCTCAAAACATTAATGCCGTAACTGCGTATGTAAAAATATATCCATCTGATAGATTGATGTCAATATTACCGTTACATCATACATATGAATCAACAATAGGGTTCTTATATCCATTTGCCATGGGTGCATCTATAAGTGTATGTCAAGGATTAAGATATATAGTGTCAGACTTACAAGAAACAAAACCAACTGCAATACTTACAGTTCCTTTATTAGTTGAAAATTTATATAAGAAAATAAATGCTAACATCAAAAAGAGCAAAAAAGAAGGTATGGTTAATTCTATGATACATATAACCAATGCTCTAAAAGGTGTTGGACTTGATATTAAGAGAAAAGTATTCTCAGAAATATATGAAAATTTAGGTGGAAATTTAAGAATTATAGTTTCTGCTGCGGCACCTATAGATAAAAAAATAGGTAAATGGGTTGAAGATATAGGAATTACATTCTTACAAGGTTATGGGTTAACAGAAACAGCTCCAATTGCTGCGTTGACACCAGAATTTAAAACCAAAGTTGGTTCAGCAGGAAAAGCCGTTGTTTGTGCTGATATAAAAATAGATAACCCAAATGAAAAGGGTGAAGGCGAAATCCTAATAAAGAGTGAAACTCTGATGTTAGGATATTATGAGGATGAAAAAGCAACAAACGAAGTAATTAAAGATGGTTACTTCCACTCAGGAGATATAGGATATCTAGATGATGAAGGATTCCTATATATTACAGGAAGATGTAAAAATGTTATAGTTACACAAAACGGTAAAAATATATATCCAGAAGAAATAGAATTAATGTTAGGAAATATACCTGAAATAAAAGAATCAATGGTATATGGAAAACAAGATGTCGAAAAGAAAAATGATAAAGAATTAATTATTACTGCAAAAGTAATACCAAATTATGACGAAATTGAAAAAAATCATGGAAAAGGCTTAACAGATGAACAAGTATATGATATTATTTGGGAGAAAATAAAGGAGGTTAATAGAAAATTAACTTCTTATAAAGCAATAAAAAGGCTTGAAATCAAGAAAGACGAGTTTGAAAAAACAACAACAATGAAAATAAAACGTTATGTTGAAATAAAAAAAGAAGGATAAATTTTAAAAAAAAGAAGAAAATATCAGTATTTGTAACAATTTTGTAATATAATTGACACAAAAAAGAAAAATAAATATTGTTGTAGAAATCAGTAAATTGATGTATAATAATATTGTTAGTAAATATACTTATGACAAAAAGGAGGGAAATTTACAATGTCTAAATCTGACATGGTAAACGTAAAAATGGTAATTACAGAAGAAAAAATATTAGCCAACATAGAAAAAGTACAAAAAATGATTAATCCAAATAGCAAAAAACAAATAGTACAATTAGAAGAAGACAGCTATTTTAAAGATTTAATCGAATCAATAAAAACATACTTAATTGAATACCCAGAAAAAGATAATTTCCCTAAGGATGTATATGATGCAGCTTATGAATTAGTTGAATATGCAACATCTCAATTTGAAGAAAACACAAAATTGATAGAAGACTTAATAAGACAAAGAGAAAAAAATATAGCATTAGCTTCAAACTTAAAGGAAACACTTCAAGTCGTGGAAAACAAAGATGCAGATTGGAAGAAGAAAGTACAAGAATTATCAATAGCAGATTATTCTGAGGAAATAATAGATACATTAGGACAAATGGGTAGAGCTAAAAGTAATAAAACTGAAAATTACTTAGAAGCACTTAAAAGTGTAAATGCAAAAATAGCAAACTTGGAATCTAACCTTCATATTGAAATAGATATGGAAAGAATTGAAGATAGATCAAAAGCATTAAGTTATATAGGAATTGAAATAGCAGATGCATTAAAAGAAATTCCAGTACCACAAGAAAAAGTTGAGTTAATTGAAACTGAAACGGAAGATAATGTAGCTATTCAAGAAAATGAAACAATAGATGAGGATGCTATTGCTGATGATACTCAATATTATGAAGACACAAGAATAGATATTAAACCATCATTCTGGGAAAGAATTAAGAACTTAAAAATCATTAGAAGAATTAGATACATTATGAAAATAAAAATCGTTTTAGAATTACCTGCACTTCCTGAAGGAAAGATGGAAGAACAACATCAACACTAAAAATGGAGGCACAATTGAAACGTTTAATTTCAATTGTGCCTTTTTGATAAATAAAAGCAAAAAAAATAAGAAAAAGTCTTGACAAGATATTAAGATTAGTATATACTTACTATTGTTGAAACAAACGCGCCCTTAGCTCAGTTGGTCAGAGCAACCGGCTCATAACCGGTGGGTCCTAGGTTCGAATCCTAGAGGGCGCACCAATTAAGAGTGAATAGTGAAGAATATACAATTTAATAAGTGCAAATATGTTTTTCACTATTCACTCTTAACAATTAAATATTTGGGTAGGTGGCCGAGTGGCTAAAGGCGGCAGACTGTGGTCTTTGGTTTATCAAAAACCTAAACTTGCAGCTCATACAAGTGATTGTATGATGAACACCGGGCTAATTCGGGGAAATCTTAACAGGTAGTGCTGATGACAATCCCGAGCTAGGAAAGAAATTTTCGAGTGTAGAGACTTTATACCTGGTATCTTGAAATAGATAAAGAGAAAGTCCAGACTACAAACATGTAAATGGTAGTGAAAACTATAGTAGTAAGAAATCTGTTCTCATATGAGTACGATGGTTCGAATCCATCCCTGCCCACCAAAGCTTTGTAATGTACTAAATATTACAAAGTTTTTTTTATACAAAAATATAAGGTTGCTTTTTAAAAGCAATGTGATATAATCAATAAAAAATTAATACAAGTAAAAGGAGAAATAAAATGAAAATCATATCATGGAACGTAGCAGGATTCAGAGCATGCTTAAAGAAAGGTTTTGACGACTTTTTTAAAGAAATTGACGCAGACGTATTTTGTATCCAAGAATCAAAAGTATTACCAGAACAATTTGAATACAGTACAGAAGGATATTATCAATACTTAAATCCAGCAGAAAAGAAAGGATATTCAGGAACACTAGTTTATAGTAAAACCAAACCAATAAATGTAACATATGGAATGGGAATAGAAGAACATGACCATGAAGGAAGAATAATCAACATGGAATTTGACAAGTTCTTTTTAATTACTGTATATGTACCAAATGTAAAAAGAGATTTATCTAGACTTGAGTATAGAATGCAGTGGGAAGACGACTTTAGAAAATACTTAAAAGAATTAGAAAAGAAAAAGCCGGTAGTAGTGTGCGGGGATATGAACGTTGCACACGAAGAAATAGATATAAAAAATGCAAAATCAAACAGAGGAAATGCAGGTTTTACAGACGAGGAACGTGAAAAATTTACTAATTTATTAGATGCAGGATTTGTCGATACATTCAGACATTTTAATCCTGAAAAAGAACAGTATTCATGGTGGAGCTATATGGGACACGCAAGAGAAAAGAATGTTGGATGGAGAATTGACTATTTTGTTGTATCAAATGATATTATTGGAGATGTATCAAATGCACTTATATATGATCAGGTTATGGGAAGCGATCATTGCCCAATAAGACTGGATGTAAATTTATAATTGAAAGCTTGAAATGCTGCGTAGAATCATGCATTTCAAGCTTTTTAAAATTTAGAATACATAAATTAATAATAAAAAAAATTAAATTGGAAAATATAGTATTAAAAAATATCAGAGAAGGTGTAGAAACAAATGAATAATGATTCAATAAAAAATAAAGAAAATAGAATAGATAAAGTGGATATAAAGAAAATGTATGGAAAAGAGTGCATTACTTCAGTTGAAGAGTTTGCAGTAAATATAAAAACTGATTTAACAAATGGATTAAATGATAAACAAGCGGATGAAAACATCGCAAAATACGGAAAAAACGAATTAAATAGTTCAAAACCAAAGAAGTGGTACCAATTCTTTTTATCAAGTTTAATCACGCCATTTAATTTAATTTTAATAGGAATAATTATGGTGCTAATATATACAGATGTGTATTTAACAACACCTCCAAGTTATGCCAATATAATAGTAATTATAGTACTGATTTTATTGAGTACGTTTTTGGAATTCTTTATTGTATATAAATCAAATAAAGATGCTGCTAACCTAAAAGAATTAATTCAAACTACTGCAACCGTAATTAGAAATGGCAAAAAAGTTAAACTACCAATTTCAGAATTGACATTAGGTGATGTTGTACTTTTATCTGCAGGGGACTTAATTCCTGGAGATCTAAGACTGATTGAATCTAACAATTTACACGTAAGTCAATCGTCATTAACTGGCGAGTCTGAAGCAATTGAAAAATTTACAGAATCAGAGCTTCATTCAATAGATGAAATTGAAAGTGTTTCTGACCTCGATAATATTTGTTTTATGGGAACAAATGTAACCAGCGGAGCAGGAAAAGGAGTTATATTTAAAACTGCCAATAACACATATTTTGGTAAAATATCAGCAGCCATCAGCGTAGGAAAGCCAAAAACAAATTTCCAAAAAGGAACAGAAAATCTAAGTAAGTTATTAATAAAATTTATGCTTGTAATGATTCCAATTACTTTTCTATTAAGTGCAAGCAAACATAGTGCATTAGTGGCATTTACATTTTCTGTAGCCATTGCAATTGGAATTACACCACTATTGTTGCCAGTAATATTATCATCTAGCCTTGGAAAAGGTGCAATAAGAATGTCAAAAAAGAAGACAATTGTTAAGAGACTAGACAGCATTCAAAGTTTTGGTGCAATGAATATATTGTGTACAGATAAAACAGGAACTTTAACAGAGGACAATATAGTATTGGAAAGATATTTAGATGTATATGGAAAGGAGAATATTAAGGTTCTTAATTATGTGTATTTAAATGCTGTATTTCAAACAGGGTTAAAGGGAAGCATTGATGAAGCAATTTTGAAAAGAGCTGAAAAAGAGAATGTAACAAATTTAAAAGATAAATATACGAAAATAAATGAAATTCCGTTTGACTTCGTAAGAAGATGCCTATCTGTAATAATTTCAGGAGATGATGGGTTACGAATAATAACAAAAGGTGCAATAGAAGAAATCTTAAACATGTGTACAACAGCAGAGGATAATGGAAAAATAATTCCAATAACAAATGAGTTAAAAAATAATATAAAAAATATATCTAAAAAGCTTAATCAAGATGGAATGAGGGTAATAGGAGTTTGTAGTAAGGTGCTAGATACTGCAACATTAGACTTTTCAGTAAAAGATGAATCAAATATGACTTTCTTAGGTTTTATAGGCTTCTTAGACCCACCAAAAGAATCAGCTAAAGAAGCAATAAAAAGACTAAATAATGCAGGAATTAGAGTAATAGTTTTAACAGGTGATAATGAATACGTTACAAAAACAATTTGTGAAAAGGTTAATATTAATACAAAAAGAATTGTTTTGGGAACTAGCTTAGATACAATGGAGGATTCGGCAGTTCAAAGATTATTACGAAATACAAATGTGTTTGCAAAACTATCACCTATCCAAAAAGCAAGAATAATTAGGCTTTTGAAAGAAAGCGGAAATATAGTAGGATATATGGGCGATGGAATAAATGATAGCCCATCACTTACAAATTCTGAAGTAGGAATTTCAGTTGATACAGCTGTTGATATTGCAAAAGAAACAGCAGATATAATATTATTGGAAAAAGACTTAAATGTGTTAACAGATGGTGTAGTTGAAGGAAGAAAGACGTTTGGAAATCTTATGAAGTATATAAAAATGGCTGTAAGCTTTAATTTTGGTGAAGTTCTATCAGTTGTAATAGCAAGTATTTTCTTGCCATTCTTTCCAATCACTCCTATTCAGTTATTAGTTCAAAGTTTATTATATGACTGTGGGCAATTATCAGTTCCACTAGATAATGTAGATAAAGAATATTTATCAAAACCTAAAGTTTGGGACATAAATGGAATAAAAAGATTTATGCTATATATGGGACCAACAAGTTCTATTTTCGATATGTTAGTATTTGCTATATTATGGTTTGGTTTCAATTTACGTGCTCCAGATGCTGCGTTATTCCAAACAATTTGGTTTTCGTATGGGGTTGTATCTAACTTAGTTGGATTGCATATAATTAGAACTGGAAAAGTACCAATTATTCAAAGTAATGCGTCAAAATATGTGTATTTCACATCATTCATATTAAGTGCAATTGCAATTGTTATTCCATATACATTTGTAGGTGAATTTTTGGGATTAGTTGCACTGCCAATTAAATATTTAGGGGTTATTATTGGCGTACCAATTTTATACTGTTTTGTAGCATCTTTTGTTAAGAAGGTATATATTAGAAAATTTGGCGATTGGATTTAAAAATGTGAAAAATATTTCAAAAATACTTGTATTAAAAATATATGATGTAGTAAAATGACAGAAGAAAGATTAAAATAAAATAGAAGAAGGGAAGTAGAATGAATGAGTGAAATTATTTTTCCAAACTATGAACACAGTATTTTAAATACTATAAATTCAATATTAAAATACTATAAAGTTGATACAAAATATAACGGGTTACCAGAACTTGACGAGAAGTTGAAACACAAGTATAAAAACATTGTTTTAGTATTATTAGATGGAATGGGGGAGCATGTATTAAAGAATATTTCTTCAGATGGATTCTTTGTAAATAATGAGATTACAAAAGTTACTTCTGTATGTCCATCAACCACAACCGCAGCAATTACAACATATTATTCAGGAAAGCCTCCAATTGAAACTGGTTGGATTGCAATGTCTCAATATTTTAAGGAATATGGAAGAGCTCTTGAAATGTTAAGAAGAGTAGATTCATATACACATGAGCCAATTAAGAACGCAAGCAAGGATGTATTTGATTTAATAAAGTATGTTCCTATATATGATCAAATAGAAAAGGCATCTCCTAATGTAAAAGCATATGAAATCAATCCAGGATTTTGCGATTCAAGAAGCAAAAGAAATCTTAATGCAGATAGTTTAGATGTAATGTGTGATTATATTAAATCAATATGCTATAATCAAGATCAAAACTTTATTTTTGCATATAGTGATAAACCTGATACTATTTTGCATAAATATGGATGTAATTCTAATGAAGCAAAAGAATTTGTTCTTGACGCACAAAAGCATATAGAAAAATTGTGTGCTGATTTAAAAGAAAGTAATACGCTTATTATAGTTACTGCAGATCATGGTCATAAAGATATAGAGAAAGTGTATAATATTGTTGATATGGATGAAATTCAAGATTGTATTTATATGCCACCAAGTTTGGAATCTAGAGCGGTTACTTTCTGGGTAAAAGAAGATAAAAAAGAAAAGTTTGTACAATATTTTGAGAATAACCTTAAGGATGAATTTATGTTGTTTACAAGAGAAGAATTTTTAGCAAAGAATTTTTTGGGATATGGTGAAAAACATAAAAAAATTGATGATTTCTTAGGAAATTATATAGCTGTGTCTATAGACGGAGCAATTTTAAAGCTTGGTACAAATATTTCAAAGCCAAAAGCTGATAAGAAGTCTACCCATTGCGGATTCACAAAAAACGAAATGGAAGTACCTGTTATTGTAATTGGATAAAATATCAATATATAGTTATAAATTATATAAAAAAGATAGCAATTTAAGTTGCTATCTTTTTTGTCATAATTGATTCCATAAAATACCTTAATTAAGTGTAGATTATAAGCTTCTGCTATTAGTGTTCTGATTGAAACATGATTATTGTCGTATTTTTTATTTAATATAAATACAGCATTTTAGTAATCAATCAAGTAATCCTTGGTGTACTGCTTAATTCTGTCTGGCAGTGTATGCCAGTTTTCTTTTGCAGCTGTTAAGAAGTCAATTTCTGTCTTATGCATGAGGTCAAGGAAGGGATATATTCTCCAATTCCAAGCATCTCCAGTAATTCCATGTTCCTCCGCAACAAGCTGACGGATAAACTGACGGGGAATGTATACATCAGGTTTATTGTTAATAAACCACTCATCATAATTTTTCCCTGCAATAAGGAGATATGAATGCATATTATATTTTGGAAGGTCTGCATAGCAGATTTTGTCCAAATTTATTCCAGAAATTTTTGTGACTTCTTCAGCAGTAAGATGGCTAGGTGCAATGTGTACATGTGAGTGCACAACAGAGTCTTTTGCTTTGCCTTTTCCAGAATTGCCAGTACCGTTTTCCCAGACAAGAAAGCTGTTATATCCATACATCAGATTTAACATGTATTTCATGTCGTCAAGGACATCCAGAAATTCGCTTCTTTCATCATCTGTTAATTCCGCCATAGACATTTTGTGTCTCTCGGGAATGATAAGCAGATAACCAGGAACAAACTGTCCAACCGTGGCCATAATGTAGAAATATTTACTTTTATACAATATGGCATGGTGATAATCTGAAGGTTTACCGTTAAATGTCTTGCAATAAGAACAGTCTTTGATTGACGGAGCACCATTAAGACCAGAACTGTTTGACCGATGATCTCCAATGTCCAGGTTATGTCTGTTGACGATATCCTGGAATTGCGCGGTTATGTTGCCTACTCTTGTGTTGATGTGGTTCTGAAATACAAATGAAGGTCCGTCCGAAACTTCTATATGAATAGGGTTTTCGTGGAACCATTCAACTCCAGGTATTTCTGAACTACATATGATGCTCTTGTTATTGTCAAATATAGCCTTTGCTGAATCGTATGTGATAGGATCTTTGACAATTACTGATCCTTTAAAATCCAGCTCCGGGAGTACTTTGCCAATAAGGTCTGCTGAACCGATCAAGATGATCATATTCCGTGTTTTTTTCATAGCAAAAATCCTTTCTGTAAAATGTATTTAGCATTATGCTAGATGCATTGTATAGTGTTAAAAAAATAATTGCAATAGGGTATTTTACATAAGTGAAGAAAAAATTATTTTTTTGTCAAAATATGTCTGAAAAAATAATAGGTTAATCTAAAAAATATCGAAATTTAGGGGCATTAGGATTGACAAGCGTCTCTATTTAATATATAATGTTAACCAAGGTTAACAAATTTGAAAGGACGAGGTATATGATATCAAAATCTCTGGAAGAATATATAAAAACCATGTATGTTTTAAAAAAACAGAATGGTAATGTTCGCGTTACTGATGTTGCGGATAAAATGGGCTGCTCGAAAGCTAGTGTTAACAAAGCTTTGAACAATTTGAAAGATAATGAGCTAGTTAAATATGAAACGTATGGAACAATAGAAATAACAAGTAAAGGTGAAGATTTAGCTCAAAAGATAATAGAGAGTTATGACATCATCTATGTATTTCTAAAAGATGTTCTTGGGATGGAGTCTGAAAAAGCTAAAACAGAAGCAGAAAATATGAAATCAGCTATGTCAGATGAAACTATTAATAAATTAGCTAGATATGTTCATCAAGTTCTTGGACTAAGGAATTTAAATTGCAATTATGATGTTGGACAAGAAAAGTGTAGAAAATGCGTTAAAAGAGTAAAAAGAAAGGAAAATAAAGATGAGTAATAAATTATTAGAAATTAAAAACTTAAATGTAAATGCAGAAGAAAAGCAAATTTTAAAAGGAATAGATTTAACAATAAATAAAGGAGAAATACACGTAATTATGGGGCCAAATGGCTCTGGTAAAACAACAACAGCAAATGCTATTTTGAACAATCCTGCTTATAAAAAAACTGGTGGAAGTATAGTGTTTGATGGAGAAGATATAACCGATATGAGAACAGATGAAATTGCTAGAAAAGGTGTATTTATGTCTTTTCAATTGCCAGAAGAAATTCCTGGAGTATCAGTTGCTAATTTCTTAAAATATGCAAAAAATAAAGTAACAGGAAAGCCTGTTAAAATCTTTCAATTTAAAGATGAACTAAAAAAATATATGGAAGATTTGAACATGAAAACAGAAAACATTGAAAGAAGTTTAAATGTAGGATTTTCTGGAGGAGAAAAGAAGAAAAACGAAATCCTACAAATGCTTGTATTGAATCCTAAACTTGCTATCTTAGATGAAACTGATTCAGGATTAGATGTTGACGCTATTAAGACTGTTTCTAAGGGAATTGAAATGTTTAAGAATGATGAAAATGCAGTTTTGATTATTACACATAATATGAGAATTTTAGAAAATTTAAAAGTTGATTATGTGCATGTTTTAATTGATGGAAAGATTGTTACAACTGGTGGAAACGAGATTATTAAAGAAATCGAGGCAAATGGATTTAGTAAATATAGAAAATAAAATTATAATTTTTTTATTAACATACATGAATAAAAATAGAACCTGAAAATCAGGTTCTATGGTCATCATCTTGGATATCTTCAATATAGTTATCCTTTTTCATTGAAAGTGCATAATATGCTCCAATTAATGGCAGCACAAAGATTGAGATTGCACCCACTAAAATAAGCAGTATTTCAATGAGAAATAATGTAGAAAAGAAAAGGATAACATAAATTGGAAATAAAATTACAGACAATAGTCTCCGGTGATGAGTGTGTTTCATGAAAAAGGACCTCCTTTAGGTTATATTGTAATTTTAAGTATAGCATAATAGTGTGAAAGTGTCAATTTAAGAAAGGAAAATAAAAAATGGCGAAAACACAATTAGAAGAATTAAATAGAAATATTTATGACATAAAAAACAAAGACGACTATGATTTCAAAATTCAAAAAGGTTTAACAAGAGAAATCGTAGAAGAAATTTCAAAGCGAAAAAATGATCCAGGTTGGATGAAAGAAATAAGATTAAAAGCTTTGGAAACATATAATAAATTAGAACTTCCAACATGGGGACCTGATTTATCTGAATTAAATATGGATGAAATTGCAACATATGTACGTCCAAAAACTAAGCTAAACAGTTCTTGGGATGATGTTCCAGATGATATAAAAAATACCTTTGATAAATTGGGAATTCCAGAAGCGGAAAGAACTTCTTTAGCTGGTGTTGGAGCTCAATATGATTCGGAAGTTGTATATCACAGCATGAAAGAAGAATTACTAAAACAAGGTGTTATTTATACAGACATGGAAACAGCTGTAAGAGAATATCCTGAAATTGTAAAAGAGCATTTTATGAAATGTGTTCCAATAAATGACCATAAATTTGTTGCATTACATGCTGCTGTATGGTCAGGTGGTTCATTTGTATATATTCCAAAAGGTGTTAAACTAGAAATGCCTTTACAATCATATTTCAGACTAAATTCACCAGAATCAGGTCAATTTGAACACACTTTAATTATAGTTGAAGAAGGTGCAAGCTTGCATTTTATAGAAGGATGTTCAGCACCAAAATACAATAAAGTTAATTTACATGCTGGATGTGTTGAATTATATGTAAAGAAAAATGCATATTTGCGTTATTCAACAATTGAAAACTGGTCAAAGAATATGATGAACCTAAATACTAAAAAAGCAATTGTAGAAGAAGGTGGACAAGTTGATTGGGTAACTGGTTCATTTGGTTCTAAAATATCAATGTTGTACCCATTAAGTATCCTTAATGGAAAAGGTGCTAAAACAGAATATACAGGAATCTCATTTGCAGGAGAAGGACAAAATTTAGATACAGGATTTAAAGTAATTCATAATGCACCAAATACATCAAGTGTTGTTAACGCTAAATCAATTTCAAAAAATGGTGGAAAATGTACGTATAGATCATTAGTTAGAATTAATGAAAATGCTCAAAATTCTAAATCATCAGTATCTTGCGAATCATTAATGTTGGACGATTTTTCAGTATCAGATACAATTCCTGTAAATGATATTAGAACAGATGAAGTTGAATTTTCTCATGAGGCAAAGATTGGAAAAATTTCTGATAAGACAATCTTTTATTTGATGAGTAGAGGATTATCTGAAGAAGACGCAAAAGCAATGATAGTTAGAGGCTTTGCATATCCAATTTCAAAAGAATTGCCTGGTGAGTATGCAGTTGAGATGAACAATTTGATTAATTTAGAGTTAGAGGGAGCAATTGGATAAAAGAAAAAAGGTTTGCTATTTAGCAGACCAAGAGTTGAAATCATATTTTTTGAGGATGTGTTCTTTGATTTTTTGAGAAAAATAATTTCTTATTTTCTGGCCGAAAAATACATCTGTAAGAATAAGAGTGAGTAGTATGAAAAACAGTATGTACCAGCCTTTCATCCACATAATGTAGAATTGACCAATAAGCACAATTAAGGCAAGTACACATTTGACACACTCATAAATATTCCGTGATGATTTCATTATAATCCCTCCTTAAAGGATTTTATTAATGAATTGATATTAACATGAAATAAATATAAAGTCAATAATATAGAAAGGAAAGCAAAATGAATAACTTAAAATTAAACGAAACACCAGTTAGAACTTCAAAAAGTTTTAGAATTAACAATATAAAAATTGAAGATTTAGAACTACCTGAAAAGCTTGAAGAATTCAAAAATGTCAAAGTTTCGGAAATGGGTTCTAAAATAACAATAAGTTCAGAGATTCAAAAAGCTGAATTGAAATACGGATTAGGTGATGCATTTACAAATCAAGTGAATGAAGCATCTAATTACAAAGCTAGCATTGTAGTTGATAGTAAAACTCACAAAGAAGTAGAAATGGATTTTAAATTAGATAAAACTAATTCTAATTTAGTTGAAAACATAGAAATTACAGCAAATGAAAATACAAAATCAACTATAATTTTGAAATATGAAACTGATGGAGATGTACAAGCATATCATAATGCAGTAATTCGCGCAAAAGCTAAGAAAAATGCAGTTTTAAATGTAATTATAGTTAATTTGATGAATGAACTATCTAACAATCTCATGGCAATCCAAAATGAATTTGAAGAAAATTCTAAAATAAACTATTGCATAATAGATTTTGGCGGAAAAAATAGTGTTACAAATTATTATTCAAACATATCAGGAGATGGAGCAGATAGTCAGTTAAATACAATTTATCTAGGTAAAAATGAGCAAAGATTTGATTTGAATTATATTGGGGAATTATATGGAAAAAAATCAAATATTGATATAGAAGTTCAAGGAGCTTTAAAGGATAATGCCAAAAAGAATTTTAAAGGGACAATTGATTTTAAAACAGGTTGTAAAAAAGCTACTGGAAATGAAAATGAAAATTGTATGCTACTATCAGATACTGCTAAATCAATAGCATTGCCAATGCTTTTATGCTCTGAAGAAGAAGTTGAAGGTAATCATAGTAGCTCTGCTGGAAAGATTGGAGAGAAAGAATTATTCTATATTATGAGTAGAGGATTCGAGTTAAAAGAAGCAATGAAATTAATGGTTAGAGCTAGATTTAATAAAATTCTTGAAAACATAAAAAATGAGGAATTAAAGAAATCAATTTTGGAAGAAATTGATAAGAGATTGGATTAATTATGGGACAATTCAAAAAAGGACATCATAGAATAACAAGTCAAAGTATGTCGAAAAATGTCGACGAAAAGTGCGAACAAATGTATTGAATTAAATGTAAAAATATTATATAATAGAAAGCATAAGAAATGAGAAAAGCATGTGTGTGTGTATCCTTCAAACGCTCGAATTTATTCGAGAGAATGGAGGTGGTGTTTATGATTATTATCTACTTGATTATATTTTCTTACATAATGATAGTTATGAACATAGCCTTAATAGGTACGATTTTGAGCATATTGGCTAATAAACAATAAAAATAACACTACACCTTGCTTTGGCTAGCGATGTAGTGTTCAACCATTAAAAAGGTAACACACATTTCTGTGCGAACTCATTTCTTATTCCCATTATAACATATTTTGAAGATATGTCAATAATAAGGAGGAAAGAATGATGAATCAAAATGAAATTATAGAAGATTTTCCATTGTTACAAAATAGAAATTTAGCGTATTTAGACAGTGGTGCAACAACTCAAAAGCCAATTCAAGTAATAAATACAATAGACAAATTCTATGAAAACAATAACGCAAATCCACACAGGGGTGCATATTCTTTAAGTATTGAAGCTACTGAAGAATATGAGAATACAAGAACAAAAATTGCAAAATTTATAAATGCAAAACATAGAGAAGAAATCATATTTTCTAAAAATGCTACTGAAAGTTTGAATTTAATTGCATATTCTTATGGATTGGACAATCTAAAACAAGATGATGAAATTGTTCTTTCTATAATGGAGCATCATTCAAATTTAGTACCATGGCAAAAAGTTGTCAAAACAACTGGGGCTAAACTAAATTATATGTATATAAATGAAGAATTTGAATTGTCAGATGAAGAGATTGAAAGTAAAATTACAGACAAAACTAAAATAGTTGGAATTACCCATGTTTCAAATGTTTTAGGAACAATAAATAATGTTGAAAAAATTATCAAATATGCTCATAAAAAGGGAGCTATTGTTGTTGTTGACGCATCTCAAAGTATTCCACATATGAAAATTGATGTTCAAAAATTAAACGCTGATTTTCTTGTATTTTCAGGACATAAAATGCTTGCACCTCTTGGAATTGGCATTTTATATGGAAAAAAAGAATTGCTAAATAAAATGAATCCTTTCCTAATGGGAGGAGATATGATAGAATATGTATATGAGCAAGACACAACTTTTGCACCATTACCAAATAAATTTGAAGCAGGAACTCAAAATGTTGAAGGTGTTATTGGATTAGGTGCAGCCATAGATTATATTGAAAATTTAGGATATGATAAAATTGCAGAAATCGAAGAAGAAGTAGTAGAATATGCAAGAGAAAAATTATCAGAGCTTGATTTTATTACATTATATATGACACCAAACAAGGAGAATCATCAAGCTGTAATTTCATTTAATATAAATGGAGTTCATCCTCATGATGTGGCAAGTATTTTAGACAGTTGTGGGGTTTGCGTACGTTCTGGAAATCATTGTGCACAGCCTCTTATGAGGTTCTTAGGAATTGATTCTACTTGTAGAGCTAGTTTTTATTTTTATAATACAAAAGATGAGGTTGATAAGCTTGTTGAAGCTTTGAAAAAAGCGTATGAGATGTTTAGGAAATATATGCAGTAAGTTTTTTGATATATTTCTTGGAAGGGGAAGAATTAATGGAAGATTTAACGGATGTTTATAATGAACTAATTATGGAACATAGTATGAATTCATATAATAAGAAAGAGTTGGAGAATGCTGATTTTTGCGAGTTGGGGCATAATCCAAATTGTGGAGACGAGATAACATTAGAAGTGAAGATGAATGGAAATATTATTGAAGACATGGCTTTTCATGGACATGGGTGTGCTATTTCTCAAGCTTCTACTTCGATAATGATAGATACTTTAAAAGGAAAGACTGTTGAGGAAGCTAAAGAAATTGTAAAGACTTTTATTGAAATGATAAAAAGAGAGACAAAGAGTGAAGAGGAATTACAAAAATTGGAAGATGCAATAGCATTAAAAAACATATCAAACATGCCTGCAAGAGTTAAATGCGCTTTACTTGCTTGGCATACTTTAGAGAATATATTTGAAAAGTTGTAAATTTTGTTTGAATCTGGGATGGTTCTTGTTTTATAAAATAAAGAAGAACTGCCCTTCAATTGAAAGAAAGGAAATAAGAAATGGAAAATAAGAAGGTCTTATTAGGAATGAGTGGTGGCGTAGATAGTAGTGTGTCTGCATTATTACTTAAGAAGCAAGGATATGAAGTAATCGGTGCTACAATGGAGTTGTTTTGCGGAAGTAGTTGTTGTAATGTAAATACATATATAGATGCTAAAAACGTATGTAATTCTATAGGAATTCCACATTTTACATATGATTATAAAGGTGAGTTTAAGAAGTATGTAATTGATGATTTTATTAATTGCTATGCTAATTGCAAAACCCCAAATCCATGTATTGAATGTAACAAGTATATGAAATTTGGTTTAATGTACGAAAAGGCTAAAGAACTTGGATGTAATTATATTGCAACAGGTCATTATGCAAAAACTGAATATAGTGAAAAATATGGTCGTTGGGTTTTGAAGAAATCAAATGCTGGTAGAAAAGATCAAAGCTATGTTTTGTGGAACATCCCGAAAGAATTAATAGAACATGTGTTATTTCCTTTGGCTGATTTTGAGAGTAAGGATGAAATTAGAGAAATAGCAAGAGAGAGTAACCTAAAGGTTGCAAATAAACCAGATAGTGAAGATATTTGTTTTGTGCCTGATGGAAATTATAAGAGATTTCTTGAGGAAAATTCAGATATTAAACCAAACCCAGGGAATATTGTTAATTCGAAAGGTGAAGTTTTAGGAAGACATAACGGATTATATAACTATACAATTGGTCAAAGAAAGGGTCTTGGAATTTCATACAAAGAACCATTATTCGTTCTAGGATTTGACAAGGAAACAAATGAGGTTATTGTAGGAACTGAAGAGGAACTATATAGCAAAGAGATATTAGTTGGAGATATTAATTTATTACTAGTAGATGAAGTAAAAGAACCAATGCAAGTTGATGTGAAAACAAGATATACAAGTAAGGTTGCAAAAGCAACTATTGAGCAAATTGAAGATGACAAGATTAAAGTTATATTTGATGAACCTCAAAGAGCTATAACACCAGGACAATCAGCAGTTTTTTATGTTGATGATATTGTTTTGGGTGGGGGAAAAATAATCTAAAGTTTTATAAAAAAAGAGTTCTAGTATTTACTAGAACTCTTTTTTGCTTTTTCTTTCAAGGTTTGCTTTCACTACTTAAGTTATCACTTATAAATTCGGCTGCTTCTATCCAAGTCATTTCCTTTGTTTCATCTACATAGTATATAAATTTTTGTAATGATATGTTAAATATGTAGCAGAAATGCAAAATTGTTAAATTAATCTAATATCGTTATATAGTATTGGTATTAAACCATACCAAAATCATAGCATAGCATTATGTAAATGTCAAAAATTGCAAAAATCATTGACAAAATTCACAACTTAATAGATAATAATATTGTGAGAAAATGAGATAATTATACGCAAGATAAAACCTAAAGAAACACAAAGGAGGAAATGTAATAATGTATGTTTTTAACAAAATTACAGTAACACCACAATTACCAGAAAGAATAAAAGATTTATCTAAAATCGCCAACAATTTATGGTGGTCTTGGAATTCAGAATTTTTAAGATTATTTAAACAAATGGACATAGATTTATGGGAAAGAGTAGAAAAAAATCCTGTAAAATTCTTAAAATTAATATCTCAAGAAAAGTTAAATGATATTTTGCAAGACAATAATTTTTTGAAACAATATGACGAATTAGTAGAGAATTTCAATAATTATATGAATAGCAAAAACACATGGTTCTCAAAGAATTATCCTAACAATAAGAAAGATTTAATTGCATATTTTTCAGCAGAATATGGGCTTGATGAAATAGTTCAAATTTATTCAGGTGGTCTTGGAATTTTATCAGGCGATCATTTAAAATCTGCAAGTGATCTAGGAATACCTTTAGTTGCAGTTGGTTTATTGTATAAAAATGGATACTTTCACCAAAAAATAAATGCTTATGGCGAGCAAGAAACTGAATACAAAAATTTAGACATTTCTTCATTACCAATCAAAGAAGTGAAAAATGAAAATGGTGAAAATTTAATAGTAGATGTAAAGATGCCAAAGGGAACGTTATATTTAAAAGTTTGGAGAATTAATGTAGGACGTGTTAATTTATATTTAATGGACTCAGATGTTGATAATAATGAAGAGGAATATAGAAGCATAACATCAACTTTGTATGGCGGAAACCAAGAAACAAGAATTATGCAAGAAATAGTACTTGGAATGGCCGGAACTAAGTTGCTTAAAGCATTAGGATTAACTCCTACCGTTTATCATATGAATGAGGGACATTCATCATTCTTAATTTTTGAATTGATAGATGAAATAATGCAAGAACAACAAGTATCATTTAATATTGCAAAAGATATAGTATCATCAAAAACAGTATTTACTACACATACACCAGTTCCAGCTGGAAATGATATATTCCCAACGAGCTTAATAGAAACGTATTTTAACAAAATGTGGGATAAATTTGGAATTACTAAAGAGGAATTCTTAAAACTTGGAATGGCACCAAAAGCAAAGGTGGAAGATAGTGGATTCAACATGGGAATATTTGCATTGAAAATTTCAGGCAAGAAAAATGGAGTAAGCAAATTACATGGTGCAGTTTCAAGAGATTTATTCGCAGAGGTTTGGCCAAATATAATTGCACACGAATCTCCAATTACATATGTAACAAATGGAATTCATACATGCAGTTGGCTTGCACCAAATTTAAAGAAACTATATAACAAATATTTAATTCCGTTCTGGCAAGATATGATTTATGATGATAATGTGTGGAAAAACATCAAAAACATTCCTGATAAAGAACTATGGGGTGCTCATATAGATAGAAAAAGAAAGTTATTAGCTTTAGTAAAAGATAATACAGCGGAAAGACTAAAAAGAAATGGATATTCTTACGATGAGATTTCAAAAGTAGTTTCTGGATTAAATCCAAATGCTTTAACAATAGGATTTGCAAGACGTTTTGCAACATATAAAAGAGCAACTTTGATTTTTAGAGATTTAGAAAGAATTACACAAATATTAAATGATGCCGACAGACCAGTACAAATAATATTCGCAGGTAAAGCTCATCCAGCAGATAAAGAAGGTCAAGAATTAATCAAGTTTATAAATGAAATATCAATGAAACCACAGTTTAAAGGAAAGGTGTTTTTCTTAGAAGATTACAGTATTGGAATGTCAAGATATTTAATAAGTGGTGTTGATGTATGGTTAAACAATCCAAGAAGACCAATGGAAGCATCTGGAACTAGTGGACAGAAAGCATCTGTAAACGGTGTAATAAACTTTAGTGTTTTAGACGGTTGGTGGGCAGAAGGTTATAATGCAACTAATGGTTGGAAAATTGGTGTAAATGCTAATTACGATAATTACGAAGTTCAAGATAATGATGATAGCGAAAGCATATATAATACATTAGAAAAGAAAATTATTCCAAGTTATTACAATAAAGGTGATAACGGCTATTCAGAATCTTGGCTAAACATGATGAAGGAATCTATTATTACAACAGGTGGAAAGTACAGTACATCAAGAATGTTAGTTGACTACGTAAATAATCTATATATTCCATTGTGTAATTTAACTAAGAAATTCTATAATGATTTATAAACTGTAATAAAATACACTGAGTGTAAAAACTTAGTATTAGAGATGTTTAATATAATTAAAATAACACAAGACAATAATGTTGATAATTAAACAATTG
>JAFUYJ010000030.1 GCA_017470645.1 Clostridia bacterium
AATTAAAATAAAAAAAAGAGTACGTCTGAAAGAGAAAGGACGTACTCTAAAAACCTTTAAAAAAATATGTGATATGAACACAAATGCAAAGATAGAAAAAAATCTTATAAAAGAGCAAGAATACGAAGAAAATTATGAAAAATTAGTTCGTATGACTAATGAACTAATGAAAATACATTCCTGCAGTAGAAGTACTATTGCAGTAGCGGCGGGAATACACCCAAATAATCTATCACACTACTACAACAAGTCTAAGAATGTAACTAAAAAGACACTAAGAAGACTTCAACAGTTATACGACCAGCCGATAACTAACGATGATAAAGTAAAGATATTATTAGACGAAAACGAGGAGATAAAAGCAGAGTTGGCAAAGACAAAAGAGATTGCCCTACAAGCCATAGATATGGCAATAAAGGCCGACAAGAAAGTATATGAAACCAACCGTCTGCTTGAAACAATAGAATTACTTATGGAAAAACTAAAAAGATAAGTTATTATTCATTTATAAATTGTATTTTTGCAAAAAAAATATATAATATGAATATTTATATCTTATGTTTTATCTTAGGAATGGTTACGTTTTTTATCTTAGATATATTGTTCTTTAAAAGATGTTTCTATTTCAGAGTGTTAGACAAATTACACACAACCTCTAAAAGCAAACTACCTTTCAAAGAGTGGTTGGAGTTTATATTAGAAATGCCTAACTATAAACTGCATAACATAACGAAAGAACTTGATAAATAATGGGAAGAAAGTTACCAAAAAAGTAACAATTGATATAATTGGTGTCCATTTGCTGTTTAAAACGCCCCAACGTTTTTCTTGTTTTGCCCACCATATATCTTTCTTTGTGTCTTTTATATATTTTCTAATACTATCTCTTCTAAGAATAGAATTTCCTAATTCTGTAACAATGTAGTAAGATTGTGTATTGTTTTTAATATGTAATAGTTTATATTTTTCTATCATTACATAAGCAATCTCTTGGTAATCTGCACGAGTTAGACCTTTTTCTTTGATTTGAAATCCTACTCCTTGATAAGTTATAATACAATTCTGCTGTTTGAAGTTCTTAATTATAAACTCATCTATTTCTTTGTCTGAAATAAGATTTATTTTCTCTGTTTCGCTCATATCTTTCTACTCTTCCAATCTAAAACTCATAAGTATCTTAGCATAACCACAAACTTCTGACATAGGAATGGTAAAAGGAGAATATTCTTCTTTGTTATCTGAGATAAGTGTTACGGTTTTATCTTCAAAATTCTCCTGCACTCTCTTTACAATCAAACCGTGAGAAGTTGTTGCAACTAAATATCTCTTACCAGATTGTACAAAACTTGCACTTTCTAACTTTTCACATATTAGATAATCCCCAGACTTATAATAAGGTAACATACTATCACCTCTCATTGGTAGAATAAATTGATTTTCGTTCTGTCTTATGAAAGATATTTTATACCGTCCTATTATATGTTCTTGTGTTAATGCACTCTCAAAGTTATCATAACCACCTATTGCACATACATCAAACATCGGAATACCATTATTACTCTCTTTTAATTCTATAATATTGCTATCGGTTTGAGAATGTTCTTCTGTTATTTTCGCTATCAAAGGTTGCATAGTTTTTGGAATTTCTGTATTCTTATTTTCCCAATTTGACACTGTGTTTTTGGAAATTCCAAGTAATTTTCCAAATTCTGTCTGATTTAAACCTAAATTTTCTCTAATTTTTTTAATTTCTAAATTTTCCATATTGTCTTCCTTTAACATATATCCTACTCCTGTTAAAAGCCAACTGATGTTCAATTCTGGATATGTTTCTTTAATCTTTGCTTCAGACTTCTCCGATATGTATTTGCCTGCTTTATTGATAAAACCATTAGGAAGTCCTGCTTTTTTTTCAAAATTTTGATTTGTCAAATTCAAGTATTTGACAAATTCCAACAACCTATCTTGTAATGTTTCTGTATCTTTCATATCATTTATTATGTTATTTGAATTTTTTTCTAATTCTACTTTATTTATTGCAATATTCTTTTTTCCTAATGAAACTTGTTCTATTTCAGTACAATAAGGAAAAACTTTTTTAATTCTCTCAATCATATCTAAAGTAACAGGTTTTCTTCCTGCTATCATATCAGATATATAACTATTATTTACATTTAATCGTTCTGCAATTTCTCCTTTTGACAAATTTTCTTTACTCTTTATCAAATTTATAACTTCTTGTATAGACATAATTATCTTGTTTTAAAAATTTCTCTTTATTTTTTCTCTTTTATAACATTCTTATTTTTAAATTATTAAAAAAATATTTTATATTTTATTTGAAAATAATTCTAACTTTTCTTCTCTATGTTAGAATATTATTCTAATTTTGCAAAGTGTTAAATAATTTAAACAACTGCAAATATACGAAATAAAAATGGAAAAAGGGATAAAGAGAATAAGATTGAGTAGAGCGAATATACAGAAGATAGCGAAAGCATTTGAATGTACAGAAACAACTGTATATAA
>JAFUYJ010000031.1 GCA_017470645.1 Clostridia bacterium
ACAATGAGTGGAAAAACTTAGTATTAGAGAGGTTTAATAGAATTAAAATAACACAAGAAAATAATGTTGATAATGAAACAATTGATGCAGGAAAAATTATAAAAGTAAAATGTTCTGTTAAATTGCCGAATATAAATCCAGACAATGTTCAAGTTGAGGTTTACTATGGACAAATAGAGGATAATGGCATTGTTAGTAATGTATCAATCATACCAATGAAATTAAAAGAAACAAATGAAGAAGAAAAAACATTCGTGTACGAGGCACAGGTTGAATTAACAACTGGAGGAGATTATGGATATACATTTAGAGTAATGCCTAAGCATGAAATGTTATTAGATGCAGAAAATTTGGATTTGGTAAAGTGGATAGAAAAATAAAATAAAAGAATAGGAAGAAGGAAGATTGAAATTTTCGAAAATACGAATGTTTTGATCTTCCTTTTTCATTTCTTTTTGTAAAAAAATGTCGAAAAATCCTTGTAAATATTGCTAGTCAGTGATATAATATTTAGCGTTGATTAAAAGTATATGTGACGAATATTTCAGCTTACATATATAATAGTAATGGGAGGAATTAAAAATGAAAAGAACAAAAATTGTATGTACTATAGGTCCAGCTACAGGTGATAAAGAAACGTTAAAGAAAATGATGCTAGCAGGAATGAACGTAGGAAGATTCAATTTTTCACATGGTTCTTTTGCTGATATAGAAAAATTTTTCATACCTTTTGTTGAAGCAAGAAAAGAACTAGGATTACCAATTGCAACATTATTAGACACACAAGGTCCAGAAATTAGAACTGGAAAGTTAGTAGAAAATCCAGTAGAATTAAAGGCAAATGATGAATTTACATTAGTAAATGATGATATTGAAGGAGACAATACTAAGACTAGTGTTTCATACAAAGAGTTATATAAAGATGTAAAAATAGGAACTACTATCTTAATTGATGATGGAAAAATAGAATTAGAAGTTACTAGAATAGATAATAAAGATGTAGTTTGTAAAGTTATGAATGGTGGAAAATTAGGAAACAGAAAGAGTATTAACATTCCGGGAACACACATTAATTTACCAGCATTGAAAGAAAAAGATATAAATGACTTAATATCAGGATGCGAAAATGACTTTGATTATATTGCAGCATCTTTCATTAGAAGTAAAGAAGATGTTTTAGCAATACGTAAAGTTTTAGACGAGCATGGAGGAAATAATATAAAAATTATTTCAAAAATAGAAAGTACAGAAGGAATTGAAAACTTTGATTCAATTCTAGAAGTAACAGATGGAATAATGGTTGCTCGTGGTGATATGGGTGTTGAAATACCTATGGAACAAGTTCCAATTGTTCAAAAGGAACTAATTAAGAAATGTAATAAAGCAGGAAAACTAGTTATAACAGCAACACAAATGTTAGAATCAATGACTGAAAATCCAAGACCTACAAGAGCTGAAGTATCAGATGTTGCAAACGCAGTATTTGACGTAACAGGAGCTATAATGCTTTCAGGGGAAACAGCTATGGGAAAATATCCAGTTGAATGTGTTGAAGCAATGTCTAAAATTGCACAAGCTGCTGAGAGTGATATTAATTACGAAAAACGTTTAGGATTAAGAGAGACAGATGCAGAATATGATAACTATGAATTTTATCTAGATAGATCAGTTTGTGTAACTGCAAGAAAATTAGATGCGAAAGGAATTTTTGCATATACAGAAGCGGGAGATACTCCAAAAACTTTAGCAGGATTTATGCCAAGTTGTCCAATTTTTGCTGTAACACAAAATGAAAAAACATTTAGACAATTAGCATTAGCTAACAATGTTATGCCAATTTTAGTTAAAGATGGATGCAAAACAATTAAAGAAGTTGTTGCAAAAGGTGTTGAAATAGCAAAAGCTAACAATTATATCAAATCAGGAGACGTAGTTGCAATTGCTGGAGGAGGAACTGTTTTAGATGGTTTTGAATCTAGTGATATGAATAGAAGTATGGGTGGAGTTGTTAGAGTTTAATAATTAATTTAGAAACAAGGAATGTGTAAATAATTCCTTGTTTTTTTTGTAAAAGAAGAGGCTTATATTTAATAAATGTAAAAAGAGTTCTTAATTTGATAAATTATGTAAAATATGGTATAATTAATTGATGGGATTTTCATAATTCGAACGGAACAATGAATCGTTCGAGAGAAAAAATTAATAAGTTCAAAGGAGGACATTTTTATGAAACACATCAATTTATTAATTAGCGGCGTAGCAATCGGTATAATGGCACTGACTTCATGCTCATCAAACCCAAATCGGAATGATGGAAGTACAAACTTAGTTGCACATCAGATAAGTGTTGCAGAAGAGACTAAGCCAGAGTATACACCTAAAACCGAACCTACCACTGAGGAACCTGTTGGTTTCTATGCTGCAAAGCTTGAAACTACAGTTTGTGCTGCAGAAGTTACGACAGTAACAGCAGCGGAAGCTGTAACTGTAACAACGGTTGCAAATTCAAATATGGTGGCTACACCTATGAATGAAAGCAATCAGGAAAACGGCCAAGTATGGGAATGGGACAACCAGGAGACATACAGCCAGAATTCAGAGTGGAGCAATTCACAGTGGAGTAACCAGGACACTGCTAGTACATCTGAGTATTCAGAGTATTACTATGTTCAGCCTGGCGATTCATGGTCAAGTATTGCGGATTACCTCTGGTGTTATCCGGAAGACCTGGCAGCTGCGAATTATATGAGTTTGGATGACATTATTTGCCCTGGGGACAAGTTAATAATTCCAACTTCAAATTCTTCATATAGTAGTAATGCTCAGCAGAGTAATTATTACACAAACTATGAGGAACCGTACACAAGCAATTCTGGTAATGCCAGTGGAACTTGTTTATCAAGTGTCACACTGTATCCTACGTCTTCTGGAGCATCCTGGCATAACATTGAGCTTTCACTGAGTGAACTCAACGGTATGACAATGTATGCTGGTGATTATTTCAGTTGGAATAATTACATTGGCTGGAAAACAGTATCAGGGGATTATGGCTACTGGGAGTCTACAGTTTATGTAGGTGACCAGGTTGGTACGGCATATGGTGGAGGAGTTTGCTGCACATCTACAGCTTTATTCCAGGCAGCACGTGCTGCAGGAATGGAAGTGTATGAACGGCATGACCATTCATTACCGGTGGCGTATGCTACTCCCGGAAATGAGGCTTCTGTATCCTATGGATGCTGGGACCTTCAGTTCTCAAATACCACTGGGTATGATGTTGTATTCTATACATCATGCTACCCAGGCTGCGTAACAATTGAATGTTATGTAGCATGAGAACTAAAAAAAGAGTCTGGTGTTACCAGACTCTTTTTTGTAATTAAAATACATTGGATTTTATATAAATTTATCTAGCACAACCGCAATCATTATCCATTTCGCCTAAAACTTCGCTTTTCATGCATCCGGCAGCACTATTCATACAAGATTTACTAGCAGTATAAAATTTCTTTTGAGCTAATTTATCTTGAATACCACGTAAAGCTTCACCAAATCTTTGGAAGTGAACAACTTCTCTTTCGCGAAGGAAACGAAGTGGGTCTATTACATCTGGATCATCTTTACATAGGTCGATTAATTTTTCATAAGTTGCTCTAGCTTTTTGCTCAGCAGCTAAATCTTCTTGTAAATCAGCAATTGGATCACCTTTTACAGCTAAAACTGAGGCTGTGAATGGATATCCAGCTGCAGCTTGAGGGTAGACACCCCAACCATGGTCAGTATAATAATCACCAAGTCCTGCTTTTTTCAATTCCTCTGGACATACACCATCAGTTAATTGATGAACTATAGTTCCAACCATTTCCAAGTGAGCCAATTCCTCAGTACCAATATCATTTAAAATAGCCTTTGCTCTTTCATCAGGCATACCAAATCTTTGAGAAAGATATCGAAGTGAAGCAGCAAGCTCTCCATCTGGACCACCATATTGACTGATGATAAACTTAGCTAATTGAGGATTTTTACATTTAATTTTAATAGGATATTCTAAAACTTTATTATAAGTCCACATATTATTTGCACTCTCCTTCCCAAGGCCAAGGACCTTCTAGCCATCTCCATTTTTTACATGGATACATTATAGATAATGGTCCATAAACCTTCTGATATTGATCTTCTAGAGCTTTAAATCTTTTAGCATATTCTCTATGCAAACAAAGAGCTTTTTCATCATCTGGGTGAGTGTCTAAATATAATCCTAATTCGATAATAGCAAATCTATAACATTTTAGTTGTTCTTTTAATTCCTCCATAGTTGCTTCGTTTGCATTATTATTTGGCATATTATTTAATTCAAATTCATATTTACACGTACATGCACAATCTCTTTGATTAGGGCACATACCGCAGTCACATTTTTCATTACAATCCATTATCTATTGCACCCCTTTCCAATTTTATTCGTAGCCTTTATAAATTCTATTTCTTCAATACTTTGACATGGAACATAAGGACTAACAAGTTCAGGGAAGATAGTTCCCATTTTTAGTCCTACACAAGGTTTAAATGTTTCATCCATATATTGATAAGGAACATAGCTTTGGGCCAAAGTTGCGTTTTCTGGAAATACCGGCATACCTTCATTAAAACCACAACTGCATGAATATTCGTCATTGTCAAATGCTGATAAAGTGTCAACGTTATCGCAAACGTCTTCTAATATGTCTGAAATGTCTTCAGTGTTCATATTAGGGCATTTGTTGCAATGACAATGTTTATGATTTCTTCTATACATACATTTTCCTCCTTTTTTGTATTGTATAGTACATAATATGATAGATTTCAACAAATTGTTAACAAAAAAGAACACGGAGCCTTATTAAAGCTCCGTGTCTTTTAAACTTTAACCCATGAAGATCTCAGCCTCGCGACCGAGAACATTTACTATATCCGTATGGGCAGTACCTGTGTAATAGTCCTGTGAAAGAACAATTACAAGGTAGCGGTTGTCGATTATTGCACAGTCGCACGCGGCCGTGTAATCTGAACCACTGCACCATCCAGACTTGTGCATGTAGCTATGTGAATTAGCCATACCCTGCACCAAGTAACAGTAATTGGTACCGGTGAGCATCTGCTGCAGTGTATAAGAATAATAGCTACCACTATTTATATAATTATAGATAGCAAGCCATTCGTTTCTTCGTTGCTCTACAGAAACGGTACCGTACTGTAAGCCATAAAGCTGCTGACCTCCGATATTATTCAGGAAAGCCTGATACCCGTCGAGTGAAAACCGCGACAAAAGAATGTTGTATGCGGTATTGTCAGACAGATTAAGCAGCTGTGTAAGCAGATAAGAAATAGTGTATTCTGAACCGAATTCGCTATTCTTAATTATGCCACTACCATCGTTCCGCATACCTTCCTGGTATGTGAGGTATTCGTTCCAAATATCAATGCCCTCAGCCTCACAAGTACTAAGCACGTAATAGGCATAAGCAGCCTTAACTGTGCATGCACCTGAGATGGGGGAGTAGGTATTATACTCAAAAAGTGGAGTTCCATCTAATGAGTAGATGCCCATGCCGATATTTGTTCCAACGTATTCGGCTTCGAAGTTTTTGATAGTACTTAGAATATCATTTGAATAATATTCATAAGATACATCAGTACAATCAGTTGCATCGATACTTGTGCTTGATTCTTCTACCTGTGAGTAATCAGTAGAAACTGAATTTGTTTCATCGGACTCTTCGGTAGTAGAAGTGATAGCAGTGAATGTGTCCTCGGTAGGAGTAACGTTGTCCGTATTGGAGTAATATTCCTCACTCTCTTCTGCATAGAGCTGATCAGAGTTAACTACATCTGTAGAACTTGGAATAGTTAATAAGTCTCCAGGACAAATGGTACCGTAAATAGACATTCCATTTGCTGCTGCAAGCTGCTCAGCAGTGATGCCAAACTGCTCAGCAATGCTGTAAAAACTGTCTCCGCTAACCACAATGTAGTAGTTATTAACCGAAACTTCAGTTTCAGTTGCTTCTGTACATGTGGGTTCCGTATCCTGAAGAATTTCATCAATGATTGAATTACTTTCAGGAATAATCAGTTTCTGTCCTGCAATGATGATTGTTTCGATGTCAATGTTATTTGCATAGGCAAGCTCATATATTGTTATTCCATGAGCTTCTGCAATATTCCAAAGACAATCGTTTTCCTGTACCAGATAAACGTTGCTAGGTGCTGTACATGTAGGTGGTGCATATGACTGATGTGCTTCAGCAGGTACAAAAGTCGAATCATCATGTTCAGTTGAAGCTGAGTTTGATGTTTCAAGATTTGATTTTGCTGTATCAGTAGTTGACGCGTTTGTTGTTTTTGATGCTGGAATTGCCGGGGCAGCATCCTCAACTGTTTTCTCTTTGGCTACGGGACTCGTAGTGTTTGACTGAGAAATGTTTGAGGTATGCTGCTGATCAGTTACACTCTCTTCAGTTGGTGAAACAACCTTACCATCTTTGATTTTTCTGTCTAAAGATGCCCGATATGTATTGTCGGAAGTTGTTACCGCCGAAGTTGTTGTAACTGGTACCTTGACTGATACTGATGCGGTTGTGATTGCTGCTTTTGTTTCTGAGTGAGCCTTCGTGGCAGAACCAGGTGCAGAGGTGGTTATAACTGGTGTTTCGACCGGCTTAACTCCACTCTGAACTTGAAGCTCTGAATAGGAAGGCGTTGATTCGTCAGGTAAAGAAGATGTTGCTTCATTCTGACACGCCACAGAAACAACTGTCATTGCACTTGCCAATGTAAATATTAAGCTTTTGTGTACTGCATTCATGGTTTTATCCTCCGTAAAAATTAAAATTTTATAAGCCAAAAATAGATTGACTTAAATAAAAAATGCATACAAGTATTATACCACATTTTATGTAAAATAGCAAATATATGGATTTAGTCTTATTTTCAAAATTCACAAATTGTTCACAAAAAAGTTATATTTTGGAAACAAAACTGAAATATAATAAGGAATGTAAAGTGGAATGCACAAAAGACTAACATATATTCACAAATTGTTAGCTGTTGTTTAGAATTTAAACAGCTAAATTAAGGAGGAGATTGTTATAGATAGTTTAAATATGAAAAAGATTTCTGGAAACAATTGTAGGGATATTGATTTTAGTGAAAAAGGAATTACAATAAATGAATTAATACCAATTAAAATAAAAGATGAAGAATTTAGTCTACTTATGAGCATATATGAAAAAGCATCTATCCAAGTATTACAAATGCTAGGTGGAGTTCAAAAAGAGTATAATAATATTTTTAATAAAAACATTATTAATCACACTACATCAAGAATTAAAGAACCAAAAAGTATTTTAAATAAAATGAAAAAGAAAAATTTGGAATTAAATTACAAGAATTTGGTTGAAAATATTAATGACATAGCAGGTGTTAGGGTAGTGTGTCCTATGAAAGATGATATATACACTATTGTTAAAATAATAGAAAATGTACCAAATTGGAATTTAATCTGTGAAAAAGATTATATTAAAAATCCTAAGAAAAGTGGATACTCTGGCTATCACTTGATAGTAGAAGTACCGGTAAAAATTACAAGTGAGGGAAACGAAGATAAAGCTTATTTAAAAAATCAAATATTTGTAAAAGTAGAAATACAAATAAGAACAATGGCAATGGATTTTTGGGCAACTAATGAACATAAAATGAAATATAAGACAAGTAAAAATTTATCGTTTATAGATTCAAACAGATTGAAATTATACGCCAGAATAATTAATGTTATAGATGATAGATTTTCAAAGATTAACAAAAAACGTGAAATAAACGAACTAATATAATGTAGAAAATAAAAACTAGCAAGATGTACTTTAATTAAATACAATCATTGCTAGTTTTTGTTTTTTACATTGTCAGTCGATTTTGGTTGTCACGCCGTGTCATTATGGCATACGTTTCCATTTCGTCTTTCAATGCTTGGGTCAGCAGAGCAATTCGCTCATCAAGGGTTAGTGTCTGTGGGTAAGAAAGATCTACGTATCCATCATCATATAATGAAATGACAATCTCACCGATAATCTCAGGTTCTTTTTTAGACATAAATTTCCCTCCCAATAAAAAAGATTAACGTAATTATATAATGTTTTCTACGTAAAGTCAACATAACGCATAAGAATATTTTAGCTTTTTTTAGGGAAAAATAATTATAGGAAATTATTAAGAGAGTTAAGGAGAATGGAAATGTTTATACCAAAAGGCGTTTATTATGAAAAAAATATAGAAAACTATGAATTAGGAAAAAAGCTTATGCAGCAATATAGAGAAAAAAACGTACCATGTTTTGAAATAGAAAATCATAACAACATAGAAGAAATGAGAACCAAACCAAATTCTGAATTCAAAAATATGAAGCAGAATATTATTATAGGTGTTCGTAAAACACATAAATTTGTTGAAAATCATAAAGTATCTGATTATTTAGTCCCATATACATCATCACGGTTGTATTGCTATGTGTTTATATTGTTACTTGGTGTGTAATTTTAATAAATGTTCATATTTAAGAGTATTTGTAAATAGAGAAGAAATGTTAGAAAAAATAATTAAAACCGCAAACAAATCAGATAAAGAATTAGTTTTTGAAATAGGCAGTAACAGTGATCTAATTTTAGAAAATATGATAACTCGGTAATCTAGTCTGGACGATAGAGAATTTTGTAAAAAAATCTGAAAAGGGAAAGTTAACTTTTCCAACAAAATTTGATATGGTAGATCCAATATTAAACCTAGATCATCAAGGGAAAGTTATAGTAAGAATGAGTGTTAACCCGCAGGAAATAATAAAAGAAATTGAAATTGGAACATCTCCTTTAAAAAATAGAGTTGAAGCAATTAATAAGCTAAAAAAAGCAGGATATCCAGTAGGAATATTAATAGCACCAGTTGTGTTGGTTGATAATTGGAAGGAAAAGTATGAGGGGGTAGTGAAGTATTTGTCAGAAAATTTAAGCGATGAAGTAAAGAAAGATGTGTTCTTTGAAATAATTTTTATGACATACAGTTATGTTCACAATGCTATAAATCAAGAGGCTTTTCCAAATGCAATTAATGTATATGATAAAGATTTAATGATGGTAAGAGGAAGAGGAAGATATATGTATAAGAAAGAAATAAGGGAAGATGGAAGTTTATTTTTTAAGAATATAATGGAGAAGTATTTCCCACAAAATGAAATAAAATATATAGTTTAATACGTTAAATCAGACGCATTCACCATTTTCTCAAAATATGCCAATGAAACTTTAGCGAAGGGATTAGCGGCTATCTATAAAAACGCTATTGGGGATGAAGAATTTGTTATTCTTGAAAATGACACAGTAGTGTATGAATTAACTTTCCATTATGGTAACCCTAGTTTCGAAGAAAGCAAAATTTTCAAAAAAATGATTGAAGTGCTGAGAGCAAGCGGTATGACAGAAGATACTGCCTACGAGTGTGCTACTTCTGTTTTCTTTGCAAAAGAGGAGGCAGAAGAATACAGAAAAAAGGCTGCAGATGAAAAAGCAAGAATAAACTCAATTGCCCAAGAAAAACTGCCGTGGATGCCCGCAGGATACATGTATTATACGGGCAACATGTATGAAGGAATTGTAATAGCTGACAAATATGGTAATCAGTTTACTTATGTTCCTTACCTTGATATATATGTTTCAAGATATGAAATAAGTAAGGGAAATAATGGATATCCTGCATCTGTTCCAGACAGAAGAGCTTGGGTAAACGTATCTTATAAGGAAGCATATAATGCAGCAAAAAGTTTTGACCCTTCAGCTAATTCAAACCTTCTCACAGCTGGTATTTGTAAAAGAATTATGCGTGCAATCACCCAAAAAACACAAATTGACAATCATATTATACTTAGATGTTTGACTGGAATAGAGTTTAGGACCGGAGCATCACCTCAGAGTATGATATATAATATTGATTGTCTTGTAGGAAATCATTATTGTATGCTTTTAAGTGAAAAACACAGTAAAAAAGTACCAGTATATGGAACATCATACAAAACAGGTAATGAGAACATTTTATCAATACTTGCAAATGACGTGGATTATATGGCTGTTCCGAGCAAGGAGATAGGATTTCGCATTTGCCTGAGAAGAAATTCATAACAGAAAGAGACCTGCAATATGCAGGTCTCTTTTAATTAAAAAGTGATACATTGATATTTATTTTTCGAATAATCAGTCTAAATATTGAATATTTATAAATCTTATGAGATAATACATTCAGATTGAAAATAATGAAGGGCGGTATAAGATAAAAATGAAATTAAAGAAAATTTATGACGCTGAGAAATTTGATAATATCAGGGATATAATGGCTAACGCTGTTAAGTTATATCCAAATAATATTGCATTTAAAATAAAGAATAAAGAAGGAAAAAACGTGTCTTACACAGACATTACATATACAGAGTTCCAGAAAGAAATTAATGAATTTGGCGCTGGACTAATGGCATTAGGTTATAAAGATAAAAGAGTTGCTGTAATTGGGAAAAATAGCTATCCATGGGCACTTACTTATTGTGCAGTTTTAAGTGGATTAGGTGTTTTGGTACCATTAGATAAAGGTTTGCCAGAAGCTGAAATTGAACTATCTTTAAAAAGAAGCAAAGCAGAAGTTATTGTTTTTGATAAAGAATATGAAGAAATCATAAATAAAATATTGCAAAAAGGCACAACATCATTGAATAAATGTATCTGTATGACAGAAACTCAAATAGATGAATTTACTACGATTGAAGCCGTAGAAAAAATAGGAAGAGACGAGTTAGCAAAAGGAAATAATGAATATTTGAATGCTGAAATTGATTGTAAGAAAATGGCAGCAATTATATTTACATCAGGAACTACATCTATGGCAAAAGCAGTTATGCTTTCACAGGAGAATATTGCAAGCAATATATATAATTTGAACTGCGTTGAATATATAGACCCAACAGATATTAATATGGCTTTTTTACCATTTCACCATACATTTGGATCAACAGGTTTACTTTTGTTCATGTCAAGAGGAGCGACAAATGTATTCTGTGATGGTTTAAGACACATTCAAGATAACATGAAAGAGTATCACGTATCATGCTTTGTTTGCGTACCATTATTGATAGAATCAATATATAAAAAAGTAATGCATCAAATTGAAAAACAAGGTAAAATGAAGAAATTTAAGATGGGAATGAAAATAAGTAAGTTCTTGTTAAAATTTAAAATTGATATCCGCAAAAAATTATTCAAAGAGATTTATGATAATCTTGGTGGAAACTTAAGATTTGTTGTAAGTGGTGCATCTGCTATTGATAGAGCGGTTGCTGAAGGATTCAATGATTTAGGTTTCTTAACTGTTCAAGGTTATGGATTAACTGAAACAGCGCCAGTGCTAGTTGCTGAAAACGTAAAAAATATTAGATATGGTTCAATAGGACTTCCATTACCAGAAGTTGATATAAAAATAGATAATCCAAATGAAGAGGGGATAGGAGAAATAATTGCAAAAGGTCCTAACGTTATGCTTGGATACTATGAAGATGAAGAAGCTACAAATGCGGTTATAGATAAAGATGGATGGTTCCATACTGGTGATTTAGCATATATGGATAAAGATGGATTTATATTTATTGCAGGAAGACAAAAGAATGTTATTGTTTTGAAAAACGGTAAAAATGTTTATCCAGAAGAGTTAGAACAATTAATTAGTGAGTTACCATATGTAGCAGAGAACATGGTATTTGGAATGCCTAAGGATGACGATTTGGTTGTCTCTGTAAAAATAGTTTATAATGAAACATATGTAAAACAAAAATATGGTGATATCAAGGAAGAAGATTTAAAAGAAATAATTTGGAAAGATGTTAAAGATATTAATAGCAACCTTACTACATATAAACATATTAAGAATTTAATTATTACAAATGAACCAATGATTAAAACAACTACAGCTAAGGTTAAGAGATTTGAAGAAATGAAGAAGATGAATGAAAAAAAAGACGCTTAAAAAAGCGTCTTTTTTGAACTAAATCTGTTGCAATATTATGTAAAACATGATATAATACCAACCAACGGCAAACGCCTACATTCGTGTAAAAACCAATCTAATTAGGAGGTACTAACAATGAGTGACGAATCTGTACGGAAAGTTCATAAACCTAATCTTGTTGTAGAAGACGAAGACATAGGTTTACTTGAGACAGACGAAACAATGACAAACCAGGAATTTACCAGCATTTTCTATAATACATCTGTATTTGATGAAAATGATGGAGCAATGGTGTTTGATGCAGAAGTTATCAACAAATTCAAAAGAGTTTTGGTGTATCAGGAAAAGCTTGAACCTTTAAGAGAACGGATAATATGCTTACAGTTTGAGAAATACTTTGAAGATGAAGATGTCGACAGAGAAAACTCAAAGGTGGTAACTATTTCGTTATTTGGCGAATGCGAAATTCCTAATGTTACAATATATGCGTCAAAAGAAAATGGTGATTATATTTATGTAACATGCAAAACTTTTAGAAAAATGCTGAAAAAACTCGAAGATAGCACTATTCAGTTTTTAAAACCACCTGGCAATGAACCTGTCATTAGCTTAAGACTCTGGGCTTTTGACAACGACATGGATCTTTCTTTTGAAAATGAAAAGTTAGAAATAAGTTTTCATGATTCAGAAAGTGATGAGTCAAGAGAAGAAAACTCTGAGAATACTGAAAAAGGTAGCTCAAAGAAAAAAGGCACATCAGGAAAAGATGCTATTGACAAAGCTATTGACAAAGCTTTAGGATCAATATCTGATTCTAAAAAAAGCTCTGGCAAAGACAAATCGCAAACAAAACACGCAGGAACTTTAACAAAGGGCGAATATGACCAAATCTTCATAAACAACTATGTAGAAAGTGGAGAAGATATTGAGATTAAGCCTTCAGTTCTGGAAAAAGCCGAAAAACTTATCAGCAATATGGAGCAGGTTAAAACTGTAAGAGAAAGATTCTCATACCATAATGTCAGAAAGTTTATCGACGAAGATTTGAACATTGACAATTTAATAAGTGACGAATTAAAGGTAATGGTTAATAACAGACCTGTATGTAAGCTTAAAGTTTATAAGTCAAAAGAAGCTGAAGAAAAGCTGTATATAAGCTTATTCAATTTCAAGCTCCTTCTTACAAGAGCAGGTTCGTATTATTCATTATACCTTTACGGTGACAAGGAAACCTTTGTTAATTTGAATAGATGGGCAGATGAAAGCTGTGCCGAAATTCAGATTGACAAAAAAAGCAAAATAATGAAAATCATTTTCTAACATTTGAAGAAAAAAGAATTTTCAGAAAGGATGCATTATCATGACCTTAACATTAACCGACTACATCAATGCAGGATATCCTGCTATAGTTGTTCAGACCGTTGAGGAAAAACGTGTTATGAATGACTGCAAAAGAATAGCAGAGAAAACAAATAAGGAGTACGAGTGCTGGTCTCTTACAAAGGGACATAAAAAAGGTGAGAGAGAAAAAGAAAACCAGGTTGCACCTATGGAAGTTCCTAATGTAGCAGTTCGGGATGTTCCTAAAGAAAAAGATGGCAGAATTATCTGCATAATCGATTTTCATCCGTTTATCAAAACTCCTGAAGTGTGGAGAAAACTTAAGGATTCATTTGAAATAGCTAAAGCTGTTGGAATAACCTTAGTTTTCATAAGCGCAAAATTCGACATTCCTGTTGAGCTTCAGCGTGAGATGATAGTTCTTGATTTCAAGCTTCCTAAGAAAAGCGAGCTTAGCGAACTTTTAACAGACCTTTCAAAGAGCTGTGATGTAGCTATTCCCGAGAAAAAGAACGAAATAATCGAAGCCGCACTTGGCCTTACATATATGGAGGCAGAAAATGCATTTGCAATGTCAATTGCAAAGAAAAACACATTTGATGCCAAAGTTATATGCGAGGTTAAGGAAAACATAATCTGCAATGGTGGATTACTGGAATTCTATCCAACAAACGAGACATTAGACTCAATTGGAGGATTAAAAAATTTCACCAGCTGGGCAGAGAAGCGTATAGAAGCATATTCAGAAGAAGCACAGGAATATGGACTTCCGTATCCTAAAGGAGTACTGCTTGTTGGAATTCCCGGTTGTGGAAAATCCTTAACAGCTAAAGCTCTTGCGAATATGTGGTCTAAACCTTTGCTGAAGCTGGATCTTGGCAAACTCTTCGGAGGAATCGTTGGAGATACTGAAAGTAACACAAGACGTGCACTGCAGATAGCTGAAGCAATGGCTCCTGCTATACTGTGGATAGACGAAATTGAAAAAGGACTTTCAGGCATTCAGTCTAGTGGAAAAACAGATTCAGGTGTCACCTCAAGAATGTTTGGAACACTTCTTACATGGCTTCAGGAGAAAGAAGCACCTGTATTTGTAATTGCAACTGCTAACAATATTTCACAGCTTCCTCCGGAACTCTTAAGAAAAGATAGATTTGACGAAATTTTCTTTGTTGATCTGCCTAGTACTGAGGAAAGAGAAGAAATCTTTAAGATTCAGCTTGCAAAACATAAGAGAAATTCGGAAGAGTTTGATATTATGCAGCTAGCAAATGCATCAGAAGGCTACACTGGAGCTGAAATAGAAGAATGTGTAATCTCGTCAATGTTCGACTCTTGGTTTGAAGGTAAACGTGAGCCTAAAACAGAAGATATCATTAAATCCATGAAATCTATTACACCTATGTCCAAAGGAATGATGGAACAGCAGGTTGAGGCTTTAAGAAAATGGAGTAAAGAGGCTTCTGTAAGAATGGCAAATGGAACAACTGCAAACCAGGAAACTACAGGAACATTTACAAGAAAAATCATTCGTGGAGGAGATTAATTATGAGTCATTTTTCTAAAATAACTGCTGAAATTAAGGACTTAGATGTTCTTAAGAAAACAGTAGCTTCAATGGGATTTGAGTTCGAAGAAAATGCAAATTGCCGTTATTATTATGGCACAGAGCGGAAGGACTTCGTAATTAAATTACCTGGTCAGTATGATGTAGCAATCACAAAAAATGGTGACAATTATGCAGTTGAAGCTGATATGTGGGGCGGACATGTTGCTAAATATGTTGGCAATAACGCAAATCTTCTTATGCAGAATTACACAATTGAGAAGATAAAGGCAGAAGTCAGCAAAGAAAACTTGGCAATCCTGGGAAAAGAACAGCAGGGTGAAAATATTGCACTTAAAATCGTTGATCCTGAAACAGGAGGAACAATCAATGCAGTATGTTCATCTGATGGTTCTATATCATGGCAGACTTCAGGATTCGCAGGTACAGGTTGTATGAAGTTCCAGAATCTCGAAAAGAGTTTGGGAACTGTTGAAAAAACAACATATACTAGTGAATACTATGCTGAAGAGCCAGAAACTGGAATAGAAACTGTTAATGAAATTCTGTCAAATGAGTAATCATTTGGCAGATGTTCAAATCTTTAAAACTAAAGAAAAGCACCTTTGGAATTTTCCAGGGGTGCTTTGTCTTTAATTAAAGGAGACAGTTTTTATTGAATGAAATAAAATTCTTTATATGAAAGAAGGTTTTATAATGGCACTTTATGGTGAGTACTATGTGTTTGAGAATGATCGGATTAAGATTATAAAAGGTGAAAGTAGTGTTGATGATGGTAGTAGTATAGTAACTAAAGATCTTGTTAGAAGTATATGTAGTGAGATTGGAAGACGTGGAGGTTTTCCAAATGATACAAGAATAGAGTTAGTACAACAAATGCTAACTAATTCATTTTTTATTGAAATATTATGTGATGACGTGACTGGTATACAAGATGGTACATTTCGTGATTGCGATGATATAAGTAAAATTCGGATAGCAAATTTAAAAAAACATTATGGGTCATTTACCATAGGTAAATATGCATTTACTGGATCCAATCTTAAAACACTTGAAGTTGATGATATTTCTAGAAATCTTTATATTTCAGAAGGAGCATTTGCTTGTTGTAAATCTTTAACAAAAGTTGAATTATTATCATGTAGATCTATAAATTATGCTGCTTTTGGAGATTGTGAGGAGCTGAAAACCATAAAATTACCACAAAATATAAATTATTTAGGTGGTAATGTTTTTACAGGTTGTAAATCATTAGAATCAATATATATACCGAAAAGATATTCTGACAAACGTTTTGGTATGGGGTCTAGTGTTGGTGAATCAAATGCACAAATTATTATCTATGACGAATTTAATGAATATGATGAAGATGGACATGTTTTGAACAGTATAACCAGTATATCAGAAGAACAAAACATAGAAGTCTCAGAACAGTCAAGCATAATTATACCTGAGACAGCTAATAAAAAATCATTCAAAAGCTTCAGCGGAGTAATTCGCCAAAATCTCATTGCAAACAAGAAGAAAAACAAACTATAGTGAGGTGAAATTTCAATGAAAAGGATTTCAGTAATCTTGTGCAATAACATGCATATGGATATTGAAAATGCTAACAAATTACTTGCTAAAATTAAAAGCTCAAATGAACATTCAACTGAATACCGGGTAATTGAAACAGATTACACAAAGGCTGATGTAATAATCATAATAACATGTGCCTTTGGAAACGGAAAGTTAAAATCATTAAGCATTATTGCTGACGTTGTTGCAAACATGAGGAGTGATGCAAAGTTGGTTTTAACTGGATGTATGGTGAAAACTAATCGTGAGTTATTATTAGATGTTAAGGAAGATGCGTTGGTAATTGATTTTGATACACTTCTTGTGTTGTATTCAGAAAACAAAGAGAAGAATATATCAAGCCCAAGTATTCCGCAAAACAAAATAATAATTTCAAGCGGTTGCCGAAAGAAATGTTCATATTGCGTATATCCAAACATTGCAAACGAATATGCAAGCAAGCCTAAAGAAGAGATATTTTCTGAAGTTGAAAAAATGCAGGAAAATGAAACAACAATCTATATAACAGGAGCACAGGAAACATCAGATTATGGAATAGACTTATACCATAAGGGAGGGTACAATATAGCTAATTTAGTTTATGACATTTGTACTAAGTATCCTGACTGTAACTTTGTAATAGGTTGGTTTCATCCTGCAGGTTTAACAGATGAATTTATATCTGTTCTTGAAAAATGTAAAAACATAATCGAAATTATGGTACATATTCAGCATGTTTCAGACCATATTTTAAAGGCAATGAACAGACCTAAGTTTTCATTCACAGATGAGCGTATTACGAAAATCAAAAAGGTACGACCCGATATAGCAATATCAACAGAAGTTATTGTAGGATTCCCTGGAGAGACAGAAGCGGATTTTTTAAATCTTGTGAAATATCTTGACACAGAAGGATTCGATGATATTGGAGTTGCAAGCTATGAGCAGGTTGCAAATACGCCAGCAGCAGAATTACCGCAAATTCCCAAAATCACAAGAATCGAAAGAATGAATTTTATGCTTAATAGGTATAAAGGCTCAAGTTCATATCCCACACCGAATTTTGAGGAATCAGATTTACATGAGCATTATATGCAGTTAAAGATGATGATGATGAATTCGAAAGGAATGATACTTAACCCTGAAGCAAGGCAGAAATATCAGGCTATTGCAGGAACAGATACTGAACTTAAGTGTAATCTTGAGAACACTATTTCAAGCATTTATCAGGCAATCTTAAACGCAAGAGATGAACTGGAAATAAAAAGAGTAACATCTGAGGTGCAGGAGCTTTATACTGAAGAGTTTAGAAATAAACTGTTTTGTATATTTAGTGATGCAATAAAAAAGCTAGGGATTGTTAAGCGTTTTAGAAGGATTTTGCTTTGAGATAGGTGCGAAGGAGGGAAAATGTAATGGAATTTGACTATGGTGATTATTATTATGATTTTGAAGAAAAGGTTTTACGGATAAGAGATGGAGTAAAAATTATTAGTCAGGACATGTTCTCACGTTTTCATGATCAACAAAATAGTAGGTTATACGGAGAAAGAGATTTCAAAGTAATAATACCAAATAGCGTCGAAAAAATAGAGTTCAAGGGATTTTTTGATATGCGCGTGAGCGAATATCAGATTCCAAACTCTGTTAAAGAAATAAGCCAGGATGCGTTTAGATGTAATGAACATTTGAAAAGTATGCAGTGGCCAAGTAGTGTAAAAATTATTCAAAGTTGTGTCTTGGATAGCTGCAGTAGCTTAGAAGAAGTTGTTTTACCAGAAGGACTTGAAGTGATTGGGTATAGTGCTTTTGGGTTTGATTGCAGTCTTACTACTATTACGATACCAACAACTGTAAAGAAGATTGATGAAAATGCTTTTCAACATTGTGGCTTAAGAAGTATTTCAGTACCGGATAATATAGAAAAAATTGAAAGAGAAACATTTTATGAGTGTAGTAACTTAGAAATCATTGAATTGCATGAAGGTTTATTAGAAATTAGAGATGGTGCTTTCGCAAGGTGTAAAAATCTTACCACTATTACGATACCAACAACTGTTGAAAGCTTTGGTAGAGGAGTATTTCTGTATTGTGAAAAACTAAAAGAAATATATGTTCCTAAAGCGTTATATGATAAGTATGGTAAAGATTATTTCAAGATTGATACACCTGCAGAGGTTATCCCATATAATGAACCAATGGTAAAGAATGATATAACTGATTCGAAATCCGGAAAAGAAACCACAGAAAATGCCAGAATTACTTCAAATTTCAAAAAGGAATTCAAAAGTTTCTGCGGCACAATTCGTACAAACATCATAGCAGACAAGCGTAAAAAATAACAAAATACCGTAAAAATCCACATCACTTAGATGGTTTAATAAATTAAATATCTTTGTGATGTCGGATTTGAGGTATTGATAGCATCTTAGAGTAAAGGAGGAAATCCTACAATGAGGTACGAAAATGAGTATTGGGTTTATGATGATGAAACTAATCTTTTACGGGTAAAAGATGGAATTGAGGAATTCTATGAGCAATTTCAGCGTAGAGATTTATACAACGATAGAGATGAAGAAATGGAGTTTTCTGATGAAATCAACTATAGTTTAATACTTCCTGATAGTATAAAAATTTTGCATAGGGGAGCATTTTCTGGTATGCATTTTTCATCAATTGAACTTCCTGATAGTATTCAGTTAATAGAACATTCGGTTTTTAGTAATTGTGATTGGTTAACAAGAATAGTGTGGCCGAGTACAGTAAAATGTATTAAGAAAGAAACATTCTTTAGTTGCGATGCCTTGGAGGAAGTCAGCTTACCAGAAGGTTTATTGACAATTGGTGAAGAGGCGTTCAAATTTTGTCAGTCTCTTGAAAAGATTGTTATTCCGTCAACTGTAGTAGAATTCGGCAGACATGTTTTTTCTTATTGCACATCCTTAAAATCAATTCACGTTCCGAGATTGTTATATGATAAATACGATCAAAATGATTATTACTTTGTTTATGGAACGCTTGCAACAGTTACACCTTATGATGAACCAGTAAAGAAATCAACTGTTACTAATACAAAATCCGAAAAAGTAACTGCAAGTACAATCGAAGCTGTATCAGCTACTACAAAAAAATTCAAAAGTTTTAGTGGTGTGATTCGTAAGAATCTTATTGCTGAAAAAAAGAATAAATCATAGGAGGTTGATTTGTTATGGGACATATTACTCAGCAAACTCACAATGTTGCACGGTTTTCTGATTTTGACCGTGTAACAAGTGAAGATGTAGAAGCAGCTGAATCTTTGATGCCTGAATTATATGGTGTGCTGTTTCATAATTGCTATCAAATTTTATCTTCTGCTTTTTATGCGAATAATAGAGTAGAAATACTATATATGAATAAAAGCGGGATAATAGATATAGGAAGTTTTGCTTTTAATAAGTGCAAGAATTTAAAAACTGCCTATTTACCAAACGATTTAAGGTATATTTACAATTTAACATTCGAAGGTTGCGAAAACCTGAAAGAAATAGTGTTACCAGAAGGTTTACTCTCTATTGGTGATGAAGTTTTTAGAGGATGTTCTTCACTAGAAGAGATTATAATTCCTGAATCAGTTTGTACTATGGGCGCTGATGTTTTTCGGGACTGCAACAATCTGCACAGTATAAAGCTTTCCAAGAAGCTTGTAGAAACTTATGGTGAGGCTTATATAAAGAGTAATAATGATAATATAAAGCTGATAATTTATGATGAAGATTCAGATGAAGAAAGCAATAAAGATAGTACGAACAGTGCTGAAAGTGCCATCGATGAAGTATCAAGCTTAATTTTGAATGAAGGCAGTTCTGAGGAGCAATCAAGCTCAATTATTGAATCTAAAAGTCAATTCAAAAGCTTTAATGGTGTGATACGCAAGAACCTTATTGCTGAAAAGAAAAAAGCTAATGGTATGGGAGGGGAATAATATGAAATTGCGTAATAGTTTTGTTAAGATTGATACTAATGAATCTCAAACTACCATTACTATCAATGATGGGGTTAAGACTATAAATATGATTGTAAGACAAAGCTTTAAAGACTCTTGGCTACACACTTCTGTGAGGTTTATAATTCCTAAAAGTGTAATAGCAATCAAATCTAATGCATTTTTAGATTTCTCTAATACGATAGAAGAACTTATTATTCCAAATAATGTTAAATCAATAGAAAGAAAAGCTTTTGACACATGTACTGGGTTGAAGAAAATTGTTATACCGAAAAGTATTTCAAAAATCTGTGAAGAAACGTTTAATGGTTGCACTTCTTTAAAGGAAGTTGTTTTATCAGAAGGTTTAGAAGAAATTGAAAGACTAGCTTTTAAAGATTGTGCTTCTCTTGAAAAAGTTTACATACCTGATAGTGTTGAAAGGTTAAATGCTGCAATATTTTTAGGCTGTACAGGCTTGAAAGAAATAAGCATTCCTAACCATATTGCTGAAAAATTTGATGTTGATTTTATAAGATATGATACAAATGCGGAGGTTGTTGTAAGGAATCAGGACAATAGTTACAATTCTAATTTGGCTAACTTTGGTGTTAGTTCAGCTGCTGATGCTAATTCTTATAATAAATCTAACAATTCATCACTTAAAAGCTATTGCGGAGTTGTTCGCGATAATCTGATTAGAAAGAAAAAGTAAAAAAATCCCTAGTGAAATAATTTTCACTAGGGATTTTTTTTTATTTTAAGCTAAATTGTCTAAAATTCCAGGTAACATTTGTTTCTTTCTAGAAACAACGTTTTCTAATAAAGCTGTGTTATTATCAAGAGTAACACCATAAGCTTTTTCAACAACAGATGAATCATTTCCTAAAGAAATAATTTTTGAATTTGAATTAATAATATCTGTTGCAGCAAACATATATAAGTCTAAGTTGTCTTTCTTAATCTCGTCATTGATAGCAGCTTCAAAGTAAACTTTATCTTTGAAAATACTGTCTAAGTCAGCAGTATTTACTTGAGCTATTTTAAATCTTTTACCATCTTTTTCAAATAATTTACTATCTATGTTAATAATTTCAGCAGGTGTAAATTCACTTAAGTCTGTACCAGCTTTTAATAATTCTGTACCATAAACTTCAACATCAACACCAGCAATGTTAGCTAATTTTTCTGCTATAGCTTTATCTTCAGCTGTACATGTTGGTGATTTGAATAATAATGTATCAGAAACGATAGCACTTAGCATCATTGTAGCGATTTCTTTAGAAATTTCTACTTCATTTTCTTTATACATTTTATATAAAACTGTTGATGTACATCCAACTGGCTCTGCTCTGTAGTATAATGGAGCTGATGTAGTAAAGTTGATTGCATGGTGGTCAACTATTTTTTGAACGTTTGCATTAGATAAGTTGTTAACACTTTGTGTTGACTCATTGTGGTCAACTAATATAATGTTTTGACCATCAGCGATATCTTCTATTAATTCTGGTCTTTCAATTCCTAAATAATTGAAAACGTATTCTGTTTCTTTGTTAATATTTCCTAAACGAACAGCTTTAGCGTTGTTTCCTAATTTGTTTTCTAAATTTGCCATTACCATTGCTGACATAATAGCGTCTGTGTCTGGATTTTTGTGTCCAAAAACTAAAGTTTCATTAAATAAATTTCCCATTTTATTTTCTCTCCTTTTTTCTTATATAAATGAGTAGGTTTAAAGTAGCTAGCATCATTTATTTGTTAATATTTATTGTTTCTTTTTTTATATATCACTTTTTTATTATAGCATATTTTGGGAAAATAGTCAATAATTTACATAATTCAAGACGGCGACGTATAATTCAAGATGGCAATGCAGTTATATACATTATTTATTCAAAGGGAAACTCTATAGTTCTTGACAATACTTATTTGACTATTATAGAGTTTGGTAGTAATATTATTACAAAAGTAATAGCAAGAAAAATGGAGGAAAATGTGGATAAAGTAAAAATTTTAGAAAAATATCGAAACGAAGATGATCGATTATTAATATCAAAATTATTTGATAAAATAACATTAGCAGAAAAACAGAATAAAATTCAAGTAACCGATTTTTTATCACCAGTCGAACTACGTATTATAAAAGATGTATTAAATATGATAGATTACAAGAATTACAAGATATACGGTGCTGTCGATGAGGCTGATAGAAATGCAGTAATTATATATCCTGATAAACTTGAAAAACTATTTTTGGATAATAAATTTGATTACAATAGTGTATTTAGCTGTATTAGAATTTCAAATTGTACAGAAAACTACGAGCATAAAATGTATTTGGGTGCATGCATAAAGCTAGGAGTGAAAAGGGAGAAAATAGGAGACATAGTAGTTTTTGAGAATGGTGCAGATATTATAATAAGTAAAGATATTGAGAAATTTTTGGCTACTAATTTAAGCGAATTAAATAGATTTAAAAATAGTCAAATTGAGAGTATCAAATTAAATCAAATTACAAAAAAAGAACAGAGATTTAAAGAAATGAAGGTTATAGTTTCTTCACTTAGATTAGATAACGTGGTCGCTGAAATTGTGAATACTTCAAGAAGTAAAGCATTAGAGTTATTGAAGCAGGAAAGAGTGTTCATCAACTATAAAAATGAGTATAAGCCAACCAAGCTAGTTAATGAAAAGGATTTAATAACCGTAAGGGGTAAAGGAAAGTTTATTATAGATGAAATTGAGGGAAGCACTAGAAGCGGTAAGGTAATTATTTTGGTGAAAAAGTACTGTTAGATTTTCAAATTGGTGATGTTTTGAGGGACAGTGGCAAAAAATCAAGTATTGATGTTTTTTACCACTGTCCCTCAAAACATCACTAAAAAAAGTTGCCTTTTCAAAAAAATAGGAGTATAATACTGCATAAGTATAAATTACTTAAATAACAATATATTAAAGAAAAAGGAGGAGTCTTAATGAAAATTTACAATTCATTAACAAGAAAAAAAGAAGAATTCATACCAATAGAAAAGGATAACGTGAAGATGTATGCATGTGGTATCACTGTATATGATGATTCACACATTGGCCATGCAAGAGCGTCAATCACGTATGATATGATATGTTGTTATTTAAGATTTTTAGGTTACAAAGTTAAATATGTTAGAAATTATACTGATGTGGATGATAAAATAATTGCAAGGGCAAATAGCTTAAACATGAATGCTTTAGATTATTCAGAAGATAGAATAAAAGCAGCAGAAGAGGTTTTTGCAGAGCTTGGAGCAGATTTTCCAGATATAAAGTGTAAGGCATCAGAAAACATTGATAATATAATAGATTTTGTAAGCAAGTTGATTGAAAAAGGATATGCGTACCCTACAGAAAAAGGTGATGTATATTATAGTGTTAAGAAATTTAAAGACTATGGTAAATTATCAAATATAAATACAGATGATTTATTAAACGGTGTTAGAAAAGATGTAGAAGAAGGAAAGAAAGATCCATTAGATTTTGCAGTATGGAAAGCTGCAAAACCAGGAGAAATTTCATGGAAATCTCCATGGGGAGAAGGAAGACCAGGATGGCACATAGAGTGCTCATGCATGGTATTACATAATTTAGGTGAAACAATAGATATTCATGGTGGAGGAAAAGATTTAATATTCCCACATCATGAAAATGAAATTGCACAAAGTGAAGCTCTAACAGGAAAACCACTTGCAAATTATTGGATTCATAATGGGTTAATTAAAATAAATGGACAAAAGATGAGTAAATCTTTAGGAAACTCTTTAACAATAAAACAAGCTTTAGAATTATATAATCCTGAAGTAGTAAGATATGCAATAGTTTCTAAAAGTTATGCAGCAGATATAGATTTGGGTGAAAGTGAGTTTGTATTGGCTGAAAGGCATTTGTATTATTTTTATAATACAATAAATGCTATTAACAAATTTTTATCACAAAATACAGAGATGAAAGAAGTAAGCAATGACGTAGCTGATGGAATAGAGAAGAAGTTTAGAGAAGCTATGGATGATGATTTCAATACTCCAGTAGCAGTTGCAAATTTATTTGCTGACTTTAAGTATGTAAACAATTTGTTAAAAGATAACAAGATTCCAGCCGACGAAAAAGCGTATATCTTAAATAAAATAAAAACTGAAATTATAAGATTATACAATATAGTAGGACTATTTAAAGAAGATGTGCAAGGGCTAATTGATGATTTGAGAAATAAGTATATCAAAAAATTAAATTTGGATGTAGAAGAAATTGAACAATCAATTGAAACAAGAACAAATGCTAAGTTAGAAAAGCACTACGATGAGGCAGACAGAATCAGAAAAGAACTAGATGAAAAAGGTATAGTTTTAAATGATTCTAAGGAAGGAACAACTTGGGATATTAAAGAACTAATGTAAGTAAAAAATAATAATTATAAAAGCGGAAATTTATAAGTTTCTGCTTTTTTTATGGAAAGAAAAGTTGAAAAATAAATAAAAATATGCTATATATATGGCAATAAGCAATACACCAATTTCAACAATTGATAATTCAATATGAAAGGAGTTAAATTATAATGAGACTAAGGCTACCAGACTATGACTACAAGTTTGAAGATGGATTAGCCGAAGTAAAAGACGGCATATTATACATCTACAAACCAGGTGCATTCAAGGAAATAATGTATAGGTTAACGTATTTAATTTATGGCAGTGAAGAATGTGTTTTTTGTCATAGAAAGTTACGGACTAATATGTTAGAACTTGATAACACTAAGTACTTTTCACAAATAACTCTAGATCACTTGGTGCCACAGGATTTTGGAGGACCGACTATTACAAATAATCTGCGCCCAGCATGTAGTGAATGTAATAGTACAAAAGGGAATATGTATCCTGATGAATTCCAAGAATATATGAAATTCGAAGGAAAGAAGGATAAAGAATCTAAAATCGCCAAAAGACAGTTCAAAAAGGATCTTGAGTACAAACAGCGGCAGAGAAGGCTGGGGGAAATTGAATCTGTTAATAAAGAATGGTTTTCAGAAGAATTGATACGTAACATCTACGTTAATTTTTGGATTACAGAACCGCTTGGAGTTATGTACAAAAAGCAGGAAAGTTTTTTCAAAAATTATAAGAGATTACCTAAACCAATCGTTATCAGTAAAAACAGATTTTTGTTAGATGGATTCAATACCATATTGCTTGGAAAGTATAATTTTTGCGATAAGAACATCAAGATAATTGTGCTGGAGAATGTGTTGTTTGAGGGGTATCCTTAAAAGAAAAAGAAGCTATCAGTTTTGATAGCTTCTTTTTTTATGGTGCCAACGAAGTAGTTATCTACAACTTTTGGCTCTCTTGACGATTGATAGAAGAATCAATCAGTTTCTGTTATTAATTTAGCATAAGTTGTTGGATTTTGCAAGAGCATTTTTATAAAATTATTTGACTTATGATTAAATACTGTGTATAATAGTAGTAGAAAATGAGAAACCACAGAAAATGTGGTTGCCACTTATTTAAAGCTAACAACACATTCGCCTGGGCAAAAAGCAGAATGTGTTGTTATTTTTATTCCTTATTTGCTAAAATCGTTAAGATAACTGCAACTAAGGTTATGTTTAATATAATAGAAATATATAACGCTAATAATATGTAAAGTAAAAATTCTACCATAAACACCACCTCGCTTTCTATAGCAAAAGCTATGAAGTTCAGTGGCAACACACTTGACTGCTTATTCTCATTTCCTACCATTATACTATACAGTATAATTCAACTAATTTCAAGCGAACGTTGTATATTTTTTGTATTTTATCTATTTTTCTTTTGTATCTTCTTCTTGAACTCTATCATCACGTTCCTTTACAACAAGTTCATCAATTAACTGTTCAATGGAATAACTTGGACTATCAATTAATTCAAACATTTTTTCTTTCATAGCATCATTATTACAGTATTTCTCTGCAAATAATGTCCCTAATGAATACGAACACAATTTTATAATTTTATCATTTATTTCTCTAGTTCTAGTTTTGTATTTATATAAATACATTTTTGCAAATTCTCTTTTTACTGTATCAACGCCTTTGAATTTTGATGAGTTACGGCTTATTACAGACGCTGTAGTATCATCACAAACATTTTCCATTGTTATTTCACCATGTTGTTTCTTTATGGTATATATACTAACATAACTATCTAAAAAACTAAAATTATTTACTGCATCATTTCTCAACCTACTATCAAAAAAATCATTTAATACTTCTGATGATTGGCTAAAACCATGACTAATTAAATAGTTTATAGCAAGTTTTTCATAATAAATACTTGCTATTTCACTTGAGTATTTATTTTTTACTCCACTTTTACTATGGTTATAATCATATTGATGTATAAATTCATGAACTATTGTTGGAATGTCACTTAGCCTATTAAATATCGGAATTATGCTAACATCAAATTCTGAATCATAATATGGAGAATCACTGGCAAGTCTTTCTTTCGCATCATCTTTCTCAAAATATATGTTAAATTTTTCATTTAATAATTGTTTATCTTCTTTTTTATACATTATGAATTTTCCAGATTGCATTTTTTCCTTAAAACATGCAACTAATTTTCCAGATGTATCAAAAGAACTAAGAATTTCCTCAACTAATTCAATCGTTTTTTCATTGCTAATCTGAACATTATTATCATCATATAAATATTTAAATTCCATATCTTTTAGAATTTTATCTTGTTCTTCTTTATTAGACGCATCTATGGATTTTGCAATACTATCCGCATATTCTAATCCTTTAGACATTGAATATTTAGTAGCTATGTAAATTAGTAGATAATATTTTTCAAAAAATTTGTCATAGCTATGATCAGTATAAAAAGGAACAGCCCAATTTAATAATTTAAATACATTTTCTTCAGCATAATCATTCATAAAATCCATATTGTTGTTAGATTTAATCAACATTTCAAGTCCTTTAAGATCTTTTGTTTTACATAAATATGAAAAAAATGTAGTATCAGACTCTGTATTATTCAAAATATTATAATAAAATTCATCTTCTTGTGAAATATTGCCAAATATAGGAATAAATGATGTTCCCTTTCCATTATATTCATCTTTTATCCTCCAGACAGGCCAATTAGGAAATCTATTACTATATGCTGAACTAATCGTTGTGTCTAACCATTCAGTTATTATATTTTGTAATTGTACATCATTTAATTTCTTATCATTTGCTCCATAACTCTCATATTTTAAAATACTTCCGTATTCACTTTCAACATCGCCAATACTAATTGCGTCATATTTTTCCAAAAAAATTCTATAAATATCCTTATCTCTATTTATTACATTTTTTATAATTTCTGCAATTCTTTCTTCATATCTTCCTTTATACAGAATAGGAATTATAGTTTCATCAATATTACCAGATGGCAACTTTTTTTGATATATTCTTTTGAAAAATTGCTTTATTTTTTCTGTTATTTTCATTTGTAACCCCTTTTAATCAAAAATATTTTTATTTTATACCAATTCTCATTCTATATGAATATGTTGCGTTTAATGGTTTGCCTTTAAAAACATTATATAAATTATCATCTAAATTATTAAGATCATCTGCAATTTCATTATAATTATATTTAATAGCGTGTTGCATACTACTTTGACTTAATAAAAATTTTTTGAATCTTTCTTGGTCATATTCTTCAATATGTTCAAAACATATTTCTCTCGAATACTCAAAAAGTTTGCTATTTCTTATATTATTAAGATGTTCAGATTTATCAGTAGCCCATTTGTTTTCCCATTTTTCTATAATAGCTGTTTTTCTACGTAGATAATTATTAAGTATTTCTAAATCTTTATTGATTACTGGAGGATAGTCTGCATCAATTGCAGCAAATATTCCACCCTTTTTTAATATTCTATAAATCTCTTTTAATGTTGTTTCTGGCTCCATCCAATGAAACGCTTGTGAACATATTACTATATCAACAGACTCATCTTCAAGTCCTGTTTTATTTCCATAGCCTTGAATAAATTTCATCTTTTCATTCTCTTTCGTTTTAGCCTTATTAAGCATATCTATTGATGGCTCTACGCCTATAACTTTATTAGCAAATAAAGTACAAACTTCTGTTGATAAACCTGTACCGCAACCAATATCAATAATAGTTTCTATCTTATTATTATCTAAATATGTTTTTAAAATTTCTATTGCCTTGCTAGGTAGTTTAGGTCTACCTTCATCATAAGTATCTGCATATCCTAAAAATCTTTCGTAGAATTTTTTGGTATTTTTAATTTCATCACTTAATAAATCAAAGTCTGATAGGTTTTCATTAATTAATTCATTCATTTTGCAATTAAAAACATTACATAGTTTAAAAATATTTTCAACTGTTGGATAAGATTCTCCAAGTTCCCATTTGGATACGCTCTGTCTTGAAACATCAACTAATTCTGCGAGTTTTTCTTGACTAATTTCTTTGCTTTTTCTTAAAGTATATAGATTTTCACTAAATTTCATCTATAATTCCTCCTTTGTATGTCATTATACTCTCGTTTGTATCATTTTTCTAGCAACCTATAGTTGCACTTTTGTGTGATTTTAATCTTCCATAACAATCCTACCGATGTTTACTATAATCAATCTTAACGCTATTTATGTACAATGTATCATAATACTAGACTATTTGCAACCCCTCCAAATAACACAATTATAAGCCTTACAGCCGAAAAAAGAACATTAAATAAGCAAAGAGTTTCATTTTGACAATAATTTTAAATTTTTAATAAAAATTTTGTCCCAGCAAGCACTGAATGTGGCTAGCCGTGATTCGTCCATTTCACGTTCTGCTACTATGGGACTTTGTCCCAAACCCTTAGCACATTTTTAGTATAAAAATTTTTTTACTCTTATAGGATTTTTTATAAGGGGATTGGGGTGTCCCCATAAAAATAGAATTTTGTAAAAAGCGATTTCGCGGTCACACAAATTCAGTGCTTGCCAGGACAAATTTTTCACATTTTTACAAGAATATGTTTTTTGAATAATACCAACTAAAAGAACATTTTATTAGTTTTATAGTAAAAAAATGACCAACTTCTTTGCACAAATTGGTCACATTAAATTAGCAGTAAATTAGTTCATTATAAACTATTTCTTCTGCAATACTTTTATAATTATTCATAGTTTGAACCCATTCAAGTTGGTCAATAATTCCGTCATAATAGACTGGAAAATTATCCTTTTTAGCAAGGTTATTAACGATTTTTTTTACCTTATTACTAGCATTATTATCAACATCTTTTAGATGTTTTGTAAGTCTTTCAGTCATTATTAATTCAGACCATAAACCACGTTTGTGGCCTTTTAGATATTGCAATCTTGCTCTTCCATACTTACCTAAAGTAATCTTTTCTTCATCATTTATAACGATGTTTGGATAATAATAATCACCCACTTTTGTGTAATATAATCCGTTATTTTCATCATAAATTTCACTATTATTTATTTCTTTATTTTCCACTTTGTTCATTTATTTTTCCTTCTTTCCATTCTAATTTTTTTCTATTATTCTTAATTATTTTTGCTTTTTTCTGCAAATTTTACTGGCTTAACTCCAATTGAAATTTGCTCTTTTTCCTTTGTATAAAATTCACTTCTGTTACTTTCATCTGGTATATAATCAAACGCAGAATATATTTCTTTTAATTTAAACTTGTCTTCTTCTCGAATGTAAATAATACCAAATTCGTATGTTTTCATCTTAGAATCAGGATCTAATTTATAATAATCTTTTAATGGAAATACTCTAACAATAGCACTATTATCTTGCATAAAATTAAAGTAAAATACTTGCTTGTCTAAGTAATAAGTTGCCTCTGTATAACCTACATCATAGTACTGCCTTAGCCTCATAATTATCTCTGCAACTTCTTCTTTTGGAAGGTAATTACTAAATCTAATATTACCCACAATGTTTCCAAAAATAGCTGGTTTTGTTGTGTCAATATAACCACTTTCAAACAATTCTCGGCAAGGTTTACAAATGGATTCCCTAAAATTTATTTGTTTTACTACAACTTCTTTTCCTATAAGTTCAAGCTCTATATTATCAACATATCTCATTACTAAATCAGCTTGTTCAGCTCTTGTATAGTCCTTCCAAGTTTTAGTTTTTTCTGTGTATTCTTTGTTTAGTTTTAGCTTGTTTATATAGTCTATATCTCGTTTTAAAAGTATGTCTTTTGGAGTAAAACATAGTTCTTCAGTGCAATCTGTTGTACAAAGTTTATCTTCTAATTCTGTAATTGCTTTTTCAACAATTTTTCTTTCTTTGTTATATTCTTCTAGTTCAAAAACACCATCTATATATGCTTTTTTTATTCTTTCTAATCTATTTTTTTGATTGCTTATTTCCTTTTCAAGTTGTTCTTTTGGCTCATCAAATTTTTGTTTTATCATAGGCAAGAAGAACTGATTAACAACAGAATCATATTCAACAAGTTCATTTACGAGCTTACTCATAAAGTCATCAACAATCTTTTCTTTAAACGAAATTTTACAGTCATTACAATAGTAGTAAAAATAGGTATTTCCGTTTTTCTTGGTGGTTGCCTTTCCGCCTAATATTCTGCTACATTTAGGGCATTTAAGTTTTTGAAGATATAAATAAATTAGTGTTCTTTGATAACTTCTTGAATTCTTTTTCTTTTGAACTTGGCAATCTTCCCACATATCTTTCGAAACAATCGGCTCAACCACATTTTCATAATACACAGGGTGTTTAGTTCTTTTTCCGTGTACGAAGTCGCCTTTATATATTTCATTTTCTAAAATTGTAACAATAGTTGAATCACGCCAGTTTGTTTTCCCTAAAACTTGTTCATTATTTAAGATATTACTTATTTTCTTGTAAGAATAGCCATTGTAATATAAATCAAATATTTTAACTACAATATCTTTGGTAGCATAATCTATCACTAACTTTTTATCTTCGTGCTTATAGCCTAGTGGAGCTATATGAGGAATATGTCCACTTTTAATAGCACCTGCTAAACCAATTTTGGTTCTTTCGCTAGTTCTTTCAATTTCATTTTGACTTACACTCATTAAAAGTCTTGAAATCATTTTACCATTTGCATTTGTAGTATTTATTTCATCATTTACACAGTCTAGGTAGGCATCATTGTCATCTAAGAAAGTCATTAAATTTTCCCAGTCATAAATACTTCTTGTTATTCTATCTAGCTTTAAAGCAACAATGGTATTTACTTTTTTAGCTTTTATATCTTCTTTTAATCTTTCAAACTCTGGTCTATAATTTCCTGTTTTAGCACTTATTCCAGCATCCTCGTAATAGTCAACAATTTCATAATTCTTAAACTTGCAAAACATTTCAAGTCTTTCCTTTTGTTCTGGCAAACTGAAACCCTCGCGAGCCTGATCTTCAGTTGATACTCTAAGATACAATCCACATTTTTTCTTGTTTTCCTCCATTCATATACCCCCAATACACAAAAGAAGTGCCAATAGTAATAAAACATTAATTACTAATGACACTTCTTAAAATCTTTTTTATAAATTAAATCCATTTTCTTTGAATATAAATCCTTATAAAACATACAACATCCTCCGTATACATAACTTGTCTACTTGAGATATTATATCACGATTTTTTGAAATGTCAAATTTTCCAATAATCACACGGCTTTCAAGTATTCTTCTAGCTCTGATATTTTTATTTTATTTGTCAAATTCGAAATGTAAATATCATTTGAATAATTGAAACATAAGAATGTAATACCTTTAATAATTACCCTGTGTGGCTCAATATATGAAAGATTTGTTTTATCAATCTTTCTAATTGTACCGTTGATAAATATAGGTGTAACCTTTGCAAATTCACATATAAAGTCTAATCGTTGTTTTAAGGATTCTTCAAATTGTAAGGTTTCTTTAATTATTTTCATTTTCTTCACCATCCTTCCTTGTCAGGATGATTTTCATTTGCTTATTTCAAATAAGCAAAAAAATCAACCAGATTAAATTTCTGATTGATTTTCATATCTCATCTGTTCCTATAAAAGTTCGAACAGATTCGTCGTTGGTGCGGATGAAGGGACTTGAACCCCCACGTCGTTGACACTGGTTCCTAAGACCAGCGCGTCTGCCAATTCCGCCACATCCGCATTACAAAAATAATATTACCACAAGTGATATACGATTGTCAATAGAAAATTTAAATTTTAAAATAAATTTTAATTCAATAAAAAGTTCACATAAGTATAAAAATATGTTATAATAGATTCAATTATAAAAAATAAATTAAGGAGTAAAGATAATGGAGGTTTTAAGCCAAGAAGATTTTTTAAGCACGTTAGATAAATTGAAAAAAACTCATCCAGATGTATATAATAACAAAAGATCTAGATATTATATCGATATGGAAAAAGCCAAAAGCATAATTAAACTTGTTTTAAAAAATGATAGATTAAATAAATTTCTAATCAGTGGATTTTTTGAAAAATATGTTGCATTCATTTATAAAAATAAAGATGAGATTATGAAAGTGCCAGAGGAAGAACCTGATGATGATAGTTTCTATGTTAGAATGCCTGTAGATAGTTTTAGAAGAATCCTATCAAGAATAGTTATAGATGACGTACATTTATCTGACGACGAGGTTGAAAAAGGATGTAAGGCTTATGTAGAGTTTTTAAAGAGAAAAAGTTTATACAGTAACATAAGCACAAAACTACTTGAAGAATATACTCTTTTTGTGTATAGAAATCGATATGCTATAAGAAAGTTAGTAAGTAAAGAATTGAATCATGTAAAGATGGATCGTGAAGGAAACTATATTTTGCATGATGAAGACTTTGTTGGAAAGATAAATTGTGACGGAGGACATAATTCCCCATTGTGGATTTGTATTAATATAGCAGATGCAGGAAAAAGTGGTAAAGAGAAAAAAGGACAAGGCGAACCAGCAGAAAGAAAAGTAAAAGAATTTATTGATGAAAGAATAACCAGAATCAAGGAATTTCCAGACAGAATTACAGATATAATTGTAAAGAGAGAAGAGGAAAGAGTTATTAAACATAATAATTCAATGTCAAGTCCAGTGAAAGAAGAAGTTAGTTACGTACCTAATAAAAATATAAAAAATGATATTGTAGTAAAAAACATGTTACCAGAAAATCAAAGAGAAACAGCTTTAATTGCAGAAGAAATTGCAAGAGAATTAGGACTGCCTGTTGCTCAGTATTATCCTGCTAGATATGTAGGAACCATGTATACTAAAGAGCAAGCTGAAAAGAGACGTGAGGAAAACGGTGAAAATTTGGAAAAAGATTTAGTATATATGACAGAAAGAATAGTTTTAACACCGAATTTTTTAGAAGAAGGAGAAGAACTAATAACTGGAGATAGAATTGCAAAATATGAGATGGATGTTTCTGTTGTACCAGAATTAATAAGAAATTATTTGCGTAAAGAAGGTGTAGTAGAAGAAAAAATTGAAAGCTTAGTTTCAGATTATAGAATAATTATGGCTTTTAATTGCTTTATAAATCACAGGGACTGTCATAATGGAAATTGGGGATTTATAAAAAAAGCAGATGGCGAATATAAAATTTCTCATATATTTGATTTGGAAGGAAGTTTGGATGAAAATGTTAATTGTATAAGGGCGATATATATTGGTGATGAATATAGTGAACCGGGAAAAAATATTGACTACAGTCTTTTGATGAATTTGATGGAAGACGAAAAATGTAGAGAAAAGATGAAAGAAATATTTTTATTGGATTTGAATAAGGTTTTCGCGAATGTAAATATTTCCAAAGGTATATCTATTTCAAAGAAGAAACAAGTAGATGTAATAAGTGTCATAGGAAGGGAAAAACAAATTTTTGACGAAGTATATAGAAATATTAATAAAAATAATGATGAAACATGCACTAAAAGCAGATTTGATGATAGAACAGTAGGACATGATGATTTTGATGATTTAGTGTAAAAGGAGGGAATAATGGAAATTCCAATTAAGAAAAATGAAGAATATATTGTAGAAATAATAGACAATGGATATGAAGGAGAAGGTATTGCGAAAATTGATGGTTTCACAATATTTATTAATGGTGCAATAAAAGGAGAAAAGTGCAAAATACTAATTTTGAAAGTAACAACATCACATGCTTTTGCAAAGATAGTTGAGATAATTGAAAAATCACCATACAGAGTGGAATCAGACTGTGGAACATATAAAAGATGTGGTGGATGTAGTTTAAGACACATTGAATATGATGAAACTTTAAATATGAAACAAAGAATGGTTGAGAATTTAGTGAGAAAGACTTTTTCTGAAAACAATATAAAGGTACTGCCAACTTTGGGAATGGGAAATCCATATAACTATAGAAATAAAGCACAGTTTCCTGTAGGATTAGATAAAGAGAATAAGCCAGTTATGGGGGTTTTTGCTCAAAGAACACATGAAATAATACCAATGAGAAATTGTTTAATACAAAATTATTATTCAGAACAGATTGCTAATTTTGTTTTTGGTTTTATAAAACAAAAAGAAATTAGTGTATATAATGAGCAAACAGGAAAAGGATTAGTAAGACACATAGTTATCAAAGTTGGAGTAAGAACTCATGAAATTATGTGTATATTGGTTATAAATGGAAAAGGATTTAAGGAAGAAAAACAGCTAGCAGAAGCGGTTATTAAAGAATTTCCAGAAGTAAAAACTGTGGTAAAAAATATCAATATGAAAAACACAAATGTTATCTTAGGTCAAGAAAATGAAGTGATTTATGGAGATGGATTTATTTACGATGTTTTGGGAGAATATACATTCAAAATTTCACCAATGTCATTTTATCAAGTAAATCCAGTTCAAGCAGAAGCTTTATATTACACAGCACTTGAAAAGGCAGAACTTAGTAAGGATGATATTTTGTTTGATTTATACTGTGGAATTGGAACAATAGGAATATTTGCTTCTAAGTATGTTAAAAAGGTTTATGGAATTGAAATAGTTGAACAGGCTATTGAAGACGCTAAAGAAAATGCGAGAATAAATAAAATTGATAATATAGAATTCTTTGCAGGAGATGTTGAGAAAGTATTTGATAAATTAATGAAAGAGAAACAAGCTTTTCCCGATGTTGTTATTGTTGATCCTCCTAGAAGAGGGTTGGATGGTAATACGATTCAGACATTACTTGCACTTGAGCCTAAGAAGGTGGTTTATATTAGTTGTAATCCAGCTACTTTAGTTAGGGATATGAAATTGTTGGAGGAGAAGTTTGAGGTTAAGGAGATTCAGCCGGTGGATATGTTTCCGTTTACGAGCCATGTTGAAAATGTCTCAATATTGAAACTAAAATAGATTCTGCAATGCTTGCTATAACTGAATTCTGAAAAACACTGAAATGCACAAAAAACAAAGGAAAAACTATAAAACATACAAAATAAAAAAAGATAAAAACAATACGGGATGTGGTAACATGTTTACGCATTAAATATTAAACATGAAATTTATAATAAAAGTACTTACTACTAAAGGGATAAAGTGATTATGCTTTATCTTTTTTTCTTTTAAGATGCAAATTACTGCAGTAAAGATTAAAAAATGTTATACTAAAACAAAATAAATAAAATTATTGTATATTAATAAATTATATTGAGAAAAAAATTTTAATATGATAGAATTTGAAATGAAAAGAGGGATGAGTTTTGAAAGATAAAATAAAAAATAGAATATTGTGGATAATAGGAATTTTTTTTATATTATCATTTATTGCATATTTGAAAACAATTTTGATTCCTTCAATCCTAATATTGATATCTGGGATACTTGTATTGCCACCTATTAATAATGCAATAAATAAAAAATTAGAAGAAAAAAATAATGTAAAAAAATATAAGACCGCAAAAATTATTCTTGTAGTAACATTTTTTTTAGTATTTTTTTCAAATGTACCAGCACAAGAAGTTGGAGAAAATAGTCTTGTGAATGATACAAATTCTATTTCTTCGAGTGAAGAAACAGGTAATAATACTCCTCAGCAAACAGAGATAAATCAACCAGCTGAGTCTACGTCAAATATCATAACAGAAACAAATGGAAAGTATACAGGCCAAAGAGTAGACGGTAAAAAACAGGGATATGGAAAATATGAGTGGAATGATGGTTCTGTATATGAAGGCGAATTTCAAGATGATAAAATAAACGGACAAGGAAAATTAACTATTCCTGAAAAAGGAACATATGAGGGAAATTTTAGTAATAGTAAAAAAAGTGGGCAAGGTACATATATGTTTATAAATAAAGACAAATATATAGGAAATTGGGAAGATGACAAAATGTCTGGACAGGGTACATATACTTTTTCAAATGGTGATACATATGTAGGAGAGTTTTCTGATAATAAATTTAATGGACAAGGAACATATACAAAAGATGGAAAAGAATATAGCGGTACATGGTCTAACAATGAATATAAAAAGTAATGGGGGATAATATGGAAAATGAAAATGAGAAAAGATTAATTCCAAAAATAAACAAAAAAATAAATGATTTTTTATATGAGGAAGAAGGAAATATAAGTAGAGGAAAAATTCTAACAGTTGGCTCTTTATTGCTTATAGCAGGAATTTTATTTGCTGATGAAGTATTTGGAGCACATAGATCTCATTCATCCCATAGATCACATTCATCTCATTCATCAGGTAGCGGTGGAGGTCATGTTAGTCATCAAAGTCATCAGAGTCACCAAAGCCATCAAAGTGGTTCAACGCATAGTAGTCACAGCAGTTCTTCAACGCCTCATAGTAATCATAATAATTCAGCTGCGGTACATAACAATTCAAATGTTAATTCTACACATCAAGAAATATTACCTGATTTTCAAAAACCTCAAGTACCACCTGCAACACCAGAAATAGGATAAAGGAGAAAAAATGGAAAGATTTTATACGATATATGATAATTATGCTGAAATTGTTTTAGTAAAGGAAATTTATCCTATGGTTTCAGTAAAAAAAGCATTAGCTAATTTTTTAGATTATGCTTATATTTCAATTGACACTGATGGCAATAATCTACTTATTAAAATTCAATTAAAAGGAAATAAATATAATATGAATGAACTCATAGGCGAGTTATATAATGAGCTTTTAAGAGAATCACTTCGATATGAAATTTCCAATGAAACTAAAAATTTGAGAGAATTAATAGTTGGAAGGGCCTTATATACTACTTGCATACAACTTGATGATGAACAAAGAAAAGATGAAGATTTAGTTAATGAAAATGTGCATCAAAATTATGTAGAAAAAGAGTATGATTTAGAAGATATTGCTCAGAATTGGTTTGATAAATATGGAAAAGAAGAGGATAAAAAATGTTAGTTTATTTTCAAAGTGTAATTGCAATAGCAATAGGTATTGTATCGTCAATTACTGATTTTAAAAATAAAAAAATATATAATAAAAATTTGATAGTTGCGATTATATTAAGTGTGGTAATTTATTTGCTTTTCTGGAAACAGATAGAAATAATTTATTTGAAAAGTTTTTTTATTAATCTATTTATTGGTGGAATTATTTCTTTTTTGTTTTATTATTTTAAGATATGGGCGGCAGGAGATGCAAAATTATTTATAGTGATTATTTTTATGATTCCTTATGAGATATATGAAGTAGATACAAGCAATTTTTTTCCTTCATTATATTTGTTAATCATTATTTTTAGTGTAGCTTTTATTTATGTTTTTGTGGAAACGATATACTTATGGATTAAAGATAAAAGAAAATTCGAAAATATAAAACAATTAAAAATTGAAAAATTTCTAAAAATGAATTTTATAGTTAAATATTTTATGGGATATTTTATCGTATTACTAATAAATAATATATCTTCAAAATTTTTTATAGGATTTAAAACAAATAATGAAGGCCTTGTGTTACTATTAAACATGTTAATATTATTTTTGATTTATAGAATAATCAAAAATACCTGGAATGAGGTAATTATAACAGTATTATTTGTTTTTTTAAATGTACTATACTATATTTTTTGTGGCTTCCAGTTCTATTCTATCAATATAAAAATGCTAGCATTGGTTTTTACGATACTGATTTTTAGAAGTATTTCGGAAAAATATAATTATCAAGAAATAAAAATAGAGCATTTGAAACCAAGGATGATTTTATCATATAGTAGTGTATTAAGTTTTTTTGGTTCAAGAGTAAAAGGATTACCACAGAATGCTACAGAGAATACGGACTCAAGACTAACAGAAGAAGAAGTAAAAAGCATAAAAAGATGGAGTAAAACTAAAAAAGGAAAAGAAACAATAACAATAGTACGACATATGCCATTTGCTCCTTTTATTCTAATTGGAGAGTTGATTTTTTTTATAGCAAAATTATATATGTAGGTGTTAAAGATGAATAAAAGACCATTTATTTTAAAGGGAAATATTTTTGTAAATAATTATGATGAATATATAATAGGTAAAATAGTAAAAAATAACAATGTTGAAGATAAATCAATATATATACAAGTTTTAGATATGCAACATTTAGATTTATTTAGTGAAGGGTATAAAGGATACATTTTTGAAGATAAGCCCATAAATTTGGATTTAAAGAATATCAATTATTGCTGTAACATAAACAATTATGAAACTTTAATTGATAATGATGTTGTTGAAATTGTAAATAATGAATGGATTAGATTATTATACAGAGATGATTCAGATGATAATGCAATAGTAGTGACAAATCAATGTAATTCAAATTGTATAATGTGCCCAGATGCAGATATGGTAAGAAATACAAAAGAAAATCCAGATATAAAAAAGTTATTGGAACATATTAGATGCATACCTGATGACACGAAACATATAACAATAACTGGAGGAGAACCAGGAATGCTAAAACATAATTTGGTTTGTTTATTAAGGGAATGTAAGGAGCATTTGCCAAATACTGATTTTTTATTGTTATCAAATGGAAGAGTATTTGCAAATACTCAATTTACAAACCAAATATTTGAAAATGTTCCTCGAAATTTTAGAATTGCAATGCCAATTTATGCAGATAATGAGAGCTTACATGACGAAATAACTAGGGCAAAAGGTAGTTTTGAGCAAACAGTGAGAGGAATAAAAAATCTAATTGATAAAAAAATTGATATAGAGATTCGCATTGTAGTTTTAAAGAAAAATTATAAGCAATTAAAACAAATTACGAGGTTTATAGTTAAGGAAATGCCAGAGGTAAAAATTGTAAATATAATGGCACTAGAAATGACAGGAAATGCTTATAAAAATATGGAAGAAGTCTGGATAAATTTCGATGAAATAAAAAATGAATTATATAGTGCTTGCATAGAAACGTTGAAAGCGGGAATTATTACAAATTTGTACAATTTTCCATTATGTAAGATAGATGAAAGGTTATATAGTATAAGTCATAGGAGTATAACAGATTATAAAGTAAGATATAAAGAAGCATGCGCAGAGTGCAGTATTAAGGATGAGTGCGGTGGTTTCTTTAATTCAACAATATATGTAAAAGATATAGAAGTAAAACCAATAATGATAGAGGAATAGTAAAAATGTATAAGCTTAATTATTTTAATTTTAAAGAAAAAGATAACAATTTTTTAATAACAAATGATATAGGAAAATATTGTTTCCTATCCAAAGAGGACTTTAGCAATTTAACTAAAAAGAAAGAAATAAAAATTGAAAAGAAAAAGGAGTTATTAGAAAAAGGATTTATATATGAGGTTAATGATGAGATATTTTCTTGTAATCAGGCAATGCAATTAAGAAAATCAAAAGAATACCTATTAGTTCCTACAACATTGCATATATTCGTGGTAACCAAAAATTGTAATTTTAGCTGTATTTATTGTCAAGCCGGCAATTTAAATCAAAGCCATAATTACAATATGACAAGAGAAACTGCTAAGAAAGCTGTTGATATAGCACTGGAGTCGCCAAGCAAGTATTTAACATTTGAATTTCAAGGTGGAGAGCCCCTTATAAATTATGAAATTATAAAATATATAGTAGAGTATTCTAAAAGTATAAGTAAAGGAAGATATATTGAGTATAATTTAGTTTCAAATTTGACATTATTAAAAGATGATATGATTGAATTTTTTGTGAAAAATGGGGTTTCAATTTGTACATCAATAGATGGAAATGAAAAACTGCAAAATATTAATAGACCATACAAAGATAAAAATTCATATTATGAAACAGTAAAACAAATAAAAAAATTAAAAGATAGAAATATTAAAGTTAATGCAATTCAAACAACTACAAAACATAGTCTAGATTGTTATAAGGAAATAGTTGATGAGTATATAGAACTTGGAATGGATAGTATTTTTATAAGACCATTGACAAGGTTGGGAAAAGCAGATAATAATTGGAAGAATATAGGATATAATGCAGATGAGTTTGTTAAATTCTATAAGGAGATATTAGATTATATTATTGAAAAAAATAAAAATGGAATATTTTTGTCTGAAGGACATTGTAATATATTTTTAAAAAAGATTTTATTTAATGATCCTGTAAATTATATGGAGTTACGTTCACCATGTGGAGGAGCAATTGGACAATTGGCATACTATTATGATGGTGATATTTATACATGCGATGAAGGCAGAATGCTGTCAGAGATGGGAAATTCAAGTTTTAGGCTTGGAAATGTTAATGAAAATACATATGAAGATATAATGCAATGCGATTGTACGAAAGCAATGTGTATTTCTTCTTGCATAGAATGTTTGCCATATTGTAGTTCCTGTGTATATATGCCATATTGTGGAACTTGTCCAGTTGTGAATTTAGCTCAAGACAATAACATTTTTGCTAAGAATCCAAGAGAGTACAGATGTAAGGTTTATTCTGGAATCTTGGATATACTATTTGATTATATAGAAAATAAGCCGGATGTAGCTGAGATATTAAAAACGTGGGTAGAATAATAAAAAAAAGAGTGTTGTTATAATAATAAATTAGTTATATTGAAATTAAGTCAAAAAAATTTAGACAATTTTAAGTAAATGTAATGTAATTTCACAGTAAAAGTTTTGACTTTTTTGCAATAGAAGTTTCGACTAATTTGCAATAAACATATTGACTTTTTTGCAATAAACACTTAAACTTGTAATAAGTAAGCAAAAAAGAAAGGAGATTAATCATGTATAGTAGAGAGGTAAAGGAGAGAATTGAAAAGATAAATGACACATTTAGAGTACTAGTTGTTACAGGACCAAGACAAGTAGGAAAGACAACGTTACTAGAAAGTTTAATGCCAGCAAATATGACAAAAGTAACTTTAGATGATGAAACATTAAGAAAAGAAGCACAAGAAAATCCAAAAATATTTTTAGATTCATATCCAACACCATTATTTATAGATGAAGTACAATACGCACCACAATTATTTCCGTATATAAAAATGAAAGTAGATAAAGATAAAACAAGAGGACAATATTGGTTATCTGGTTCACAATTATTTGATTTGATGAAAAATGTAACTGAATCATTAGCCGGCAGAGCTGGAATTGTAAAAATGAATAGTTTTACATACGGTGAAATTGTAGAAAATGATAAAAAAGAATTATTTGATCCAGAAAATTTAAAACAAAAAGAATATATAGATGTAAATGAAACTTTCGAAAGAATTTTTAACGGAGGAATGCCAGAGTTATATGATATAGAGAACATGGATAGAAATGATTTTTATTACTCCTATATTAATACTTATGTCGAAAAAGATATTAAGAAAATAAAAAATATAGGAAATGTAGAAAGCTTCAAAAAATTTATGAGAGATGTTGCAATTAGAACTGGTACTACTTTGAATTATTCTGATATTGCAAATGATGTTGGAGTGGCTGTAAATACAATAAAAGAATGGATATCAATTTTAGTTAGTACAGGAATAATATATTTATTAGAGCCATATTCTTCTAGCAAATTAAAGAGATTAACACATATGCCTAAAATAGTATTTATGGATATGGGATTAGCATGTTATTTAGCTAACTGGGAAAGTGCAAAAGCATTGCAGTTAAGCGAAATGTCAGGTCGTTTCTTTGAATCATATGTAGTATCAGAGTTAATAAAATCATATGATAATAAAGGAATAAGATTAGAAATTTCTCATTTTAGAAATAAAGAAACAGAAGAAATAGATTTAATCATTTTTAAGAATAATACTCTGTATCCTTTAGAAATAAAGAAAACTGCTAATCCAAAAAAAGAAATGATGAAGAATTTTAAGTATTTGGAAAAAGCTGAAATGAAAGTTGGTACTGGTGGTATTATATGCCTTTATGATAAGCTAATGAAATTAGATGAGAATAATTATATAATACCTATTTCAAGTGTAATTAATGGGTAGTAAATAATAGAAAGGTTAAATTTTTTTTGGAGAAGATGTGTGGTAGTGAACATAGACATGTTTACGTATTAGGACAGTGTATAACGTGAACATGTGCTTTCCTATACGATGTAAGCTAACTTGTGGTGCGGAAGGATATGTTTTTAATTCGAAATCAACCCATTGCGAAGTGATTTCAGTTCTTAAATTAAAAGGACAATAAACAGCTACTTGATGAGGTGAAATAATATGCTAAAAGATTTATGTTTCGAAGTAATACAAACTTGTCCAAATAAATGCAAGTTTTGTTCTTCAAATTCATCAAAAGAAAAAAAGACAATAATAACTTTAGAGCAATTCAAAAAAACAATAACACATTTTATAAATAACGGTGGTATAGGTGAAGTTTCCATTTCTGGTGGGGAACCATTTCTTCATCCAGACATGTTTAAGATGATTGAGTTTTGTAAAAATAATGGCTTAAGAACGGTAGTATTTACGAGCGGAATAAAAAGACAAAGGCTTAGTGAAATACCAAAAGAAATGATCGAAGATATACAAAATAGATGTAAAAAGGATTTGCAAAAAATAGAACAACTTGAGCCTTGGAATGAACGATTAAAACATAATGTAAAGGCTTATTATGATAGATATCTTAAACCAAATGAATTTACATCAATAACAAAAGAAGAATTCGAACATTTAAAAAAATTAGGATTAGATAAAATTGTTTTTGATTGGCAGGCTTTAGATGAAAGAATAGATAATGAATTAATGGGAAGAAAAATAATAAATACATGTTTATTATCTTCAATAATAAGAGCAAAAAATGCAGGTTTAAATGTTGATGTACACTTTATTCCTATGAAGCCAAATTATAAAGAATTATCTGATATAATTGAATGCTTAGAGATAGCTGATGTAAAAAATATAAGTATTTTAAATTTTGTTCCACAAGGTAGGGGAAGAGAATATAAAGATGAGTTAATGTTAAATCAAGAAGAATTAAAAGAGTTTGCTGAGATATTAAATAGAGAAAAAGAACATTTTAGTGGTAAAATTAGAATAGGAATTCCACTAAATGGAAAAATATCGCACTTATGTACAGCTGGAACCGAAAAGCTAGATATAAGATATGATGGTATTATATTGCCATGCCCGGCATTTAAAGAAATAAGCGCTGAAACAATGGAAAAGTACGGTATTAGATTACATAGCATTTATGAAGATTTAGAAAAAGTAATTGTTCCTGGAGGAAAACGTAAGCAGCCTTTGTGCAAGCAAGTTTATGGGTTTAAAGGTGATTTGACGGAAGATTTAGATGAAGGAATAAGGTAGATATTTTGTGTTGTATGCACCGTTGATATATCAACTGAACATTATACATGTCTAAAGTACACTGCAACCTTGCCTACATAAATCTATGTGGAGTCAATCGCAATTTTGAAACTAAAATAAAGATAAATAGTAATTTTTAGAGGAGGAAAAAATGAATATATTAACAATAATGGGAACAGCACATAAAGGAAATACAAGAGCAGTAGTTGATTTATTTTTAAATGAATTTAAAGACAACGAGAATGAATTTGAAGAAATAATTCTTCCAAATGATTTTCAAAATTTTTGTATGGGATGTGCAAATTGCATATTAAAGGGTGAAGATAAATGTCCACACTATAATGATGTAAACAAAATAGTTGGGAAAATTGAAAGAGCAGATTTAATTATAATAGCAACACCTGTATTTGTTGGCTCTTGCACAAGTGGACTTAAAGCATTATTGGATCATTTAGCTTATATGTGGTTAGTACATAGACCAAAAGAAAGTATGTTTAACAAAGTTGGTTTAATAATAACTTCAGCTGGAGGTTCTGGAGTAAAACAAACTGTTAAATTATTAAAATCTAATCTTTTCTATTGGGGAGTTCCTAAAGTTTATAATTATGGTGTAACTACTATGAAAATGGGTGGTAATTATTCTGATTATAAAAATAAAGATAAAATAAAAAAACAAGTAGGTAAGAAGGCAAAACAAATAAAGAAAGCATTAATATTAAGAAAAGTGGGATTAAAAACAAGATTCTTTTTCAAGTTATTTGGAATGACACAAAAAAATGGTTGGAACAAAGTTGATGTAGATTATTGGAAAAAAAAGGGATGGCTTGATGGAAAAAAGCCATATTAAAGGAGTAATAAAATAAAGGAGGGAATAGTATGTTGCAAATTATAGAAATAATTGTAGATAATAGAAAATATCAGATAGAATGGGCTTTGTCAGAACATTTTGACGAATTAAAAGGAATGAAGTTTATGCTTAATCAAATGGCAGCAGATCAAATCGTAAAGATTAATAATTTATCAGAAACTGCTAAATTATTATTGTCAGCTGTAGCAGGAGCAACAATACAGTATTTAATTGATAATAATTGCCCAATAGATAATATATTTGAAAATGGCTATTTTATTATTAAAAAATAACAGATGTATAGAGGAGAAAAAATGGAACAAAAAGAGTAGGTAAAAAATCTACTTTTTTTTTATTAAAAAAATATTGAAAAATATTTTATATATGATATATTCATTTTATAAAATAATAGAAGAAAATAATAAAAATAAATATTAATAGTTCAAACTTTTTAGAATATAATTAACATATACTCGAAAGGAGAAAAATATGAAAGAATTAATATTTGAGGGCTGTGGAACAGCGATAGTAACACCGTTTACAAAAGATGGTATAAATTTTGAAGAATTCAAAAAATTACTAGAAAATCAAGTTGAAAACAAGGTAGATGCAATAATCGTATGTGGAACAACAGGCGAATCATCAACAATGACAAAAGAAGAAAGAAAAGAAACAATAAAGTTTGCAATAGATACAGTAAATAAGAGAACTAAAGTTATAGCAGGAACAGGAAGCAACAATACAAGTGATGCTATAGAAATGTCAAAGTATGCTGAAAGCGTTGGTGCAGATGGACTTTTAATAGTAACACCATATTATAATAAAACTACGCAAAAAGGATTAATTGCTCATTATAGTGAGATTTCAAAGAACGTTAATATTCCAATTATTTTGTATAGTGTTCCATCAAGAACAGGAGTGAATATTTTACCAGAAACATGTTTAGAATTATCTAAGCTAAGCAATATTGTAGCAATAAAAGAAGCTAGCGGAAACATCTCACAAGTGGCAAAAATTTCAAGTTTATGTGGAGATAACTTAGCAATTTACTCAGGAAATGATGATCAAATAATTCCAGTATTATCACTAGGAGGAAAAGGTGTAATTTCTGTTTTATCCAATGTTATGCCAAAATACACACATGATATGGTTAGAAAGTATTTGGACGGTCAAGTAAAAGAAGCTTGTAAAATGCAATTAGAAGTTATAGATTTAATAGATATGTTATTTGCAGAAGTAAATCCGATTCCAGTTAAACATGCATTAAATGTTATGGGGTATAACTATGGAATTCCACGTTTACCATTAATAGAATTATCAGATGAGAATAAAGAAAAAATGAAAAATGTAATGAAAAAACATGGATTAATTTAATTTTTAAATTAGGGACGGTCCTTTTTTTCAAATTTTTTAAATTAGAGACAGTCCTCTTTTCAAAAGTTTAAAATCTGAGACAGTTAAATATAAAAATAAATGAAGTAAAGGAGAAAAAGAATGAACATATTACTAAATGGAGCAAACGGTAGAATGGGAAAAGAGGTTATTACAGCAGTAAATAATCAGGAAAACAATTTCAAAATTGTATGTGGTTATGACAAAGATGAAGCAAACTTAGGATTTCCAGTTTATAATAATATAGAGAAAATACATGAGAATCTAGATGTTATAATTGATTTCTCAGTACCAGCTGCAACTTTTGAAATACTAAAATATGCGAAAAAGAATGGTATTCCAATTGTAATAGCAACAACAGGATTCAGTAAAGAGGAATTAGAAAAAATAGAGGAGTATTCTAAAGAAATTCCAATTTTTAGAAGTTCAAATATGTCATTAGACATAAACTTAATGGCAAACATTATACAAAAAGTTGCTCAAGTATTAACTGATAGTGATATAGAAATTATTGAAACTCATCATAATAGAAAAGTTGATAGCCCAAGTGGAACTGCAATTTTGCTAGCTGATGCAATTAATGAAGTATTGAACGAAAAGAAGAAATATACATTTGATAGAATGCAAAAAAGAGAAAAGAGAAATAAAAATGAAATAGGTTTTTCTTCAATTAGAGGAGGAAATATTGTAGGGGAACATACAGTAGCTTTTTTCGGTGAAAGCGAAACATTAGAAATTACTCATAAAGCATATTCAAGACAGGTGTTTGCTGAAGGAGCTTTAAAAGCTGCAGAGTATATTGTTAACAAAAAAAGTGGATTATATAACATGAAGGATATAGTTTAATGAAACATTTTGGAACTGTCTTAAATGTTTCAAAAATGAGACAAAAGAGATCGTCTCCAAACGTCTCATTAGAGAATGGAGGTAAAAATATGAATAAAATTAGAGTTGCAATTTGTGGATACGGAAATTTAGGACGTGGGGTTGAAAAAGAAATTTTAAAATCTGAAGATATGGAGTTTATTGCAATTTTTACAAGGAGAAATCCAGAAAGTTTGCAAACATCATCAAATGTACCAGTTGTAAGTGTAGCAGAAATGGAAAAATGGATTGACAAAGTTGATGTTATGATTATGTGTGGAGGCTCTGCAACAGATTTGCCAGTTCAAGTAGTTGAAGCTGCTAAATATTTCAATACAGTAGACAGCTTTGATACACACGCAAAAATACCGGAATTTTATAATGCTGTAAATGAAGTGGCATTAAAATCAAATAAAACATCAGTAATATCAGGAGGTTGGGATCCAGGTATGTTTTCAATAATGAGAACATATGCTGATGCTATTTTATCAAATGGAAAAACATATACATTCTGGGGAAAAGGTGTAAGCCAAGGTCATTCAGATGCCATAAGACGTGTACCAGGTGTAAAAAATGCAGTTCAATACACTATTCCAATTGACGAGGCAATGGAAAGTGTAAGAAACGGAGAAAATCCAGAGTTATCAACTGCAGAAAAACATTTAAGAGAATGTTTTGTTGTAGCTGAAGATGGAGCCGATTTAGCTGAAATAGAAGAAACAATAAAAACTATGCCAAATTATTTTAGCGATTATCATACAGAGGTTCACTTTATTTCAGAAGAAGAGCTAAAGGCCAACCACAGCAAAATGCCACATGGAGGATTTGTTATACACAGTGGGAAAACTGGGGAAAATAACAATCAAATTATAGAGTATTCACTAAAGCTAGATTCAAACCCAGAATTTACATCATCTGTTTTAATTGCTTTAGCAAGAGCAACATACAGATTAAACTGTAGTGGTCAATATGGAGCTAAAACTGTTTTAGATATTCCACCTGCAATGCTATCAAGAAAATCAGGTGAAGAATTAAGAAAAGAATTGTTATAAAATAACAAGAATAATATACAAAAGAAAAGGTGAAAAAGATGGTTAAAAGAAAAGTATCAAGCAATTTAGGTACTATAGCTTTAATTCTAACTTTTTTAGCAGTAATTTATCTTTCATTTGAAAGTTTAGGACCTATAATAACATATATCATTCAGCAAGAAATGGATAAATCAACCTCTGAGGTTGATACAGCTAATGCTCAAGAACAATTGATATCATATGAAGAAAAACAAAGGTTAATGAAGGAATTTCCAAATTATAAGTACACAGGCAAAGTTTATTATACAGTATATGGGAAAAAAGTATTAGAAGATGATACTTACCTAGATTTATCGGATGTTCAAATAGATGATAACATAATTGAAAATTTAAGCTTACTATCAAACATAAAAGAAGTAAATCTATATAATCAAGCACTAAGTAATAATAAAAAAATAGAATTACAAGAAATGTTTCCAAACATAACTTTTAGATGGACTGTAGATATTATGGACAAGAATGTTGATTACAGTATTGAAAGTATGGATTTAAGTAATAGAACAATACAAGACATAGAAGCTTTAAAACAATCACTAAAATTGCTTCCAAATCTAAAAAAATTGGATATGAGTAACACAAATCTCACAAATGAAGAATTGGGAGGTTTAAGAGAACAATTTCAAAATATAAAAATAGATTGGATAGTACATTTAGGAAAATGGTCATTACGTACAGACAGTGTTGCCTTTTCTGTTTTAATTGTTGATTATAACTACAAAAGGATGACATCAGAGGATATACAAGTTTTAAAATATTGCACAGATTTACAAGCACTAGATTTAGGACATCAAGCAATAGAAGATATTTCTGTTATTGGAGAATATTTACCTAACTTAAGAGTATTAATATTAGCTGATAACAAGATTAAAGATATTTCTCCACTTGCCAATTTGAAGCATTTGCATTACTTAGAATTATTTATGAATGATATAACTGACGCTACTGCATTGCAGTCGTGCAGAGAACTTGTAGATTTAAACATATGCTTTAACTACCATTTTTCGGATATACAACCAATATTGGATTTACCTTTACTAGAGAGATTGTGGCTGATAAGCGATAACATTTCAGCTGAATCATATAGAATTATTAGAGAAAAATATCCAAATGTTCAGCTTGTAACAACTGGAACTGGTTCTACAAATAGTGGGTGGAGAACTCATGAAAGATATTATTCTATGATTGATATGTATAGAAATAACTACATTAGTGATGAGTTTTTGAAGTATGATAATAAGTAGAAAAACAATACTTGACATAATTGTAAAATTATGCTAAACTGAAAACATATTAAGAGTTTACCTAAGGCAAAGAGCCTGAGCGGTAAAGGGTAGTTATAATATAAAAATTACCTACACTTATAGCAAATGTAAAGCGTTGCAAAGGAGTCTTAAGAAGATTTCTTGCAATGCTTTTTTGAATTTTAAATGGGGGTGGTACAAATGTCCAATTTAATAGTAATAGCAGGTCCACAGGCTGTTGGAAAAATGACTGTAGCTGAAAAATTGAAAGAAAAAACAGGATACTCATTAATGATAAATCATGATAGCATAGAAGTGTCAAAAAAGATATTTAACTCAAATGATATTGCATGGAGAGAACTAAATGGTATAATAAGAGAAAACGTATTTAAAACTGCAATAAAAAATGATGTTAATATGATATTTACATTTGTAATTGCATTTGATATGCAGGAGGATATTGATTATCTAAATAAATTAAAGGATATGTTTGAAGCAAGCGGTGGAAAGTTCTATTTTGTAGAATTGGAAGCTGATTTAAAAACTCGCTTGGAAAGAAACCTTACTCCACATAGGCTTGAAGAAAAGAAGTCGAAAAGAGATATAGAATGGAGTAGAAAAGAGTTATTAGAAACGATGGAAAAGTATCGATTAAACTCAAATGAGGGTGAAAAAATATTTAAAAATCAGATAAAAATAAACAATACTAATATTGAGCCAGAAGTAGTAGCCGATATGATAATTGACAATTTAAAATTAAAACAAAACAATTGAAGACGTCTTTTTTTCTAAAGTAAGGAGGAATTTATATGAAATATTTTAAGAAGTTAGTAGGTGATAGAATTTACCTATCACCAAGAAGCGTAGAAGATTACGAAATTTTTACAGAATGGTTAAACGATCCGCAAGTAGCAGATTATATAGGCAGAAGTGGTAAAATAATGACAAGAGAAGGTGAAAAAGAATTTTTGGAGCAAAACAATAATCCAGAAGCAACTTTTTCAATTATAGATTTAGAAAATGATAAAATGGTTGGATCGGTTGGAATTGAATCAATTGATCATTTAAATAGATGCGGAACACTTGGCGTATTTATAGGCAATAAGGATTATAGAGACAAAGGTTATGGAACAGAAGCTATAAGATTAGTTCTTGAATATGGTTTCAAATATTTGAATTTGAAGAATATTAACTTAGACTTAGTATCTGCAAATGAAAGAGCGTATAGATGTTATCAAAAATGTGGATTTAAAGAGTATGGTAGAAGACGTAAATGTTATTTTATTAATGGAAAATATTATGATAAAATTTCTATGGATATTCTGGATGAAGAATTTGAGGGAGATTATATTAGGAATAAAAACATATAAGAAAAAGAATTATAATTAAACAAATTACTAATGGAGTTGAAACAAATGAAAATAATTAGAAAATCAAGTGAAGACGAAATGTTATTAGAATATTTAAAAGCAGAAATAAATTCAAAAAGATTTAGTGAAAGGCTAGAGAAAACACTAATTGAACTAAGTCTTTCACAAGATATAATACTCAACGGAAACTTAGAAAATGAACAAGAAAACAAGCAAAGAAAACTAATAATGGAAAAGTTTAGAGGATATCCAACAGAGGACATATTTGAAAGATTTCCAAAAGAATTCAATTGGTTTTACGTCCAATTTGAAGAAGGAGATATTGACAAAATATTTTATCTTAATTGGGAGTATTGGAACGAGATATCTAATAATACTTCAAAACCTACAGAAGCGGCAAAAAATATATACAATGGCGTTGAGATTTATGATATATCAAATGAACCATATTTTAAAGGATTGGAATATCTAAAAAGCAACAACAAATTTAATCCGATAATAGCATTAACATGTAATGGAGAAAAGTTCGTATTGATAGAAGGTCATTCAAGAATGACAGTATATGGAATGAAACCAAAATTATTTGCAGGAACTTTTGGGTATATTGGTTATTGTTCAAAGAAAGAAATGGCAATATATGATTCAAGAATGATATAATATATGTGTACAAAAGTAAATAAAAAAGCAAGTAGTAATTGAAAACTACTTGCTTTTGTGATATCATATACACATAAAATTAAGGAGGCAAAAAAATGACAAGTAAACAAAGAGCATATTTAAGAGGACTAGCAAATAAAATAGAACCAATTTTTCAAATAGGAAAAGGTGGAATAACAGATAATTTAGTAACACAATTATCTGATGCACTTGAAGCAAGAGAATTAATTAAAATAACAGTATTAAAGAACGCTCCAGATTATGCAAGAGATTTAGCAAATGAAATTGCAGAGGCAACTAACTCTGAAGTTATACAAGTAATTGGAAATAAAATAACTTTGTTTAGGAAAAGAAAAGAAAAATCAAAATTCGAGGATTTATAGGTCTAAAAATGTTGAAATTGTCAATATTTTTGATATAATATATCTGTTGAAAAAAGATAAACAAAGTCGAAGGGAATGAAAAAAATGTATAGAAACAAAAACTGTGGAGAATTAACAATTAAAAATGTAGGAGAAGAAGTAACATTAGCTGGATGGATTCAAAGAATAAGAAATTTAGGAGCTATGAAATTTATAGATTTAAGAGATCAATTTGGCATTACACAAATAGTAATTTCAGATAATGAAGAAATGCAAAAACAGTCACAAGATTTAGTTACAGAAACTGTAATTCAAGTAAAGGGAATTGTAATTGAAAGAAGTAGTAAAAATGATAAAATTCCAACTGGTGAAATTGAAATTGATGCTAAAAATATAACTGTTTTAGGTAAATGTAAGTCAACGTTACCTTTTGAAGTTAATTCTGAAAAGGCAGACATCAACGCAGTTAGAGAAGATTTAAGGTTAGAATATAGATTTTTGGACTTAAGAAATGAAAAATTGCATAACACAATTTTATTACGTTCAAAAGTACTTAAAACATTAAGAGATAAAATGGATGAGTTAGGATTCAGCGAAATTCAAACACCAATTCTAGCAAATTCATCACCAGAAGGAGCACGTGATTACTTAGTACCAAGTAGATTACATCCAGGAGAATTCTACGCACTTCCACAAGCACCACAACAATTTAAACAACTATTAATGGTTTCAGGGTTTGATAAATATTTCCAAATTGCTCCATGTTTTAGAGATGAAGATCCAAGAGCCGATAGAGCTCCAGGTGAGTTCTACCAATTAGATTTTGAAATGAGTTTTGCAGAACAAGAAGATGTTTTCAAAGTGTTAGAAGAAATATTTATATCAACATTTAGAAAACATACAAATTGGGAAGTTCCAGATGGACCATTTCTACGTATTCCATATAAAGAAGCTATGGAGAAATATGGAATTGATAAACCAGATTTAAGAAACCCTCTAATAATTCAAGATGCAACTGAATTATTTGCAAATACTGAGTTTAATGCATTTAAAGATAAAACAATAAAAGTTATAATTGTTCCAAATGGTGCTGAACAAGGAAGAAAATTCTTTGATAACATGTCAGAATTTGCAGTAAATGAATTAGGTGCTAAAGGTTTAGCTTGGACAAAATTTGATAATGAAAATAACGTTTCAGGTGGAATTGCTAAATTCATAACAGATGATATAAAAGCAGGACTTCAAGAAAAATTAGGAGTTAAACCAAATGATAGCTTATTCTTTGTAGCAGATGAATTTGAAACGGCACAAAAAATTGCGGGTCAAGTAAGAATTGAACTAGGAAACAGATTAGACCTATTAGAAAAAGATATATACAGATTCTGTTTAATAGTAGACTTCCCAATGTACGAATTAACAGAGGAAGAAGTAAATGGCGAAATCAAACAAAAAATTGATTTCAACCACAATCCATTTTCAATGCCTCAAGGTGGAATGGATGCATTACTTAATAAAGATCCATTAGAAATTCTTGCATATCAATTTGACGTTGTATGTAATGGATATGAAATGGCATCTGGTGCAGTAAGAAATCACGATATAGAAATAATGAAAAAAGCATTTGAAATAGCTGGATATAGCGAAGAAGAAGTAGAAACAAGATTTGGCGCATTATATAAAGCTTTCCAATATGGAACTCCTCCACATGCAGGAGCTGCTCCTGGGATAGATAGAATGATAATGCTTCTAGCTGATTCACAAAATATTAGAGAAGTAATAGCATTCCCTAAAAATAAGAAAGCAAGAGATGTTTTAATGGGAGCTCCATCAGTTGTTTCTCCAGAACAACTAAAAGATGTTCATGTTAGAATTGAAGAATAAATTAAAAATATAAATCAAAATTCAAAAGAAATAAAAGGGAGAAATTTTATGAATGGCATTATCGAAAACGGCACAAAAAGTAATGCAAATAAAGCACAATATGAAGAAACAAAAATATATAGGGATTTCCATACTCAAATAAAAAAAGCGGAGCAAGAGCAAAAAGTAAAAATGAACACAAATCATAAGAAGAAAAAAAGCCCAATAAAAAAAGCCTTATTATTTTTCGGAAAAACATTAGTAGTAATTTCAACAACAGTTTTAGCTATATTTATAGCGTTGGTTCTAATGATATTATTAATTTGCCATGGACCTTCAAATAAGGCTACAGAACTGTTTACAACTACTTTTCTAGAAACAGGGCAAATGAAATTTATTGTTTCAATTTTCTTATCTGAGGATAGAATTAAGGAAATTGTTGCAAACAATTCAATGTCAGAAATGACTGCAGAAGTAAATACAGATTTAATAAAAATAGCGGATGATAATACAGAATCAGAAGATATAGAATTGGTTCAAATATCAGGAAATACATTTCATGCAAAAATGCTTATTATTAAAGATCCATCAAGAGTAAAAGTAGCAACTACATATCCATGGGGAGAATATGGACAAGAACTTGATAAATTGGTTATAAATTCAGGTGCTCAAGCTGGTGTTAATGGCGGATTATATGTTTCAGATAGCAATAAAGGTGGAAAACCATTAGGTTTAGTAGTATGCAATGGAGAAATTCAATACAACAACCCATCAGGATATGCAGGACTTCACTTAATAGGATTTGATGAGAGTAATATATTAAGAATTATAAGTTTAGAAGGAATGAATGCATCACAAATTGAAAAACTTGTAAAAGATGAAAAGATTAGAGATGCTGTAGTTTTTCAGGAAGAAAGCAGTGACAAAAACAATCACTTTGTAAAATTAGTAGTAAATGGTGAACCAAGACAAATGAATGGAAGCGGAAGTGGTGCAAACCCAAGAACCGTAATAGGTCAAAGAGAAGATGGTGCGGTTCTATTATTAGTAACAGATGGAAGAGGAGCATCGGGACATTTAGGTGCAACAGCTTCAGATTTAATCGATGTTATGATGGAATATGGAGCGATAAATGCAGCAAATTTAGACGGAGGAAGCTCATCAAGTATGTATTATAATAATCAATATGAAATGACAAGTGTTACATTGTACTATTCAAATTCATCATGGAAACTACCAACGGCATTTGTAGTTAAATAAAAAACAATTAAGAAATGTACAACAAAAATAATGAAAACGAAACAAAAAGGGGAATAAGATGAAAAAAACTAATAAATCAAGGTCAAAATTTGGTAAATTTCTAAAACGATATGTATTAGTGCTTTGTTTGTTTATAATTATTTTTCTTGCATATGTAATGAATACTCTATATCAATATGAAGCATCATTTACGGATAATTACATGAATAAATATATAAAAGGATTAGTTTCATCAGCACAAAAAAATCATTTAGAAAAGTATTGTGACTTTAATAACATAACATTAAATGAGTTAGATGGAAATAAAGATAATTATAAAAAGGCAATAGCCAATACAATAAAAAGTTCGAATATTTCATACAAATTAAACAGCAAAAAGAAAGCACAGGAGCCAGTTTATGGAGTGTATGCTAATGACGAAAAAATAATGGATGTTACATTAAGTATTAAAAAACATAATCATAGACTAGGATTGTTCTCATATCCCGTTTGGCAGGTGAAGGATTGTAAAATAGGTGGAGAGAGAGGAATTTATTATTACGATATATTAGTGCCAGATAATTATTCTGTAAAGGTTAACGGAACAAGGTTGGATGAAAAATATATTTCAGATTCAATAACGGACGACAATTATAATGTTCTAGCTAAATATGTAGATTTACCAAAGTTAGTGAATTATAAATTAGATAATTTTGCTTCAATACCTAATATTGTTATTGAAAATGAAAATAACGAGCAAATTGATTATAAGATAAACAATCACAAAGTTGAAATTATCAATATAAAACAAAACGTAAATACATATGAAGAAGCAAAACAGTATTTAGCAGAGGATATAGATGTGCTTGATATAGCTGAAAAATGGAGCCTTTTCTTAACGGATGATTTAAAAGGAAACAAACATGGTTTCAATGTTTTAAATCAATATTTAATAAATGAAACAAGTTTATATGATATGGCATATAAGTGGGCAACAAGTGTTGATATCACATTTACAAGCACTCATAAGCTTAAAGATCCAGCATTTACAAACACGAAAGTAAGTGATTTTGAAATATACGGAAAAAATGCTTTTTCATGTACAGTATATCTAGAAAAAAATATGACAATAGCTAATGGAAATGATAAAGTTGATGTAATGCATGATAAATTATATTTTGTATATTATGATGATACGGATGACGGAAAAGATAATCCACGTTGGAAATGGGTTGATATGAAATCTGTAACAGAAAAATAAGGAGAGAAAAATATGATAGATGATGTATGCTTAATAGTACCAGCTTATAATCCGGATGAGAAGCTATTTCTAGAGTTTTTGGATAAAGCCACACAAAAGTTTTCTAATATTATAGTAATTAATGATGGAAGCGATGAAGAACATATTAAAACTTTTCAGAAAATAAGTGAACAGCATAGTCAAATAAAATTTATGAAGCATAATGTAAATCTTGGAAAAGGAAGAGCATTAAAAACAGCATTTAATTTCTATTTAAATGAATATCCAGATTGCATAGGCATAGTGCAGGCTGATTGTGACGGACAACATGACATAAATGATGTGGTGCAATGTGCAGAAACTTTACGCGACAACAAAGAATGTCTAATACTAGGAGTAAGGGACTTTTCATCAGAAGATATACCACGAAAGAGCAAATATGGAAACAACATAACTAAATTAGTATTCAGATTATTCATAGGAATAAAAATTTCAGACACCCAAACGGGTCTACGTGCAGTAGGAAACGATCTATTAAGACAATTCATGTCTACAAAAGGTGAGAGATATGAATATGAAACTAATATATTAATAGAATGTAAAGAAAAGAACATAGAAATAAAAGAAGTACCAATAAAAACAATTTATATTGACAAGAATCAAACAAGTAAATTTAATCCAATAAAAGATTCTTTAATGATTTATAAATTGTTTGGAAAATATATATTTTCATCATTAAGTGCGTTTGTTATAGATATTATATTGTTTAGTGTGTTTATAAAAATATTTACCAATATAAACTTCGACGATAAAACGAAAATTTTACTAGCAACAATATTAGCTAGAATTATATCATCACTATATAATTTTAAAATCAATGCAAAAATAGTATTTAAGAACATGACTAAAAGCTCATACATAAAATATGCGACACTAGTTTTAATTCAAATGTTTGTATCTGCATTCGGGGTAACATACATTAGTAGATTAATAGGCATAGATCTAACATGGATTAAGGTTGTAGTTGATATGGTGATTTTTATGGTCAACTTTGTGGTTCAGAGAGAAGTCGTGTTTAAAAAGAAGTAAGAATTTGAAATTGGATGTTTTTGGGGACACTGGCAAAAAACATCATATTAATAGGAGGAAAAGATGAAAAAATATTTTAAATTTATATTAGCAGCAGTTTTAGTAGTAGTTTTAGTTGTAGTTATGGTCTTAATAAAAAATGGAAATATTGTAAATTTTGATAATAGGGCATATAATGTTGTTACATCAAATACAAACACATTCTTAGACAATATGTATAAAGTATTTACATTTTTAGGTAGTACACTATTCATTGTTGGGGCATGCATTTTCATATTGGTTTTTATGAAAAATAAAAAAATGGCAGGCGTAATTGTTGGAAGCGTCGCAATATCAACAGTTGCAAACAACGTTATAAAACTAATTTTTAGGAGAGAAAGACCTGTAGTTAGAAGATTAGTTGAAGAGCATAGCTTCAGTTTCCCAAGTGGACACACAATGGCAGCAGTTACTTTATATGGAATTTTGATTTTCTTTGTCATGAAATCAAGATTAAACAAAAAAGCAAGAATAACTATTTCAGTAGTACTCGGATTATTTCCTATTTGTGTAGCAGTAAGTAGAATCTACTTAGGAGCACACTTTGCAAGTGATGTTACGGGTGCCGCTATTACTTCCACAGCTTTGTTACTAGTTGAAACTTACTTTATTGAAAAGTATTATGATAAAATAGAAAAAAGTAAATAGTATTTTAAATCAATGACCTACTCAAATAGAGTGGGTTTTATTTTTGAAAAAAGTATACTAAAATCACAAAAATTTCACAATTTTATGTATAACAAATCATTGAAAATCTGCTATGTTTCATATAAAATATATTGCAGAGTTTAAAAAGCAAAAAGGAAGTCGGATAGAAAATGAGCAATGTTATAGAGAAACTAATAGAAGAAGTTTTTGCAGATTTTCAGAATGGTGGAAATCTTAGAAAAGCGGTTATCAAAAAAGTAAATTTATACAAAAAAACTAACAGATTTGAGATTTTGATTCAATCAGATAAAGTGGTAGATATTAAAGACGTTCACAATTTCGAAGCGTTTTTGATTGATAGGTTTAAATTCGAGGTTGTAATTGTAAAAATAGAATATACGGAAGAATTTCAAGTGGATATTGTTTCAAAATGGCAAGACATTATAAATTATATGTCATACAAATATCCATCTGTTAAAGCAATTTTAAGAAATTCTGAAGTGGAGTTAGAAGAGAACAATACTATAAATGTAAATTTGCAATTAAAAGGCTCAGAAATACTATATGCAAGAGGAATAGACAAGACTTTCTCTGAGGTTATTTTTAACATATATGGTAAACGATATAAAATAAAATATTTTGATAATGAATCTAAAGAAAGAGTTGAAGAATATAAAGAAAATGCTAGAAGACTTGAAGAAGAGGCCATAAGAAAGGCTAATGCTGAGGCTGTGGAGCAACGTAAAGAAGCTATGGCTGAGGAAAGAAAAAGGGTCGAGGCACGTGAGCAAGAATTGCTAGCTAGAAGAAATAGCAATCATGGAGAAAATGGAAGTAATGGAGTAAATTCATCTAATGCCCAAGCAAACAATATAACAATTCACAGTACAGGAAATATGCCTCCTCCACCAATTCCTGAACCACCGCCAGAAGATGATGGACCATCACCGCTAATATACGGAAGAAATGCAAACATAAAAGATCCACTATTAAAAATAGTAGATTTATCAGTAGATACAGGAAAAGTGTGTATTGATGGCGAAATAGTAAACATGGGGGAAACAAGAGAATTAAAGACAGGAAAAGTTTTAATTCCTTTTGATGTATATGATGGAAGTAGCACAATAACATGTAAAATATTTGCAAAACCGGAAGATAGCAAGCAAGTAATAAAGAGATTAAAAGATGCTCCAGGTGTAAGAGTATCGGCAAATGTTCAATTTGATCCATTTGCAAAGGAATTAGGAGCAATAGCAAATGTTGTAGTTGAAACAGCAGGAATGAAGAAGGCATCAAGGAAAGACGAAAGTCCAGTAAAAAGAGTAGAGCTACACATGCATACTCAGATGAGCCAAATGGATGCAATGACATCAGCAAAGGATTTAATAAAAAGAGCAATGAAATGGGGAATGAAATCAATTGCAATAACAGACCATGGTGTAGTTCAAGCATTCCCAGAAGCACATAAATTATTAGGTTTTAACAATCAAGATATGAAAGTTATTTATGGAGTTGAAGCATATTTATGCCCAGACAAGACTCCAATAGTAGCTCGTTCAAAAGGACAAGATATAGATACAACATACTGTGTGTTAGACTTAGAAACAACAGGATTATCATTTAGAACAGACAAAATAACTGAAATAGGAATTATGAAAGTTAAAAATGGAGAAGTAGTAGATTCATTTAGCTGCTTTGTAAATCCAGAAAAGCCTATTCCACAGGAAGTTGTAGAGGTTACTCATATTACGGATGAAATGGTAAAAGATGCTGAAACAATTGATCAAGTATTTCCTAAAATGCTTGATTTTATAGGAGATTCAGTCTTGGTAGCTCATAATGCTGATTTTGATATTCCATTTCTTAAATATCATGGAAATTTATTAGGATATCAGTTAAATAACACCTATATGGATACATTAAGAATGGCAAAAGTATTATTTCCAGAGTTTACCAAATATAAATTGGGATTCATTGCTGATAAATTGGGAATCAAAGTTGAAGTAGCACATAGAGCATTAGATGATGTTGATACAACGGTTAAAGTTTTAAATGTAATGATGAGAATGTTAAAAGAAAAAGGTGCAAAAACTATAGATGATATAGATGTTGTAACAGACAAAGATGAATCAAAAGAAATGTACAAAAAACTTCCAGTTTACCACGCAATTATTTTAGCAACAAATTATGTAGGATTAAAGAATTTATATAAGCTCGTATCAATTTCTCACTTAGACTATTTTTACAGAAAACCACGTATATTAAAATCAATATATAAAAAATACTCTGAAGGGCTAATTATGGGAAGTGCTTGTGAAGCAGGAGAACTTTATAGAGCAATAGTTGCAGGTAAAACTGACGAAGAAATTGAGAGAATAGCATCAGATTATGATTATTTAGAAATTCAACCAAACGGAAACAACATGTTCATGGTTAGAAATGGTACAGTTCCTGATGTTAAAGCTTTAGAAGATATAAATAAGAAGATTGTAGAACTAGGAGAAAAACTAGGGAAATTAGTCGTTGCCACATGCGATGTTCACTTTATGGATCCTCAAGATGAAGTGTATAGGCGTATTTTAATGGCTGGACAAGGTTTTGAAGATGCAGATCAGCAAGCTCCATTGTATTTGAGAACTACAGAAGAAATGTTAAAAGAGTTCCAATATTTAGGAGAGAAAAAGGCATATGAAGTAGTTGTAGAAAACACCAACAAAATAGCTGATATGTGTGAAAGAATAAGTCCGATTTCACCAGAAAAGTGTCCGCCATATATCGATAATTGTGAACAAACTATTAAAGATATAGCATACAGTAAGGCACACGAGTTGTACGGAGATCCCTTACCTGAAATTGTTCAAGAAAGACTAGATAAAGAGCTAGATTCAATCATCAAAAACGGATTCTCCGTAATGTATATCATTGCGCAGAAGCTAGTGTGGAAATCTAATGAGGACGGCTATTTAGTTGGTTCCAGAGGATCTGTTGGATCATCATTTGTAGCCAACATGACAGGTATTACAGAGGTTAATTCGCTACCGCCACATTACAGATGTCCAAATTGTAAACATTCAGATTTCACAGATTATGGATATAAAAACGGATTTGATTTACCAGATAAAAACTGTCCAGAATGTGGAGCAAAATATGATAAAGATGGAATGGATATACCATTTGAAACATTCCTTGGTTTCAATGGAGATAAAGAGCCAGATATCGACTTAAACTTCTCAGGCGAATACCAAGCAAAAGCGCATAAATATACAGAAGTAATTTTCGGAAAAGGAACCACATTTAAAGCAGGAACAGTAGGTACCGTTGCTGATAAAACAGCATATGGATATGTTCAAAAATACTTTGAGGAAAGAGGAGTACCAGTAAGTAGAGCTGAAATTTCAAGATTATCACAGGGCTGCACGGGAATAAAAAGAACAACAGGACAACACCCGGGCCGGAATTATAGTTGTTCCAAAAGGAAGAGAAATATTTGAATTTACACCAATTCAGCATCCTGCGGATGACCCAAATTCAGATATTATTACAACACATTTTGATTACCACTCAATAGACCAGAACCTATTGAAACTGGATATTCTTGGACACGATGATCCGACAATTATAAGAATGCTTCAGGACATTACAGGTGTCGATCCACAAAAGATTCCACTTGATGACCAAGAAACAATGTCAATTTTTTCGTCAACTAAAGCACTAGGTTTAACACCAGAACAAATTAAATCACCGGTAGGAAGTTTTGGTGTTCCAGAATTTGGAACAAAATTCGTAAGAGGAATGCTGGTTGATACAAAACCAACTACATTCGATGAATTAATACGTATTTCAGGTTTATCGCATGGTACAGATGTGTGGTTGAACAACGCTCAAAGCTTAATACAAGAAGGAACAGTTACCTTAAATGAAGCAATTTGTTGTAGAGATGATATTATGATTTACCTAATCAAAAAAGGATTGCCGCCAAACCCTGCATTCAAAATAATGGAAACAGTTCGTAAAGGAAAAGCACTTAAAGATCCAGCTAAATGGGCAGAATATAAAGAATTAATGAAAGAACATGATGTGCCAGATTGGTATATAAAATCTTGTGAAAAAATTAAGTACATGTTCCCAAAAGCCCATGCTGCAGCTTATGTAACAATGGCTTTCAGAATTGCATGGTTCAAAGTTCATATTCCAAAAGCATACTATTCAGCATATTTTTCAATTAGAGCTAAGCAGTTTGATAGCGAGATTATGTGCCACGGAAAAGAACGTGTAAAGAATAAAATGAAAGAAATAGAACTTGCTGGAAACGGAGCTTCTAATAAAGATCAAGAAATGTATCCTGTTTTAGAATTGGTTCTAGAAATGTATGAGAGAGGAATAGATTTTCTACCAATAGATTTGTATAAATCACACAATTCTAAGTTTTTAATGGAAGAAGATGGAATTCGTCCACCATTAGATAGTATTCCAGGTCTGGGACCTATTGATGCTGAAAACATATACAATGCAAGACAAGATGGAAAGTTTTCGTCAATCGAAGATTTGAAAATTCGTTCTAAAATTGGTAAGGTTGCTATTGAAACATTGAAAGGTGTTGGATTGCTAGATGGAATGACTGAGAGTAATCAGATGAGTTTGTTTACAACTTGGGGGTAGGCCGCAAGAATTTCAAGATTTTTGCTACTCTATAGTTTATAATAAAAAGAAAAAAGCCCCAAATACGGGGCTAAACATCACATTACTTAAGGTTAAGGATGAGCTGGCTTTTGCCAATGATTTTCTTCTTAATTGCTAACCCGGAAATGGATTCACCCTTCTCAATTCTAGTAATCAGGGTGTTATAGGCGTTTTCCAGACCAGCATAAAAGTTGCCAGGCGTGACAGAAAATGCACTTTTGGAAAAGTAGTCGTTAAATGCATCTTCGATTAAATCTAGAGGCGATATAGTGAAACCAAGTTCACCAATTTTAACTCGCATCTTTATACGCGCTACATGTTCCGAGCCTTTTGAGTAGATAGGCTGTATCCGGATTGGCTTGCCACTTATCTCTGCAAGCCAGCAGGGATTGCAGTTGTCAAGAAATCTTGCTATCTGAGACAGAAATTCTCTAACGAAAAGTTCGTTAAGGCTGTTTTTGGTAGCTACCGCTCTTTCAACCGCCATATCGATGTTTGTTGGCGGTTTGTTTCTTTTGTCCTTATTCATGTGAATGATCCTCCTTAATATTTATTTATGTAATCACCATTAAAGTGTAATTTAGGGGAATCTATGTAAAATAGGATAAACCTATGTAGCTATTATAGCATAATTAACATAAAATGTCAAAATGATTTACAAAACAATTAAAAGGGAGTATAATGTATGTACATTAAATAGAAAGGAACGAAAATATATGTCAATTATAGAAAATATTGGAGTAGCGAGAGTGTTACTATATCTTTTAGCAATTAATATAATAGCATTTCTAGCAATGGGAATAGATAAATGGAAAGCCAAAAGAGGAGCGTGGAGAATTCCGGAACAGACATTAATTTCACTTGTGTTGTTAGGTGGTGGAATTGGTGGTATAGCAGGTATGTATATTTTTAGACATAAAACCAAGAAGCCAAGATTTTTTGTTGGATTTCCAATGATTCTTATAGCTGAAATAGCAATTGCAATGTATATATTAATTAGATACTAGGAGATAGAATTTTTGGAACTAAATAAAAATATATTGACAAATTCAAGAATAATTGTTAAAATGATAGACATAATATAGAGAAACCTATAATACAAGAGAGTAGTTTTATTCAAAGCTCAAGCGAGTTGGGAATGGTGGAAGCCAATAGTGGAGAATATTATGAAGAGAACTTGTTAGGGACTGTCGGAAATTAAAATAAAGTATGATGGTACGGAAAACTCACCGTTATAGAGAATGAGAGATTTTTATGATGTTAAAATCATAAGAATAACTAGAGTGGTACCGTGCTATAAATAAAAGCACCTTTAGGCAATAGGATTTATTTAAATCTTATTGCCTTTTTTGATGTTTTTTGTATTTAGACTGTCCACAATATTTAAGGAGGAGAGATGATTATGTTAGATTTTAAGAAAGTAATTGCAGATTCAATAGCAAATGCGGTGGAATTAAATAGTGATGAACTTTACTCATTTATTGAAATTCCAAAAGATTCAGAAAATGGAGATTATGCATTCCCATGTTTTAAATTGGCAAAAGAATTAAGAAAATCTCCAATGGTAATTGCAGAAGAAATAAAAGAAAAAATTGAACTTAATAGTGAGATTATAGAAAAGGTTGATGTCGTTTCAGGATATTTAAATTTCTTTGTAAATAAAAGTAAATTAGCACAGGTTGTTATTGAAGAAATTCAGCAAAACAATGAATATGGTAAATCAGATATAGGTAATGGAAAAAATATAGTTATAGATTATTCAGCACCGAATATTGCAAAACCTTTTCATATAGGACATTTACGCTCAACTGTTATTGGAGGAGCACTATATAAAATATATAAATATCTTGGATACAACACAATAGGGATAAATCATTTAGGTGATTATGGAACTCAATTTGGAAAAATGATTGAAGGTTATACAATGTGGAAAGATGAGTATAATCTAGAAGGGAATCCTATTGAGCAAATGATGGATATTTATGTAAGGATAAATAATTTATGCAAGGAAGATGAAAATGTTCTAGAAAAGTGTAGAAATAATTTTAAAAAGTTAGAAGATGGAGATCCATATTGTGTAGAACTATGGGAAAAGTTTAAAGAATTAAGTTTAAAGGAATTCGAAAAAGTATATGAATTATTAGACTGTCACTTTGATTCATGGAATGGTGAGGCTTTTTATTCTGATAAGATGCCAGAGGTTATTGATATATTAGAAAAATCAGGTAAATTACAAGAGTCACAAGGTGCCAAAATTATAGATTTGGAAGATAAAGGAATAAATACTCCAATAATCATAAAAAAATCAAACGATTCTACAACATATGCAACACGTGATTTAGCAGCAATTTTATACAGGGCAAGAACATATGACTTTGATAAAGCTTTATATGTAACATCATATGAACAAGTTTTACACTTCAAACAAGTCTTTGAAACAGAAAAATTACTTTGATTAGACGAAAAATATACAAATGGTTTAGAACACGTATCATTCGGAATGGTATTATTACCAACAGGAAAAATGTCAACAAGGGAAGGAACTGTAGTTAAACTAGAAGATTTATTAAAAGAATCAATAGATAGAGCCAAAAAAGTTATTGAAGATAAAAACCCTGAATTAGAGAATAAAGAAGATATTGCAAAGAAAGTTGGAATTGGTGCAGTTATATTCAATGATTTATCTAATAATCGTATAAAGGATGAAGTTTTCGATTGGGACACAATATTAAACTTTCAAGGGGAAACAGGTCCATATATTCAATACACATATGTACGTACAAAAAGCATTATTGAAAAAGCAGGATATAACTACCAAGACATTCAAAATGGTATAGTATTAAATAATGTCTCAACTGAATATTTACAAGACAAGGATTCTCAAAATATAATAAAATTAATATACAATTTTGAAGAAATTTTGAAACAAGTAACAGATAAAAATGAACCATCAATTCTATCAAGATACTTAATTGATGTGGCAAAAGCATATAGTGCATTTTACAATTCTAATAAGGTTATAGTAGATGATGAGAACATAAAGAATTCACGTGTTTTCTTAACATATATTTCAGGAAAAATACTTGAAACAGGAGCAAATTTACTAGGAATCCAAATGCCAGATAAGATGTAAGTTACCTTAAAAGTCATAAAAACGACTTCATCTGAATACACATTAAAAAAAGTACAAGCAAAATTGTACAAAAAAATGTGGAGGAACAGATGAAAACGAAGATAAGATACAATTCAAAATATTTATCAGAGTTAAAAAGAGTATTAATAGAACATATTCAATTAAATTTGAAAGATTATTTAATTTTATCAATTATCTTTATAATAGGGGTAATGATAGGCGTTATACTTATAAACAATTCAGATGAACAAAGTAAAACGGAAATTAGCGGCTATATAAACGGTTTTGTAAACACTATTAAGAGCGAGAATTATGAAGTGGATAAAGTAAAACTAATAAAAATATCAATTATAGATAATATAAAAACTGTTGCAGTAATTTGGTTGGTTGGTTCGACAATAATAGGTATTCCACTTATTTATGTAATTACATGTTATAAAGGATTTTGCATAGGTTATACTATCTCTGCAATTATTTCTAGTTTAGGACTTGGTAAGCGGGATTCTATTTTCAATCGAGTCACTATTTTTACAGAATATAATTGTAATACCTATAATTCTTATGTTAAATGTTAGTGCGCTAAAGCTATATAGGGCTATTATTAAAGAAAATAAGACTACTAGTGTAAAAAGTGAAATACTAAGACATTCAGTTTTATGCTTAATTCTTACGGTACCTTTAGTAGTAGCTTCCGTTATTGAAGCGTATGTTTCTAGTAGCCTAATATGTTTATAAAAATTTTTAAAAAATACTCTTTACTTTTAGTCAAAAATTTGATATAACATATATAGTTTATGTAAATTATAAAAAATATATAAAATTAATGTAAGGGAGCTAAAGTGAAATGAATGAACAAATAAAATTATTTTTGAAGTTTCTTCAAAATGACAAAAAACTATCAGATAATACACTTCAATCATATCAAAGAGATATAACACAATTCGAAAAATATGTTGAAGAAAATCAAATTGATTATATAAAAGTAGATGAAAAAGAAGTAAAGAAATATTTAGATTACTTACAAGAAATTGGAAAGAAATCATCAACAGTTTCAAGAAACTTAGCATCTATTAGATCTTTCTATCAATTTTTAGTTAGAAACAAAAAGGTTTTAGTTGACCCAACAAACAATATTCAAGCACCTAAAATTGAAAAAAGAGTGCCAAGCATATTAACAGCTAAGGAAGTTGAATTATTATTAGATCAACCACAAAACGTTGATTTAAAAGGAATAAGAGATAAAGCAATGCTAGAATTTGCATATGCAACAGGTATGAGAGTTACAGAAATTATATCATTAAATTTAGAAGATGTTAACTTTGAAGAAGCATATGTAAGTTGTAAGACAGGTACAAAACAAAGAAATATTCCATTAGGAAATATGTCTTTAAATGCCTTGAAAGAATATGTTGAAGAAGCTAGACCATACTTAATCAAAGATGATGGTGTAAAATCATTATTTGTAAACATCAATGGTAAAAGATTAACAAGACAAGGTTTCTGGAAAATTGTTAAATATTATAAAGAACAAGCTCACATTACTAAGGATATTACACCACACGTTTTAAGACATTCATTTGCTACACATTTATTACAAAATGGAGCTGATTTAAAGGCAATTCAAACTATGCTTGGACATTCAGATATTTCATCAACACAAGTTTATATGCAATTTCAAGATGAAGGATTAAAAAATGTATACAAAAATACACATCCTAGAGCTTAAGAATATATTTAAGAGGGAGTAGCTTATAAATTACTAATCAACAGTACGTTAATCTGGTTAGTAACCTTATAAAATAAAGGAAGCAAGACTTTTAAAAATATCAAAAATCAATATAATTGAACTTTGATATTTTTGAAAGTCTTTTTTGTTGTATTAATTAAGAGTAAAGCTTAATTAATAAATATTAAATTACATTGACTAAAAATTATTAAAGTGATAAATTAAAGGAGGTTAAAATGTGATAATTAAATAAAAGTGTTAATAAAATAATATTTTGTTAAGAAATAATAATGTTATTTATAGGAGGAAAAGTGCTAATGGAAAAGAATTGGTATAACAAGTCAAAGGAAGAAGTATATAAAGAATTTGAAATTACTGAAGAGTCTGGCTTATCAAACGAACAAGTAGAGAAAAATCGCGAAAAATATGGTTCTAATGAACTACAGGCTCAAAAGAAGAAGAGTTTGATAGTTAAATTTTTAGAACAGTTTAAAGATTTTATGATTATTGTTTTAATTATTGCAGCAGTTGTTTCAGGTGTTGTTGGTTATATGGAAGATGGAAAGATAACAGATTCATTAATAATTTTAGTAGTTGTAATTGTTAATGCAATTATCGGTGTAGCACAAGAAGCAAAGGCTGAAAAATCACTAGAAGCTTTGCAAAAATTAAGTAGTCATTCAGCAAAAGTCATAAGAAATGGTCAAGTAAATGTGGTAGCTTCAAGGGAATTAGTTCCAGGTGATATAGTTGTTTTAGATACTGGTGATTATGTTCCAGCGGATTTAAGAATTATTGAAGCTGCTAACTTAAAATCACAAGAAGCGTCATTAACTGGTGAATCAGTTCCATCAGAAAAAAACTCCGCAACAATAGAAAATGAAAAGGTTGGCGTTGGAGATAGAACAAATATGCTATTCTCATCTAGCTTAATAACATATGGTAGAGGAAAAGGTGTTGTTGTTGAAACAGGTATGAATACTGAAGTAGGAAAAATTGCAGGAATTATTAGCAATACTGTTAAATCAGAAACTCCACTTCAAACTAAATTAAACAAATTAGGAAAAACACTTGGAATAGCAGCATTGGTAATATGTATAGTTATTTTTGTTATAGGATTATTATATGGTAAAGAACCATTAGACATGTTTATGACAGCAGTAAGTTTAGCAGTTGCGGCAATTCCAGAAGGATTAGCTGCAGTTTCAACAATTGTTTTAGCAATTGGTGTTCAAAGAATGGTTAAAAGAAATGCAATTGTTAAAAAACTTCCTGCAGTTGAGACATTAGGAAGTGCTTCTGTAATATGTTCAGATAAAACAGGTACTTTAACTCAAAACAAAATGACTGTTGAAAAAGTTTTCTACGATGGAAAGCTAATTGATATGAAGGATGTTACAGATGCAGAAATAATGGATTTAAAAAGATTAGTTCATATAGCTATGTTATGTAATGATACAAAAGTAAGTGCTAGTAACGAGCTAACAGGAGATCCAACAGAAACAGCTTTAGTAGACATGGGATTTAAATTAGATTTCACTCCAGAGTTATATGTAACATTTCCTAGAGTAAAAGAGGTTCCATTTGATTCTGAAAGAAAGCTAATGACAACTGTTCATCAAGTAGGAGATAAATACTTAGTATATACAAAAGGTGGAGTAGATGAATTATTAAGCAGATGTAAAGGTTATATTTTTGAAGGAAATGTTAAATATGATTTAGATGAATTCAAGAAAAAAATAACATTTCAAAATGAACAGATGGCTCAAAATGCATTAAGAGTGTTGGCAATGGGTTATAAAGAGTTAGATCATATGCCATCTGACGACGAAATGAAAGATATTGAATCAGACCTAATTTACGTTGGAATGGTTGGAATGATAGATCCACCAAGAGAGGAAGTAAAAGCTGCCGTTGAAAAATGTAAATCAGCTGGTATAAAAACAGTTATGATTACAGGTGATCATAAGATTACTGCAACAGCTATTGCAAAAGCATTAGGAATTATGGAAGAAGGAAACGAAGCAATAACTGGAGCAGAACTTGAAGAAATGTCTGACGATGAATTAATAAAAAGGGTAAGAAATATTGCAGTGTATGCAAGGGTTTCACCAGAACATAAAGTAAGAATAGTTAAAGCATGGCAAGCAAATGGAGAGATAGTAGCCATGACAGGTGACGGTGTAAATGATGCTCCAGCACTAAAAACATCTGATATAGGATGTGCAATGGGAATAGTTGGTACAGATGTTTCAAAAGAAGCGGCCGATGTTATTCTAACAGATGATAATTTTTCAACTATCGTATCTGCTGTAGAAGAAGGAAGACGTATTTATGACAATATATTAAAAGCAATTCAATTCTTGTTATCAAGTAATGTGGGTGAAATTATATTATTGTTTTTAGCAATTTTAATTGCACCAATACTTGCAAATCAATTTGGAGTTGATATTAAGCTGATTGAGCCATTATTACCAATTCATATTTTATGGGTAAACCTAGTAACAGACTCACTTCCAGCACTAGCACTTGCAGTTGATCCAGCAGAAAAAGATATAATGAATAGAAAACCAAACAAGAAACAAAAAGGAATATTTACTAAAGGAATGACATGGAGAATAGTATATCAAGGATTAATGATAGGATTGCTTACACTTGCAGCATTTATTATAGGATTAGGTACAAAAAATGTTCCTGTAATGGATGGTAAAACACCTGAAGAAGTACGTGTGGCAATAGCACAAACAATGGCATTTATAGTACTTGCTTTATCAGAATTAGTTCATGTGTTTAATATAAGAAATAATAAAAAATCATTATTCACAGGTGGATTATTTAGCAACTTAGTTTTAATAGCTGCTATTGCAGTGTCAGCAGGATTAATGTTTGCTGTATTATTAATACCAGCGTTAAGAGATTTATTTAATATTGTTTTATTACCAACGGAAAATTTAATAGAAACAATTTGTTTAGTATTTGCACCTGTTGTAATTGTTGAGATATTTAAGCTATTTAGAATTAATACAATAAAAGGAGAATAAAAATGCAAAAATCTATAAACGTTTTTGAAAGAAAAATAAATTATTATGAAACAGATAGGATGGGAATAGTGCATCATTCAAATTACATAAGATTCATGGAAGAGGGAAGATGTGCATGGCTTGAAAGTATTGATATGCCTTTTGAAGTAATGGAAGAAAAAGGCGTAACAATACCTACACTTGGTGTTAGTTGTGACTATAAACACCATGTTACTTTTGGTGATACTATTTCGGTAGAAATGTATACTACAGAGTATAACGGGGTTAGAATGACGGTTAAATACATTATAAAGAATAAAGAAACTGGAGATATTGTAATGACAGGTGAGACAAAGCATTGTTTTACTAATAGAGAATTAAGACCAATTAATTTAAAGAAATATGCTCCAGAGTTCAGTGATAAATTTCAAAAGCTACTTGAAGAAGCGCAAGGTAAGTTTTAAATTGGGATTAGAAAACAAAAATTTAAAGTATTAAGCAAATGTGATTTGCAATATAAAACAATAGGGGACACTGGTAAAATGTTTCAAGCTTTTATCAGTGTCCTCAAAAATTTTGTAAAAATTATAAAACATATAAGTAAATGGAAAAGAATTGCAAAATGCTTCCAGCTAAAACGAAGAAGTGCCAGATAGAATGCATATATTTTATTTTTTTACCAAGACCAAAAATAATTGCACCAACTGTATATACAATTCCACCGGCTAAGAGGAGCATAAACCCTACTTTATCAAGTGCATCATAGATATCTTTAAAAGCAAATATAATTAGCCATCCCATAAATAAATAACATATCATTGAAAGCACTTTAAATTTTTCTAAATTAACCGCATTTAATGTTACACCTAGAATTGTAATTGCAAGTATTATGCTAAAAATTATCCATCCAACAGTTCCACGAAGTGTTACTAAAACAAACGGAGTATATGATCCAAATATTAGTAAGAAAATACTACAATGGTCGAATACTCTAAATACTTTTTTTGCTTTACAGGTTGATTTAAAACTGTGGTATAGTGTTGACATTGTATATAAAACTATAAGCATAGTACCATATATAATTGAGCTAATTACTGCTACGCCATTATGATGTCTTACTGACATTATTATACATAAAATTAAACCAGCAATACTTAAAGCTGCTCCAATACCATGAGATATTGCACTTATTAATTCTTCACATAAAGAATACTTTGGAATAGGTATCTTAACTTTTTTTGAAATGATTTCAGAATTATCCATAATCTAATCTCCTTGTTTTTGATATGTTTATTATACACGAAAATTTAATAAAATAAAGAGATTTGAACAAAGAGTCGGAAAAGTTTTTGACATAATTTGACAGATTTTTAAATGGAGCGGGTAGCGGGAATCGAACCCGCGCTATCAGGTCGGAAG
>JAFUYJ010000032.1 GCA_017470645.1 Clostridia bacterium
CTTCTACTTGATCTGCTTTTAATGAGCCTCTAAGAGAAACTTCTATTCCTCTTGCTTTGATTTTATCTCTGAATTCTTTTACCCAAGCTTCATCTCTCTCTGCTTCCAAAAAACTATCATCAATTACTTTAATATATTTAACTCCCATACTTTGCAATTGCTCTAATTCATCAACTATACTATCAACACTTCTTCCTCTCCATTTTTTTCCAACAGATAGCTTGTTAAAAGCATTAACTGAACAAAACAAACAATTTCCCATACATCCTCTTGCTGTTAAAATATTTACCGTAGATTTTCGTTCTTTTGCCATTCTCATAGTATCTCTTGCTGGGAATGGAATATCATCTAAATTACCTATTAAATCTCTCTTTTGAGTTATAACGGTAGTTCCTTCACATTCATAAGCAATCCCTTTTATATCCGCTGCATTACTTCCATTTCCCATAAAGTAATCACATACTTCAACAATTGATTCTTCACCTTCACCAATCATTGCAATATCAAATACCCCATCTTTTACAAAGTTTTGAGGGTTAAACGATGGTCCAAATCCGCCACACATAAGTTTTATATTAGGGTTTGCACTTCTTATTTTTTTTGCAAGTTGGATTGATTTATCATTATTTGACATATAACACGACACACCAACAATAGCTACATCTTTTCTATCCATTATTCTCTTAAAGACTTCTTCATCAGCCAACCCTGCAAGCCACCCATCAATAATTTCTACATTATATCCTTTTTTTCTAAGTACTGCTGCTAGATAAGCTAATCCTAAATTTTCTTCCGAAGTTCTATGTGTATCTGGTGATAGAGTTGTTAATATAATTCTTTTATCTCTTTTTTCTTGAATATCCTGCAAATATTGTATGTATGGTTCAAGTTCAATACTATCACTACCTTCGATATGTATAATATTTTTTCTCTTATCTATTATAATATTTCTTCCGTTTCTCATCGTAAACAAATAGTCGTTATCTTCAAACCCAAGCCTGCACATTGTTTTTATTTTTTCATCTGTAAGAGTTAGATTTCCTTTAATTTTTATTTCAGGTTTCATTTACATCTCTCCCTTACTTTTTTGGTTTTCCTATCCATGTACATAAATAATTTTCGTGTACTAATTGTTTGTCGCTTTTTTTATAGTCTATGTTTTTGTCAATCTCAATGTCTTTGAAGCAGAATGGATCTCTTGCATATAAATCTTTTTCTCCAGTTTCACATTTTTTGTATGTATATGCCATTGCAAAACAACCACCTCTACAAATTTCTGCTTTATCGCAATCTTTACATCCTTCTATATTTTTATAGTTTTCTTTTCTTGTTCTGAAAGCTTTAAATTGTTCTGAGTTAACAATATCAAAAATGTCATCAGTTAATAAGTCTCCAACTCTATAATCATGCATATACACACAAGGAGATACAGGTATTTTTCCATCTGGAGTTATAGAATTTATTCTCATTGAATATGTACCACATGCACAACCACTTACCTTATTGTTTTGAGTAAGTCCTGATAATGTTGGCTCACTTAACTCAACTGTATCACATTTTTCAAATAAATATTTATAATTTTCTAACACTTGTTCTTTAGTTGGAACTAATTTAAAATGCTCTGGTTGAATAGGCTTTATCAAATTAAATCTAATATTTGAATTATATCTTTTTGCAATTTCTATTAAACCATCTATTCTATCTTTTGTGAAATTCCAGTTCATTGCACACATAATAATTCCTGATTCGATTTCATTTTCTTTACAAATCTCTAATGCTTCTATTGCATATTTGTATACATCTCCACCTCTGTTTTCATTATGTTCTTTCTCATAAGGTGAATCAAAACTTATATCAACATCGTTTAATAATTTTAAGCATTCAGGATATGTATTTTTCAATGCTATTAAACTTATTCCAGCTGTAGTAATTCCAACTTTTATATTTCTTTTGTTTAATTCCTGCAAGATATATGGTAACATACTTTTGCGAACATCAAGCCCATTTGTAAATATTGGTTCATTTCCACCTAAATTTACAGTTTCAACTTCTAGCTTTTGTATTTGTTCAATAACTCTATCTACTATTTCTTTGGTTAAATTTTGACCTTTTTTTCTAACAGTAAACGAATAACAATGTTTGCATCTACATGGACAATCATTTCCTAATGTCCATCCTATGTTTTTTATCATATATATCCCCTCCATATCTTGTAGCAAATTATATCATTTTATGTAAATTTTGTCAATCTGTATTCATTGATATTCGTATGTTTTTTTATTATTTATTTATCAGTATTATGTTACCGAAAGATTATAAAAAATGATGTTATTTTAAAATTAATAACACCATTTTTTAATTTAATTATTTTATTTGTTCTAAACTCACTAATTCATGTTTATTAAACTTTAATTTAAATAAACATGGAGAATTTACAACCAATTCTTTTCCTTTATATGAAAGATTTAATTTTTCGTTTACTTTACAATAGCTTAATAAATAAAACTTAATTGCACCTCCATGACTTATAACTGCAACTTTTTTTCCTTTGTATTTTTCAAGTATTTCACTAATAAAATCACTCATTCTTTTATTAGTTTCATTTGCACTTTCCCCATCACGAGTTTTAAAGTCTGGAAAAGCTAATTGCTCACGAGATGGATCTCTCGTTTCTTTGTCATTCATAAACTTTGCTAAATCTTCAATATTTCCAAGTTTTCTTTCACATAATCTTTTATCTAAATTATATTGCATATTGTTTACTTTTGAAATATATTTTGCAGTTTGTTTTGCTCTGGTATAATTACTGCACCAAATAGTATCGATATTTTTCAACTCTTCATTTTCACTTAATTTTTTTGAATCTAATTCTCCTTCTATGGATAGTATTTCTTTTTCATTGATTTCTTGCATTGTTTCATCTGTATTTCTAATTCCATTCTCATCAATAGTTTCAGCATGCCTAATCAAATAAATTATAGTTTCATTCATATTTAACACCATCTTTCTCTTTATTACCTCAAATTATATCAATAAAAATTAAATTTTACAACTATTATATTGTTGAAAAATTCACATTTCAAACACTTGGTATATGTAGTATATCTGATATTTTATCTATATAAAATAAATCTAACTTGCTCATAGCTCTTGTAATCGCTACATATAATAATTTTATATCTAAACTACTGTTACTATATTTTTCATTATTCGCATTTGCAATTATAACACAATCAAATTCAAGCCCTTTAGCCAAATACGAAGGTACAACAGATATACCTGCATTATATTCTGAATCTTTTCCTTGAATCAATTTAACATCATTTCTAATTTTGCTTATTTGCTTTTGAATTTCTTTACACTCGGTTATATCTTTTCCTATAATTGCTATGGATTTAAACCCATATTTCAAATGTCCATCTACTCTATCATTAATGTTATTGATTAATTCAGCCATATTATTTACCTTTTTAGAATAAACCGAATTTTTTCTATCAATAACTGGTTCTCCTAAAACTATGAATTCTTTTTCATATTTTGGAAGACCACTAATAACAGAATTAGCAATATCCATTATTTCCTTTGTTGTTCTATATGTTTTTTGTAAGGTAGTATATGTTACATTAGTATTCTTAAACTCAACATCAATAAATCTTTTCCAATTTTCAATTCCTCTGTAATAATGAACTCCTTGTGCTATATCTCCTAGTATTGTCATAGAATTGCTATTTAAAATTGTTTTTAACACATCAAATTGAAATTCTCCATAATCTTGTGCTTCATCAATCACGACATGTTTTATTTTGCATTTATCTTTTATTCCTATTATTTTGTACTGCAAATACATAAGTGGTGCCAAATCCTCAAACGCAATCTCATTATTTTTTAAATTGACCAGTGTAGATTTTTTTAAATACTCTGCCACCTCTGTTAAATCTTGGCTTTTATCAGTGATTTCATTATTCATTTCATTTATTATTTTAATCAAATAATTATCTAAAAAATCTTTGTAGTATTCTATGCAACTTTTTTCTTCGATTCTATTTAAGTATTCTTTTATGATCTTTTTATAGTTCTTTTCAATTAAGTTAATCTCTTTATCAAATTTATCAAATATTTCAATACGTTCTTTTCCTTGGAGTCCTTCTATTGCCTTTTTTCTTTTTGTTTTCAAGTCTTCAACTATCTCTTCTGATTTTTTTCTAAATTCATAAGTCAGATTTTTCTCAATTTCATTTATCCTCATTCTGAAATTATACATCTTATACGTGTCTGTGAACAATTCATTAATATCTTTATAATTCATAATTTTATAATCAGTATAACAAAAATCTATATCAGGTATATATTTGCTTTCAATCAGTTTTATATATTCATCTATAATATTTTTAAAATCAATAGATGACTTAAATTTTGACTCTTTCAATATAATATCTATTTTATCTTTATAGCAATTATCAATTTCATTGTTTACAATCATTACTAGTTTTTCATTATTGTCTGAAATCTTTAATCTTTTACCTATTACATCATACGCAAAATCTTCAAAAGTATATTGTTTTACATTGTTTACACCCAAATCTGGTAATATGTTAGAAATATAATTTAAAAAGAACTTATTCGGAGCTATAATCATAAACTCTTCTGGTTTAAATTGTTTCTCATAATTATAAATTAAATATGCAATTCTATGAAGTGCAATTGTTGTTTTTCCGACTACCAGCTACTCCTTGAACAATTAACGGTTCATTGATTGATGCTCTTATAATTTTGTTTTGCTCATCTTGAATTGTTGCAACTATATTTTTTAATCTGTCATCTGCTTTTTCTTCAAGTGCATTTTGTAGCAATTCATCATTTCCAGTAACATTTATATCAACATATTTTTTTAGTTTTTTATTTTCTATTACATACTGTCTTTTTAATAGTATTTCTCCAGAAATCATTTCACCTAAAACCCTGTAACTTGCTTCCCCTATTCTACCTTCATAATATAAGTTTGCAATAGGAGCCCTCCAATCAACAACAATAGGCTCAAGCGTTTCACTATCTAATATAGATAGTTTTCCAATATAAAAATTTTCTTGTTTCTTACCTTTTTCTTTAAAATCCATCCTTGCAAAATAAGGTGTGTTTTTTAACTTTTTCATATTTTCAAGTTTATCCACATACATCTGTAATACTAAACCTTTAGCTATATTTTCCATATCATAATTCATATTTGCATTAGATAGTGTCTTTTCTATAAATCTCTCTTCTTCTTCAATTTTACAAATTGTTTCTTTTAATTTTTTTTCTTCTTCAAAAAAAACTTTCTCATCCATCTTATATTCTCCTATAAAAATTAGATTTACTGTTTCAAATCATTAGCTTATATCTCTATAAATTAGTATTCTATACTCTAGTAATATTTATGTCAAGCAAATATAATGAATCAATTTTACTTTATGTTTGTAGATAAAAAATGCAGATGCAATCATAACACACCCACATTTCAACAAAAAATAATTATATATATGAATTCATATATTTTCAAATAATATATACCATTAAAACATTTATAAATCAAGTATAAAATGCAACTTTTTTCAATTTATTACTACACAATTCTTTTTAATTTGCTTCTTGCACGATATTCGTGCAAGTTTTCGTATTTTTTATATTAGAATTAGAAAAAATATAACTTGAAAGGAAGTTTTATATCTTGAGAAGTAAAAGAATGAATTCCAAAATGAATATAATTGGAAAAAATGTAAAAAAGTATAGATTAAAATCCAAACTAACTCAACAACAACTTTGCGATAAACTTGATTTATACGGATTAAACTTGTATCATTCTGACATATATTTAATCGAATATGGTAAGCGAATCGTTAGAGATTATGAAGCTCTTGCACTTGCAAAAGTCTTTGATATTTCTTTAGATAAAATATATGAAGGTACTGAAAAAGAATTAAACTAAAGAGTCGATAGATGCTAAAATTTATTGGCTCTTTTAATTTTTAAAGAAATCTTTTATCTTTTCCCATATTCCCTTTTCTTGTTTTTCCTCTTTTGTTGTACTATTAACATCATCAATTTTTAATCTAACCATATTTTCTTTTGCCCTTTTTAATTTAAATGCTAATTCATCGTAATCCTTTTCAATCCCATACTTTTGCATACTCCATACTACATTACTACGTGTTTGTGGAGTAGCATATGGAGAATATGAAATAACTAAAAACTTTTGCGATTTATATTGTTCAATAATATTTTCAGCAGATAGTTTTCCATTTCTTAATAGATCTGTAATAACAATGTCTGGTGTCAAGTTTTCAATTAAGGATATTTCTTCTTCATCATTATTAGCAATACCTAATACATCAATGTCTTCATATTGATTTAGAGCATTTTTTAATTTATTGCAAAATTCAACATCATCATCTGCAATAATTACTCTCACTCTTTCATCTTGCAGTATCTTTTCTAATTCTTCTACAATATCTTTGAATTGAAAAGGTTTATTAAATACCTTTCTTATTGGTAATTCTCTCAATTCTGCAATAGTGTTAGCATCTTGAGAAGATGTCATCACAATAAAATGTGGTAAATAATTCATTTTTTCATTTGCAATTTGCCTAATTAGTTGTGTTCCCTCAACTTTTGGCATTTTAATATCTGTAATAACAATATCAGGTCTTAAACTCCTTACATCTAATATCCCCCTCTCTCCATCTTCTGAAGTTCCAATTACATTTATTCCTTGTACTTTATTTAGTGCATTTTTTAATTGTTCTAAAAGATTTATGTTATTATCTACTATTACTACGGTTTTCACAAATATAACTCTCCTTTCTTTTGCACGATATTCGTGCATTATAGATTAATATAATAGTTTATTTTTCTAATATTGTCAATTTTATTGTTAAAAAATTTTGCAAAAACTTCACAACTAGCAACTATCTTTTTTGATATTATAACAGCAAATAATCTTCTTTTCAAGCAAGTAGTTGGCAAGAATGAAGTTTTTATTTATTTCTTCACAACTAGCAACTATATAAAATCTTTTCTTGCTATACTTTCTTTGGAAAGGAATGATGTAAAAATGACACTATCTGATGCAATTCGTAAAAGAATTAAAAATTTATTGAAAGAAAGAAATATGAATGTTTGGAAGTTATATAAAGCTACTGGTGTTCCAGCATCTACTTTGTCATATTTTATGAATGGAAAAAGAGAATTAATTACTTTGAAAACTTTGTTACATATTTGTGAAGGTTTTGAAATAAAATTGGCTGATTTCTTTAATGATCCACTATTTGATGATGTAGAACAAGATTAATTAGATAAAAAATTAAATGGCATCCGTACATTGTACAGATGCCATTTATTATATCTTTTCGGAAATATCAATAATCTTCAAAAGTAATACATCAATTTCAGGTGTATCTTGATTCTCTTTAAGTAATGCTTTTCTTTTATAATCCAATCCATTAATCATAACAGCTAATTCGTCCTTTGTTACTTTCATTTTATTATCCAATTTCACAATTACCTCGTTAATCGGATCTACTAGCTTGTCTTCCTTTAACAAATCAGTTCTAAAATCATTTAAAGCGTGTAAAATTGTTCTTAATTCTTCATCATCAAACTCAACTTTTTTCTTACTTTTAAACATTGCAATTCTCCTCAAAATTTATTTGAATTAATTATACCATACTTCCATTTAATTGCAACAATAATTTTAAGGATAAGCAGGAGTCCCATAACCTAAAATATCCAAGCTATTTATATCATAATCTCTCCTACAACACTCATCTCCAGAGTTACCTTCAATAGTATGAACTCGTCCATTATCAACATATTCAACAATACCAACATGATCTGCACTTCCATCTCTGCCATTTGTATCATCTTTAGACCAATCAAAGAAAATAATATCTCCACTTCTAGCTTGATAACCTCTTTCTTGCCATTGATTTTTCCCCTTAAACCAAGTAACACCACCATACTGACAACCAGAGAATTTTGGTATTATTCCTGCCTCTATATAACCACATTGATTTGCACACCAAGATACAAAACATGCACACCATTCAACTCTATTTTCAAAACCATACCAACTCCAATATGGCTCTCCACCTTTATTTCCTAGTTGTGTTTCAGCCACTTTTACAATATCAGAATTTCTTAATACCTCTTTCCATTGTTCATCATATTTAGGATTTAGCAAATCATCTAACATCTGCATTTGCTCTTTATTAAACTTATATTGTGCAGCCATCTCTTGTGCGGATTTTCCTCTAATATCAATATGTAACTTGACTAGCTTTTCTTTATCTAACGATTTATGCCATTTAATTTCATTCATATCCCAATATACTTTATGCAGTATTTTGACTTTTTCCTTATCTAATGTCATTACTTCTTGCTGATTATTTCCACCATTAGCTTTTATAGAATAGATTATAAGTAAATCTTTCCAAGATACTTTACTATGATTTACCTCACAAGCACCATAAGGGAGATTTAATAATTTTATTCCTTCAATTTTAGCTGCCATTTCTATTTCTAATTTTAATGTTTCAGATGCTATTGTTGGCTCATTATTTTTTGATTTCAAATCTTTCGAGAAGAAAACACCATATACAGATGATGCAACCATAGCAATCATACATATAACTATTATAATAACAACTGCAACCCAACCACCTGCTGCAATTAAAGATATTAACGACTTAACAGCTGCAATTATAGCTTTAACTGCCTTTATTGTAGCTTTTATTGCAAGTTTAATAGCTTGTACCGTTCTTTTAGCAGTTTCTTTTGCAACTTTCGCAGCTCTCTTTGCCATTTTGGCACTTTCTTTTGCTGCTTTTTGTGCATTCTTTGCAGTCTTTTCAGCTGTTTTAATTCCTTTTTTAGATAGTTTGGTAGAACTTTTATAAGTTTTAATAGTTTGTTTTGAGCCTTTTTTTATAGTCTTTTTAGCATTATTGCTTTTTATAGTTTTATTTATAACATCACTCTTTTGTTTAGCTCTCTTAACATTATTTGATAATGTTTTAATAGTTCTTGTTGTATTCTCTTGTACTGCTTTTATTTCATTTTTAGCCTTTTCAAGATTTTGTGGAGCATCTTTTAATGCTTGTTTGCCTCGCTTATTAAATTCACTTACAGCCTTGTTCTTAGCATAATTCATACTATCTTGAACTTTATCATTTGCATATTCAGTAGCATTCTCATTTTTATTGGTTGTTAAATCATTTACTTTTTCTTTTGTTGAAACAATATTGTGTTTAAAACTTTGAGCTTGTACAACCCCTTTATTTAAAGTTTTTATTGTTCCTTGTGGTTTTTCTTTTATTTTTATTTCAGACAAATTCTACCACCTGCCTTTCATATTTTCTTTGCCACAACAACCATTCTGCCATTTTTCTGTGAATACTCACAGGTTGACAATGTTATAAGTTTATCCCCATATTTTGCTGTTTTACCAGTATCGTAAAAAGCTAATTCTTGGCATTTTCCAATAAATTCATTGAATTGTTCTTCAGTATTTGCTATATAAAAGCTGTTATATTTAAAACCACTATCAGAGTAAGCTATTGTTTTAAATGCATATATAACTTCATAAGTATTTTCAATGGTTTTTCCATTCTCCAAAGTATAAAATTTTACATATTGATGATTTTTATAAAAGTTGAATCTCTTATAATTATCTAAACTTGAAAACATTGTTTTATTGTTCATATGATGACCATAAAGAATTAAGTTATCACTTGTTTTTAAGCCACAATATTCTGCTAAATATGGTGTTCCACAACTTGAATAGTTTTTATAGAAATTTCTTCGTAGATAAAAATTTCCGTTTTGCATAACTGGATAATTTATATTTGTTCCATCTATCTTAATCCAGCCTACTAAATCTGAATTAATGTTATAAAGTTTCTGCAAATCTATATCTTCTGCAATATTTACACTCTGTTCTTCTTTTGTTTCTGTTTCAATATCTTCCTGTTCTGTTTCTGCATTTTCTTGTGTTTCTTCAATTTCATTTGTATCAGTTACCACAACAATTTTTTCTAATTCTCTAAATTCATCTACTTGCTTTTTTTCTTCTAAACTTTCATCTAATAACAAAAAGCTACTAACAGCAATAATTGCCATTAGTAGCATAATTACAAAAGCATAAAAATACTTTTTATACTTATTCACTTGTACCCTCTCCTGGTTTGGTTGTCATCAAATTATACAATTCTGTATTTTTAGGGTATCTATTTACAAATGGAACTAATGAGCTTCCAACCTTTATTAAACCTTCTCCTGCTCCAACATTTGTAATATAGTTCATTTGTAAATCTGAAATATTTAGAAGTTTAGCAAGTTCTACTCTATCTGTACTAGCTTGATTAAGCATTACAATAAATTCAGAGTTAGCTAACATTGTTCTAGCTGTATGACTTTGTAATAGATCTTCCACATTTTGAGTTATTCCGTGTACAGAATGCTCCGATATTTGCGCACCCTTTTCCATAATGTGAATAAGAAGTTTGCTGAATACTCATATTGGAATAAAAGATAAATCTCATCTATAAAGATATATGTATTTTTTCCTTTTGTTCTATTGGCTGTAATTCTATTTAAAATAGAATCTAGTACAACTAACATGCCTATTGGTAATAATTGTTTTCCTAAATCTAAAATATCGTAACAAATCAATCTGTTATTAGTATCAACATTGGTATTTTTTGCAAAAGTATTCAAAGAGCCATTTGTAAATAATTCTATTGCTAGTGCAATTTCTTTTGCCTCTGGCTCTTGTTGTTTTAATAATTCTTCTCTAAAATCCTGTAATGTTGGTGGTATTCCTTGATAGTTACCTTGTTGGAATATTCTATACACTTGAGCAGTACATCTATCAATAATAGATTTTTGTTTCGGTCCGAGATTACCACTACCAATTAATTGTTCACACAAAGACAAAATAAACTCTGATTTTAGGATTACTGGGTTTGCTCCATCTCCATATTCAGAGTTCATATCCATTGCATTTATATGATTGTTACTTGTAGCTGAAATCTTTATAACCTCGCCACCTAAAGCCTTTATAAGTGGCGAATACTCGCGTTCTGGGTCGATAACGATAACATCTGCATTAGGATCACGCAATATAATTGAACTTATTTCTTGTTTTCCTGTAAATGATTTACCTGAACCAGATACCCCTAAAATGAATGAGTTTCCATTTAAAAGCTGTCTTCTATCTGCAATAATCATATTCTTGCTTATAACATTTTGACCATAAAAAATACCATTCTCGTGCCTAATTTCTTGCACTTTGAATGGCATAAATACTGCTAAACTTTCTGTTGTTAGAGTTCGTAAAGCATCTATTTTTCTTGTACCAAAAGGTAATACCGTATTAAGTCCATCTAGTTGTTGAAATCTTAATACACCTAATTGGCACAAGTTCTTTCTTGCAGTTTGTAACAATGTTTCTGTATCATTATCTAAATCTTCTTTTGTTTCTGCTGTAAGCACCAAAGTTAAAATTGATAAAAACATTCTCTGATCTCTCGTGGTTAAATCGTCTAAAAACTCCTTACTTTCAGCTCTTTGTTGTTCCATATCATACGGAATAATTGCAGAAAAGTTATTGTTTTCATTTTGTTTTCTCTGCCAATTTGTAATGTTTGTTTCAATTCCTAATCTTCTTCGTTCAGCCTCTCTTACTGCCTCATCTGTTGGAATTGGAATAACATCTATTGATAACATCATATTTCTGTTTAAATCAGTAAGTTCAGTTACCATACTATCTTTAATATAACTTGCATATTCTTTTAAGAAAAACACTCTACCATATCTATTACCAATTTTGAAATGGTCATTTTCAAATTCTGCTGTATCTGGACATATAAAATCCTTAAAATTATGTCCTTTTTTCATTGTTTCAGATATATCAAAATGAAATGAAGTTTCTTCTCCAGTTCTATAAAAATCGTGTGCAATTCTTAATCTTTCTTCAGCATCTAGCTCTACACATTTTGAGCCTAGTGTTGCAAAATGCGTTATTAAATCTGATCCTGCTCTTGCAAAATAACTTCTTGCTTCATCTATTGATTTCTTGTATATAGAAATAGTTATTATTTTCTCTTGAACTATCTCATTTGCTTTCTTTGCTTGAGATAATAGCATTTGATTATACTCTTTTCTATATTTATCAAGTTCATCTCCAGAATCTTTTAATAATATTGTTTTCTCAAAATCTAATTTATTTATTCTTCTATTGTTTATTGTTATTTTAGTAGTTGCACCAGTATCTAACGCATTTAATAATTCTGAATAATCTAAAAACATTGCTTCTTTATCTTCTCTACTTGCAACTGCATAATTTATATCGATAAACTTAAATGATTTTGAATATTTATTATTTCCTACCAAAAAAATTCCGTCCTCCCATATTGCTTTTACTGGCACTATATCTTGAACGGATTTTGGTACTGAAAATTTTTCTTTATCTTGTTTAAATATCTTTGTTAGAGTTTTCATTTATCTTCCCCTTTCTAGTCTTCTCTTTTCTAACTTTTTTCTTTTTTATTACACTACTTTTTAAATTGTTTTCAATAATGTCTTTATAATCTTCGTAGTATATGTTATTAGCCTTAAATACCAATTTTTTAGGTGTAAGTATTTCAGATTTAACCCAAGCTAATATAAACTTTTCAGCAGTTACTCCATTGTATTTAACAAATCCTAATACTGCGAATGGTACAGCTCCTAAAATACATACCCACGATAAAGTTTCTATACCGAAAAAATGGTTTTAAAATGAAGTATAATATTACTGCTATAACACAGGCACATAAAGAAAAAATGAATTGCCTCATTGACAATCCAAAGAATATGCTTTCAGTAAATTCTCGTATATCCTTATTTACTTTAACTTCCATTATCTAGCACCTCTTTCTTTTTTATGTTTTGCTTTTATTTTTTCTTGATGTTTTTCATACCATCTTTCAAATCTGTTCCATTCTTTTTCATTCATTACAACATCTTCAATAAAAATTGGTTTGCATTTTTTGTGTAATGCTGAATATTGTTTTTCCCATTCAGTAACATCTTCAATTTTCTTAATTTCTCTGCCTTTTTCTTTCCATTCAGTTACTTTTCCGTACTCTTGAATATATTTATCAATGGCATCAAATTTTTCATCTCCAATTTCTTGTCTTAATTTTTCATAATCTTGTAATATACTCATTAAAAATCTCCTTTCTTTCTATAATCCCATCATTTCTCTTACAACTCTATCTGACATTTTGATAGTTCCAACTAAAACTAGCATATTAAATATCAGTTCTCCAACATATTTCCATACCATTGTTACTACTGGAGCTCCTGTATCTACTTGAGGTGGACTTGATACAAATGCCGTAAAAATTACACAAGCTAAAACAATAATTGCACCTTCTAAACAAACTGCCATATAGCTCTTTAAAAATGATCTTCCTATTTGTTCTGTTGGTTGACCTGCAAAACTTGATAATGGGATTGGAGCAATAGCTGTGTACATATATAATTTAAAAAATCTACCATATACAGTTAGTATCAATATGAAAGATAATACTGTTATAAATAGACCACCTAAAAGAGTAACTGCCCAAAGTGGAATACTCTCGAAAAATCCGCATTTATTTATTGCATCTGCAATTTCTCCTGGTAGTGATGTTGAGCCTGCCGATAATGCTGATTTTGAAATTATTGTTGATACTATTCCTTGCACAATTTTAAAGATTCCTTGCATTAGTTCCATTCCATAAGTAACAATGGTTTTTGCTATTGCAAATCTTATGAATAACTTTAGTGCATGTTCTGGTTTTTTAACCTCATCAAAACTGCCACAAGTTCTAATAACTCCAACTACAAAGAATAGAACTAATAATGCTAATCCAACAGCTTGTAAACCACCGTTTATATTTACTACTACATTCCAAATTTTACCCTCTTTAAATGTTTCTGGAGCTTGTGTAACTAATGAATAGATTTCAGCCATTTTTCCATTCCAGGTATTTAAAGCATTTTGTAAATTTCCTACAATCCAATCCAATTTTTAAGCACCTCCGTTTCCTATAATTTGAAAATTAACATCACTATTAACTTCGTTTCCCCATACATCCCATCCATCTGCTTTTTCTCTTGCAAATAGTTCAATTTTGGGCAAGTCGCCCATTAGTTCAACTATTCTATCTCGTACTATTGCAGGTTTCTTACTATGTTCTTCTATTGGGGTATCTATAATTTGATGTACTTTTCTACTTATTCTTTTTATTTTTCCTTTTGTAGCAATTAAGCATAATTCGGAGTTTGCTCTTGTCCAATATCCCATACCCCAAAACCACGAATTTGCCTTTTTATTTCTTTTTATCCAAGCAAAACCACAAGTTTTATATGTAAATCCCCATTCTTCAATTACTTGTATAGCCTCTTTTAAGCAAGGATAAGTTATCCAAATAAATAAAACGCAATCATCAGCAGATATGTCTTGTATAAAATCTTTCATATTTACAATATCTTTTATTCCTAATGTTTTATAATGACTTTCTGCACTTCTACCATTTCCTTTTTTAGACCATACTTTATACTGCCACGGAGGATCTGCATAAATAATGTTATACTTTTTATTTTTGTTGTCCATTTTGCCTCCTAAAATGATTTTAGACAGGTTTTTATCTTTGAGTAGATAAATTACCTGTCTATAATTTAATTTGTCTTATTTTTTAATTTGAGCCTCCAGTAATTAGGTTTAAAATTTCCTTTGCAAATGTAATAACAACACCACCTGCAAGAGTCATAATACCATTTGCTCTTTGTGATGGATCGTGAGATTTTAAACTTAATCCAACTTGTACTATACCAAACCCTAATATAATTAATCCTACCGTTCTAATTAGTCCAAAAATAAAGTTTGACAAGTTGTTAATTACAGCTAGTGGGTCATCTGCTGCAAATACATTTACTTTTTGTGTAAGTAATATTGCTATTGCAGAGCCTCCAATAATTAAACCTCTTTTTAAAATATTTTTTACTTTACTATTTTCTTTTAATCTTTTCATATATTTTTCTTCCTCTCTATTTTTATTTTAGGCAGAAAAAAAGAGCTAAAGTATGTTAAACTCTAGCTCTAAAAATTGAATAGCCTATTCTTCAATTTTTTCTTTAAATAACTTTTCTACTTCTTCTTCAGATAATATTTCATAATCTGTTTCTTTTGTTTCTAATTCAATAATATCTTTTGTTTTAAAGCCTTCAAAATCAAACGAGATACTTCCTATTGCATTAGTAACATTTCCGTGCATGTATGCTTTACCATTTCCTATTGGAGTTTTATTTACATTAGGATGTTCTTTTAAATTATACTTAAAATCCTTTACTGGTCTTTCTCCTCTTATAAATAACAAAGCATATTTATTATCAAGCATTCTTACCTCATCTGGTGTAAATAATTCTCTACCTAGTATTTGGTCATTTGCGGAATAGTTACCTCTTGAGCCAAATGTTCTACCATAATTTCTGGAGTCTATTGTTTCTTTCCCTAATAGCTCTGACACATATTTATGTGTGCTTTGCTCATTACCTCCTAAATATAGAAACTCATCACAATTTCCGTACTATTGACTCCCATTGTTTTTCAAACAGTGCTTTTAACTGGGCTAAATTTTGTAAGATGATTGATACAGAAACTTCTCTTGATCTCATAACTGAAAGTATCTTATCAAAATCATCTGGTAGTGAAACATTAGCAAATTCGTCCATTACAAAATGAACGTGGACTGGCAAACTACCATTATACTTATAATCAGCTAAATAAAATAATTGCTGAAACAATTGAGTGTATAGAATACTTACTAAAAAATTAAAACTTGTATCATTATCAGGAATTATTGCAAATAGTGCAACTTTCCTCTCTCCTAATGATTGCAAATCTAATTCATCTGTTTGAGTTAGACTTGCCACACTTTCCAAGTTAAATTTCTCCAATCTTGCGGCTAATGTCACTTGTATAGATTTTAATGTTTTAGCAGAACCACTATGATATGCTCTGTAATACTTTAATGCTATATGCTCTGGATTAATTGTTTCTAAAGTATTAAATAGCATATCTAAAGGACTAACATATTCATCATCATCTTCCTTAACATCTCCTGCTCTTAATAACTCCATAACCATAACAAAATTTTGTTCTTCAACTGGTGCTTCATATTTTAAATAAAAGATAAGTGCTAGTAATAACATACTTGCAGCCGTGTCCCAGAATGGATCATTTGACTGACTACCCTTTGGTGTTGTACTTTTAAAAAGGTTAGTTACTAACTTTTGAACATCATTGTCTGTTTTTAGATATACAAATGGATTATAACAATGACTTTTCTCCATATTTATTAAATCTAAAACTTTAACTTCATAACCTTTTTCCTCTAGCAAACAACCAGTATCTCTAACGATTTCCCCTTTCGGATCTAGGACAACATAAGAGCAGTTGGCTTGCATTACATTTGGCTTACAATAACTAAATGTTTTACCTGCACCACTTCCGACCAACAACTAAAACATTTACATTTCTTCTATGCTTTCTACCATTAATTCCTAAACATACATTTTTTGTTAGTATCTTATTATAATTTTTAGGCTGTTTATACTTTTTATTTAAGCTCGTTGCACTGCCCCATTTTGCAGAGCCATGTTCCTCTTTTTTTCTATAATTCTTTCTTGTAGATTCATAAGTTAGAATAGATAAAATATATACTACAACAAAAATAAGAATAGTTTTAATACTATTCCCACACATTACAATATTAAATGGATTACTAAAAATCTCATTACTATTTTTAACTAATTCTACAAGACCTCCATTATTCAAATATGGAGCTATTAAAAGAGATAACCATATTACTGGAATTATTCCAATAACATATAAAATAATTGCAGTTTTTCTGTCATCTTGATTCATGCGTAAAACTTCCTTTAGTTCTACCTAATGATAATTTTCTTTTTTCAACTGGGGCATCAATAACTCTAATCAAAAGGTCATCAACTATACCACATTCTACATTCTCATTTATTAGTTTTGTTCTAAATTCATTTAAAGCATTTATCAAAATTTTATAATCATATCTATCTAGTTTTAGAATTCGTTTTTCTTCCACTTTGCCTCCTGTCCGTTCTTGTAGTCTTTTTAATATTGCTACTGGGAACTCTGGTATTTTTGTTTTCTTTTGTAGTTACTTTTTCATTTTCTTTAGCTTTGTTATCCGCTTCTGATCTAATTTGTTCCTTATACTTTTCTAACTCTTTTCTTACAGACTTTTTAGTAGCAGGTTTAGACACCCCTTCGGACGTGGCTAAAGTTTTTGAGGTACGCTCTGACAGAGGGCTTTTTTCTGTCTTTGCTAAATTGAAATTTTCTTGTGATACTTCTTCCTTTTGTATAGGCTTATGAGCTAATATATCTTCTAATTGTTCTTCTTTGCTCTTTTCTTGTACACCTTTATCATTTGGATTTTGTCCTTTTTTCTCGTTTCTTTCATCAATAGCTTTTACCACCTCTGTTCTTACATCAGCCTCTTTAGTTGTAGTTAGCTTAAATCTTTCTACAATTCTATTTATTCTTGATGAATCTTCATCTTTTACCATTATATCTACCATACCATCTATATTCTTATTCTTCTTATTCATCAAAGCACAATATTGTATTCCATATACTTTAGCCTCTTTTGCAAAAACTTCTAAATCTTCTTGTTTTACTGAAAAGATTTTAAGTGGCTTACCAGTTTTTAGCATATTTATTACTCTAGTTTTTCCTTTTGTTTGTTTTTTATCTTTCATTATAGTATATAACATAGCTGCTATATTTTTTGCACCAGTACCACTTAATTTTGCTATTACCTCAAATCCATCTAATGAAAATTTTACTACTTGATCTGCAGCATCACTACTTGTACTCATCTTTATGCTTTCTCCTTTCTTTGTTTTTTTCTTGTTTCTTTTCTCTTTCGTGTTTTTCTTGACTATCCAACTCATCTAAATTTTTGTCAATCTTTGGTATTCTAGTTTTAATGTCATTACACAATCTAACCTCCTCTCTTAATTTTTTTAATTCCTCATTATATATAGAAATGTCGTAACCTATATTAACTTTTTCTTGTTCATCTTGTGTGTCTTTTCTTTTTTCCCAAAGGTTTCTTCTTTTACTTAATATTTCTTTAATTTTTGAATTAGTATTATCTATATAAGCATTTAATTGATTTTCATCTTTAATGTTATTTTTTACTAATAGTTTTGCCTCATTACTTAATTCTTCCATTCTTATTACATCTGCTCTTATAGATGCAGGTAATCTTTGTTGTGGAACTTTAGTTGGAAATACTTTTAGTAAATAACAATAATGATAATATAGAGCAATAAAACCTTTTGCCTTTGCTCTCTTATGTCTTTTTTCAAAAGGGAAACTCACTTTTCTATAATAATCTTCTATAAATGGAACTCTTACAGCAGTTTCTTCTATAATTCTTCTTCTAATATTATCTATTGTATAATCTTCTCCAAAACTTCTAACTAATCTTATATTTTTATTTCTATTAAATTTTCTAACACTAATTTTATCTGCCCTGAATATAACCTCATAATCTAATTTCTTCATTAAGAATAAAAAATCATCAAATGAATATGCTTGTCTTATTGCTAAATCTATATCTCTTTTTGTAGTATTATGGTAGTTATCTTTTTGTTGATATTTTTTATAATAGTTGTCAAAATTTATTTTACTTTTCTTGCAAGGCTTTTCTTCTATTACACTTAATCCATACTCTTTACAAATCTCATCAGAGGTGTGTCTTAATAATGCTGTATTAGTTCTGTTACTGTAATACTTTTTTCCATCCTTAAATGAAACAGAATTAACCACAAAATGATTATGTAGGCAATGAGTATTTAAGTGCGTTGTTACTACTACTTCAAATTTATCTCCCCATATCTCTTTTGCTAATCTTATTCCTATTTCGTGAGCCATCTCTGGAGTAACTTCTCCTTCTTCAAAAGATTGATAGCCGTGATAAGCAAGTATTCCATCTAATTTATTATAAAAAGTTTTGGTATCCATCATTTCTTCATAAGAAGATTCTACTTCACAATTAATTCCAGTTTCAAAATATTTCTTTTCTGTTTTGTCTGGATTAGCTGCATAATGCAATAATGATCTTAATATATTTGAACTATATTCAATATTTACTTGACTATCATTATAATTAACATTTTTTGTTTTTTTCTTATTAGTTGCATAATTAATTACTTTATCAATTCTGCCTTCAACCTTCCATAATTTTGTTGTTGCCATATTATAAGCCTCCTACAAATATTTTCTTTTGATTTCATTTGAAAAATTTTTCCATTCTTCAGCTTGTCTTTCATATTCGTTTCTGTCAATAAAATTTAATGAATTTGCTTTTTTGGCTAATTGATTTAAATTAGTTCCAATTTTAGTTAGTTCTTTCATTACACTATAAAATTCATAATCAGGTTTTTCTTTTAATTCTGTATCCATAATCAATTTTCTTATATAATCTGAATATGATGTTCCAACTTTTGAAACATTGTCCATTAATTTTTGATGTTCTTCTTCGTTTAACATCACATCAATTCTTATAAATCTTTTTCTCAAATTTATATCACTTCCTCTTAAAATAAATTAAGACATAGGTACATGATTTTTAATCTTGTATTTATGTCTATTTTGAATTTAATTTTTAATTAAATTTTACATCGGGGTGTGGGGTGTCCCTACATGAACAGAATTTTTGAACATACTTTATGTATGTGAACAAATTCATTGCTTGCCAGGACAAAAAAATGTAATTTTTTTGCATCCGTAAATCACTTAACCGTGATTTATTTTTCCTTAATATCAATTTTATTTTGTTTTTTAAGGTAATAATTTTCTACATAATTTTTACTTTTTAATCCTAATTTATAACATAAATAATCATTTATATCTTTCCCATAAGGTGCAGGAATATCATAAACATTGTACTTATTTAGTGCAATAATGAATGCTTTTGTTGCATCTCTACCTGCTCTATCATTATCAAAATGTACCACAATATGTTCCGTTTTAGGATTATTATTTAAGTAATTTGCTATTGCAATAGGTACTTTACTATCTTCTATATTTTTCGATGGTTGGTACACTCCTGCAAGTGCAATAAGGTTTTGATTTTTCCATTCATAACCTTTTAATTTTAATAAAGTAGCATAAGAAAGTAAGTCTATTGAACTTTCAAAAACATGAATTGTGTCGTTTTCTGTGTTAGATAACAACCTAAAAGAGAACTCTTTTGAGCTCCCTTTTGCATCTCTCATTATTCTTGTTTCGTTGGTTGACCTGCAACCTGCATACTTTATTTCTTTGTTATTATCGTACCCTAAAAACACTACATTATTGGTTTTATTCTCTTGATAAATAAGGTTATTATCAATACAATAATTTATTATTTCTTCATCTATACCTCTGTTAATTAGGTACTCTATAACCTGTTTATTGGTACTTGATTTCTCTGGTATAACTATATGTTTTTGTTCCTTATTAGGTACTTTATTTTCATTTTTATGTACCTGAATAGGTACAATATTATCATTATTAAGTACCTTTTTAACTGCATCTTGAAGTGATAATCCTTCAACTTTTATTAAATAATCTACTGCACTTTTACCTCCATCATTGGTTGAAAATCTGTACCATAAACCATTACTTATTATTAAACTATCGTGTGTTTTACCCCTATAAGTTCCCTCACATACTTCCACTAATTCATTAGGTTCATACATTTTAAAGTATGTTAATAAATCAATTTCTCTTGCTTTTTCTACAATATTAGGTGGTATATAATTACTCATACGCACTCCTTTTTGAACTCATTATTCAATTTCTAAACCATAATAATCCAGCTTTTTGAATACTAAAGTTCTTGCTTTTAGTAAGGATTCCATAGGTATTATTGCATACATTTCAAATGGTAAACCATATTCATAAATGAAGTTTTTAGCCTCATTAAAAGCATATAAACATTCATTTCTTTCTATAAATTCCATTATTTCTACATCTGTCATTGCATCATGTTCATATAGTGTATCTAGTCCATCATCTATATCTATCATTAAATGTAAGTAATTTTCTAGTTCACTATTTAACTCTTTTCTTACTCTTTTTACTCCTTTTAAAATATTCTTTTCTTCTTCTGTTACTAATCTACATTTGTTCTTTTCCATTTTATTTTTCTCCTCTCATTTTTTATTTTTTAGTAAAAAAGAGAACTGAAACCATTCCAGTTCTCTTTCTTTAATTATCTTTCAAGTGCTTTTTGTTTCTTTCTTGCTTTTCTCTCTCGTTCTTCTTGTACGAGTCTTTCTCTATTTTTTTGATAGTATTCTTTGCGATATTTTCTTATTTTTTCGCCATCTTTTTCGTACCTTGATGGTACAACTACAATAGAATAATCAGTATCTTTCAATGCAGTTTTTATCTTTTCTTCTATTTATTGTAGATGCTTATTTTCTTCTAAACTTGTAAAGCAAATGCGCATTTTTCACACCTCCATTTTTTATTTTTATAATATATTAGCACATAGATTAAATAAATTAAAATGTGCAATTTAATAACGCTCTGGAGAATTTTTAGAATAACTTTTTTCTTCTTTTTCCTCTTTTTCATCTCCAAACATTTCATGTTCTTGTTCATTTAATTTTAATTCTACATTCAATTCATTAAGTCTTTTTTGTTTTTCTTGCAATTCTTGTTCCTGTGGAAATTCTTTTTCAACCTCTTTTTTAGCAGTTTCTAATTGTGTTTTAATATTATCTAGTTTATCTCTTTCCATAGGTATTTTTGTTTCTATTGCTTCTAAACAATTATTTATTCTTGTTATATTTCCATAAATATCTTGACCTAATTCAACATAGTAACTGAATTTATTTGTTAAAACCATTTTAAATTCTCTGTTTACTGAATCAAAAGTAAGGTTCATTTTGAAACCTCTATATTCTCCCAGTTCAACACTTTCTGTACTTTTTATACCTTTACAACACTCTAATATCTTCATACCTGCACTATTTTTATCTGTAAAAACAATTCCATTTATCTTCATTGGAGAAAATCCATCACTATTATTTTTAGTGTATTCTTGTAGTTTAATTGTATCTTCTTCCATTGCAGCAATTTTTTCTTCTGCTCTATCAATTTCAGCAGGATAGTATTTTGCAATTTTGTCTTGTAATAAATACTTTTGACTATAAAAGTCTTGTTTCAATAAGTTTAATTTTGCAACATCACTATCAAGATTTGTTTTCTCAAGTATCTTTGGATTACCTGTTGCTAATGCTTTTATTTCTCCATACGATAGTGCTTTTTCATCTATATCTTCCATTGTTCTCATTGGTGTTTTAGATGTCATTATCTGTGATATAAATTTCTGTTTTTGTTCTACTAATTGGTACAAATAAGCATCAAAAGTACCTTCTGTTACATAGGTATAAGTATAAACTTTTTCATTTTGATTTCCTTGTCTTATTATTCTACCTTCTCTTTGTGTTAGATCAGAAGGTCGCCACGGACAATCTAAATGGTGTAATGCAATTAGTTTATCCTGTACATTCGTACCTGCACCCATTTTTTGAGTTGAGCCTATTAAAACTCTTACATCTCCATTTCTTACTTTACTAAATAATTCTTTCTTTTTAGCCTCTGTATCTGCCTCGTGTATAAATACTATTTCTTCTTTTGGTATACCTTTTGCAATTAATTTCTTTTTAACATCATTATAAACATCTGTAAATTCATCTTTTTCAAAAGCATTATTATCTTTTGGAGTAGATAGATCGCAGAATATTAATTGTGTTAGTTTTTTTGGAGTACCTTCTTCCCATATTTTAAATACATTATCAACACAGGCATTTACTTTACTATTTTCAGAATCTTCTAGTAGTGGATTTATAAGTCTTTGGTCTAATGCTAATTTTCTACCTTCATTTGTGATTTTTAGCATATTATCTTTACTTGCATCTATTGTTCCACTTCTTATTTCTTCAGCTCTTTCTCCTAGTTTTGTTACCATATCTTTTTGAATTTCACTAGGTTTTACTACAACATTTATTTTTTCATATTCTGGTGTAGGAAGATTTAATGTATCTGCAGTTTGTATATCTGCAACCTCTTTAAATAAACTCATAAGCTCTGGTAAGTTATGAAATTTAGAAAATCTTGTTTTAGCTTTATAACCACTTCCTTCTGGTTTTAATTCTATTGCTGTAACTGTTTCTCCAAAGGTTGATGCCCAATTGTCAAAATGCTCTAATCCGTGATGAACTAATTGATCATATTGCAAATATCTTTGCATTGTGTACAATTCAGCCATACTATTAGAAACTGGTGTACCTGTTGCAAATACTATTCCTTTACCTCCAGTTATTTCGTCTAGGTATCTACATTTCAAGAATAAATCAGATGATTTTTGTGCCTCTGTTTGAGCTATTCCTCCAACATTTCGCATTTTAGTGTATAAGAAAAGATTTTTAAAATTATGAGCCTCATCTACAAATATCTTATCAACTCCTAATTCTTCAAATGTTACAACATCATCTTTTCTATCTCTTTTGTTTAGATTATCTAACTTAGTTTGGATTTGTCTTTTAGCCTGTTCTAGTTGTTTAATTGTATATCTTTCTCCATTTTCATATTTTATTCTTTGAATACCATCTGTTATATCTTCAATTTCTTTTTCTAAATAGGCTCTTTGTCTTTCTTCACTTATTGGTATTTTTTCAAACTGGCTATGCCCTATAATGACTGCATCATATTCTCCTGTTGCTATCCTACTGCAAAACTTCTTTCTATTTTTTAATTCAAAATCTTTCTTTGTTGTTACTAATATGTTAGCTGACGGATATAGTTGTAAAAACTCTGATGCAAATTGAGTAACAATATGATTTGGTACAACAAATAAAGACTTAGTTGCTAAACCAAGCCTTTTACTTTCCATTGCAGATGCTACCATTTCAAATGTTTTTCCTGCACCAACTTCGTGTGCTAATAAAACATTTTTACCATACATAACATGTGCTATTGCATTTAATTGATGTTTTCTTAATTTTATTTCTGGATTCATTCCAACAAAATTAATATATTTGCCATCATATTCTCTAGGTCGAATGCTATTGAACTTTTCATTATAAAGAGTTGTTAATTCTTCTCGTCTATCAGCATCTTTCCATACCCAGTCAAGAAATGCTTGTTTTATCATATCTTGTTTTGATTGAGCAATAGCTGTTTCTTTTTTATTTAATACTCTTTGCTTTTTACCGTCTATATCAATAAATGTATCAAATATTTTTACATCTTTTAAGTTAAGTGTTTCCTCAATTATTTTATAAGCATTTATTGCTTTTGTACCATAAGTAGAATATGCTTTTACATTGCTACTATCTAAATTCTTATTTTCAACATACCAGTCAGATGTGTATTCTGAATATCTTACATTTATTCTGTTTTTGCAATAAAATGGTGTATCCAATAATTCAAAAATAAAGTCATTTATTATTTTAGGTGGTATCCAAGTAGATCCAAGTTTTATTCCAATTTCTCCAGCAGTTAAATCTTTTGGGATAACCTCTGTAAGTCTTTCTACATTTATTTTAAATCTTTCATCATTTTCAGCAAATTGTTTTGCAATTTTTAGCCTTTCTCTTACATTGCCAGATAAATATTCATCTGCTGTTACCCAAGTATCTGTTTCTGAATATTCTGGTATTAAAAAGATTTCTCCTTCAAGATTTTTAATCACTTCATCCATTGGCTTATTACATAGCTTTTGCATATAATCTAAATCAACTTTAGCCTTTTCTTGTATTGATAAAATTAGTGCCTCATTTGCAGTATCAACTTTATCAATTTCAATATTGGCATTTATTGTTCTTTTAGTAAATATATCAGCTTTTCCAATGAATTTTCCATCTCCATCTAATTTTTCAAGTGAGCATAATAAATAATAACTGCTATCCTCTGTAAATGCTCTTGAATTAGGGTTTGAATTAATTAGTCCATATTCGCGTGTAAATGCGTCATATAACTCATTTAATCTTTCTTGTGATGAATGTATCATCTCATCAGAATAACCTTGCATTTGATAATCTATAACTTGTCTTACTTGTTCTCGTAATGCTATCATTCCTTTTATTCTGTTTTTAGTTGTTACAGGCAATTCTTGAAGTGTCATTTTACTATTTTCTCTATAATATACATTTCCATTTTTTAATGTATATGAGAAGTTTCTTACATCTGGATCTGCAGGTATAGATTTTTCTTCCGTTTCAATATCATTTTCAACAGAATAATCCTCTATTTGAGCGTGTATATTTGTAATTGCATATTCAAGTAAATCCTCTAATTTTTGATTTTCATAAGGTTTGCAAGTAGAATCTAGCCTTCCATATTGAGTTGTTTTCATCTCCATATTACCTAATATCATTTCTGGATTATCTACAAAGTATTTGTTCATTGTAATATTGTTTTCGTCTTTGTCTAAATATACCCAGTCTGGCATTATATCTGTCATATTATCTCTTTTTTGCAAGAAGATAATATCAGAGGTAACTTCTGTTCCTGCATTTTTAGTAAAAGTATTATTAGGTAGTCTTATTGCACCTAATAAATCAGCCCTTTGTGCTATATATTTTCTAACTTCTGGGCTTTCTTTATCTAGTGTTCCTTTACTTGTAATAAAAGCAACTACTCCTCCTGGTCTAACTTTGTCTAGTGTTTTAGCAAAGAATAAATCGTGAATTAAGAAATTGTTTTTATCATATTTAGGATCATTTACTTTAAAGTTTCCAAATGGAACATTTCCAATGGCTACATCAAAAAAGCTGTCTGGTAGATTTGCTTTTTCATAGCCTTTTACTTGAATATTTGCATTTTGATATAGTTGTTTTGCTATTCTACCACTAATTGAATCTAGTTCCACTCCGTATAGTTTAGAATTACTTAATTCTTGTGGTATCATTCCAAAGAAATTACCAGTACCACAACTTGGCTCTAATATATTAGCCTCTTGTAATCCCATATTTTGAAGTGCTTTATATATTGATTTTATTACTATTGGTGGTGTATAGAAAGCCGTCAGTGTTGATGCTCTTGCATCTTTATATTCTTCTTCAGTTAGTAATTCTTTTAATTGCTCATATTCAGTATGCCAATTATCTTTACTTTCATCAAAGCAGTCTGGTAAACCACCCCAGCCTACATATTTTGAAAGTATTTCTTGTTCTTCTGCTGTTGCTAATCTATTTTCATTTTCGCATTGTTTTAAAACTTTTATAGCTTCAACATTCCATTTGAACTTTTCTTTTGGAGTGCCTTCTCCAAGATTTTCATTTTCTATATGATAGTTCTGTTTGAATTCTTTAACAGATATGTAATTTGTTAAAGGTTCTCGATTCTCTTCTGGTGGTGGCTGTTCTGTGTAATAAATTGAATTTACACTTGTAACTATTGAGAATTCACTACTTACAAAGTTTTGTTCTTGTGATAAATATAGTTCTTTAAATCTTGTATATAGCATTTCAAGAAATACTGCTGTTCTTTCATTCATATACAAGTTATAATCTAATAACAATACTTTGTTGTTGTCTTTATCTATTCTATCAATAATGTATTGATTTTCATCATCTTCTAAATATACAACACTACCTTGTATTAGTTCAGACCTTTCAACTAGCAAATCATTCAATTCACTAATAAATCCCTGTAATTTTTGATTTAATTCATCAGTAGGATCATTTTCTGCCTCAAGTATTTCACTAAAATATTGTATTGTTTGATGTATAGCCACTTTATTGCTTAATTGTTCTCTAATATCATCAGAAGTTATTGGATTATCTTTATATTCATCATCTGGATCACTTGTATCAAATATGTCAAATTCGGTTTCAAATTCTAATAATCTTTGCTCTAATGACTTATTTTCGTTTGTATCTACAATTTCAGTATTAGCTATACCTTCTTTTTTATTAAGATATTGTTCATACTTAACCTTTTCCTCATCTGTTAAATATCTATCTAAACTAATTAGCTCTCTAATTCTTAATTCAACTTTATTCCAATTTAGTAGCATTTTAGGTGCATTATCTCCATAGCCTTTATTTAATGTAATTCCTTTGCTATCGTGCCAATGTCCTATTCCATCAAATCCTCTAATAGAACTTGAGCCACCAATTCCATATTCTTGTTTTAAGAAAGCTATATTTTCTTTAGTTGATAGACTGCTTTGAAACTGCTCGTAAATTCTAAATTTTCCTTCAGAAAATCCGCTACCTTCAGTTAAGCAATTATCTATAATTTCTTGAGTAAAAGAAAAAGCAGGAGTATTTTCTACCTCTGCTAATTCTCTAACTCTATTTATTTGTTCATCTTCAGATAAGAAACTTAATTGTATATTAGTTCCTGCATTACTATCTCTTCCGCTTGACTCTTGAAGTTGTTCATCAAGCCCACCCATTGTAACTGGTTCTCCTGTTTCATCTGCTCGTTCACTTGATTCTGTTCTGCTAGTTGTGCTATTATCTGTTCTACTCTCGTTTGAGCTGTTTCTTGTATTTCTCCTAAATGTTCTTCCATTTTGCCATCTAGCATCAGCTCTGTGTAAAGTCCTCTTTTGTGTTCCTTCAGATACTCTAACCTCATTCTCGAATATTTGCCCTGTGGCATCTCCTTCGTTTGTGGCGACTCTAGGTCTGGTACTTGATAATCCCCTACTTGTTTGTACTTCAACTCCATTTTCATTACTCCTTTCACTCTCATTTTTTTCTTCTCTATTATTATCATAATTTATGTTTTTAGTTTTATCAAATGTGCGATTTTGATTTTTTTCTGAAATCTCTAAATTCTTTATTGTAGAATATATTTCTCGCAGTCCTGTTTCTGCTATATCACTTGTTACTACACCTAATCTAGCAATAACTTTATTAGTATTAAAGTTAGTTATAAGTCTAAAATCATCTGGTGTAAATATCTCAGTTGGATCTAGTCCACATCTTTTCATAATCATATATGAAACAGAATTAGATAATAAATTTCTAAAGTTAAACTCTACATTATAATCATCTAATTCTTCTAAAAAACTATTTTCTTTAACATCATTTATATCAGTTAGATAATCTTGCACATTATCATCAACTAAATTATAAGATGCTGAAATAATACTACTTGCTAAATCTCCTTTATTATCTAGCTCTCCAAATGAATTTTCAAGTGTTTCAATTATAGAATCTTCATAATTTTTCTTTACACTCCATAATTCAAATTTTCTACCTAACCCACTAAATGTATCTGATACATCAAAAACATGTCTTAATGTATTTCTTCCATTTACATTAGAAATTAAAGCAATTCCTTTTGCACCTTTGCTTATCCATCTTTTTAGTTTGGTATTCCAGGTATCTATATCAGCACAAGCTGTTGCCTCTGGCTTTTGAGCATAGATTAAAACTTGTTCATCAAATGAATATTTGTAATTGTTTGCAGCAGTATCAAGGAATTTCATCCACTCTTCAGGAGTATTCGTTATTTGTTTAATTGTATCTCTTGATAACTCGTTTATTCTTTGATATTTGTTAGTTGGCATAAATTATACCTCCCTTTTTTCACTTTTCCTCTTTTCTGTTTCAGCTCGTAATTCTTCAAAATAATCTCTTGAAGGATAGTAAACATTTATAAAATCAAATAATTGATTTATTATAAATTTAATTTCTAAAGGAAATAAGCTAATTAGTGCTTTTTCTTCTTCATCAGTTTCTCTTTTATTCATTACTAAACCGAATTTTACAATTTTTTCTTGAAGTTCTTTAGCTTTTTGTCCTTTTTCGCCTACATAATCTTTTTCGTTAAGTCTTAATATTTCGTACAATTTGTTGTACTCATCTCTGTTTAAATATATTTTTGTTGGTTGTGTTTTATTTTCTTTATTATTCATTTTTCATTTCTCCTTTTTCATTTTCTAAATCATTAAAATAATCTAATGTTGTTCTATTTTTTATATGTTCTCGTAGTAAAATAATATTTTGAACATCTTCATCATTTGTAATTTTCTTCAAATCTTCTATTTGTAACTTTTGTATATCTTTCTCATTAGCAATTCCTAATTCTTTCAGCTTGTTATATGTCTTAATTCTTGTGTTTTCATACTTTTTTCTAGGCATTATACACCTCCTTAATTACTCAAAAGAGAGTTAGATTTCTCCAACTCTCTTAATCACAAGTCTATTTATCTTTTTTTGAGTCTTTATAAACTCGTATTACTATTAAAGCTAGTCCTAATAAAGCTAACAGCAATGTTCCTAATATAAATTTCTTGTTGCCTATATCACCTGTTTGTGGTACTTCTATTTTCTTATTAGTAAATTCAAAGCTATATGCTTCATCTTTTTCTTCAGTTTCAACATTATCAATAAATACACCTTTGTCATTTATTTCAACTTTTACAACTCTTTCAGAGATTTCATAATCTGCTGGTGCTTGTAATTCTTTGATGAAGTAAATTCCGTATCTTAAGTTTTCAAAAACTATTATTCCATCATCTGTGTTAGATTCTATCTTTTGAATTAGTTTTGTGCATTCTTCATCCTCATAAATTCCGAATGTGAATTTATCTTTGATTACTTCTTTTGTTTCTTCATCAATTTTTACTAATTTAACATTTTTTAATATAGGTTTATCTTTCATTACAATGTGTTGAGTAGCTTTGTCATAAGTAACTTCAAATTCTATACTTTCAGCTATTTCATAGCCGTATGGTGCAGTTATTTCAATTAGAGTGTATTTTTTACCTTCTTCAAGTCCTTTAACTTTATGAGCCTCTTTAGTAGATGTCCACTCATCAATAATGTTATTATCTTTGTCAACTACTTGAAGCTTCGCATTTTCAATTTCTTTTTCATTTGTAATATCAGTTTTAGTTATCTCAACAATTTTATCAACCATTTCTATGTGTTGAGTTTCTTTATCTGTTGTAACTTCAAATTCTGCATCTGTGGCTTTTACAAATCCATCTGCAACAACTTCTTCATGTAATGTGTATTTTTTTCCTTCTTCAAGATTTTTAATCTTATGACTTTCTTTTGTTGAAACCCACTCATCAATGATATTTTTATCTCCGTCGAAGACCTGTATCTTCGCCCCTTCAATTTCTTCTCCACCGATGTCGACCTTGCTCATCTCAACAATTTTATCAACCATTTCTATATGTTGAGTTTCTTTATCTGTTGTAACTTCAAATTCTACATCTGTGGCTTTTACAAATCCATCTGCAACAACTTCTTCGTGTAATGTATATTTTTTACCTTCTTCAAGGTTTTTAATCTTATGACTTTCTTTTGTTGAAACCCACTCATCAATGATATTTTTATCTCCGTCGAAGACCTGTATCTTCGCCCCTTCAATTTCTTCTCCACCGATGTCGACCTTGCTCATCTCAACAACTTTGTCTATCATTGTAACTTTTTGAATTTCATTTGTGTTCTCAACTTTGAACTCTATTTCAGTTGATTTTGTATATCCCTCTGGAGCTATTGTTTCGATTAATTTGTATGTTTTTCCTGTTTCTAATCCCTCAATTTTGTGAGATTTCTTACCAGAAACCCATTCATCAATAATGTTACCATTTTTTACATCTACAACTTGTAGAGTAGCCCCTTCAAGTTCTTTATCTCCTGTAATATCAGTCTTTGAGAATTCAGTTATTGTAGTTTTATTAACAATATTTTCAGTATGGTTATATACAGTAGTTGTTGTATCTTTTTGTTTTAATGTAATTTCGTGTTTGATATTATCTAACACCAAGCCTTTTAGAGTTTCTATTTCTTGTATCTCATAAACTCCTAACGGAAGATTTTTAATGTTTAAAGATCCGTCTTTATTTAGGTTGAATGTTCCAACTACTGCACCTTTTTTATAAATCACACTACCATCAGCCATATCTCTTATTGTTTCTTTCGCTGTTAATTTGAATTTGATTCCACTTAAATCTGTTACATCAACAAGAGATAAATCTGCATCTTTAACTAATTCAATAGTCTTTTTTATTGTAATATTAGCAGTAGGTTGCTCATTTCCTATTGTAACTGTTATATAAGCATCAAATTCTTTATCATATTCTAGTGTTTTATTTTGATTATTAATATCGAAGATACAATCTTCTTCTAATTTTACAAATCCAGTAGGAACTTTAATTTCATCTATTTTATATGTTCCTGCCTCAATTTTATCTTCTGTATATGCTACTGCATTTTCATCTGTTGTCCAAGTGAATGTTCTTTCTTTACCTATTTTGCAAGATGTTTCTTCCCATTCATTTGTATCTCTATTAAGTTTGTATAGTTTAAATGTTGCATTTGAAAAAGTTATCTTTTTACCAGTCTTTTGGTCAACTTTGATTATTTTTAAATAACTTTCAAATGGTGTATCATTTTCAACCAATTCTTTAATTACTCCATCAGAGTTTTTATCTATTGTTACATAGAATTCTTCAACTTTATTCATCTCTGGAGATGGTATTATTGTTTCATTTACTGTGTAATCTCCATAAGCCAATAAGTTAGAAACTCCGTGTCCTGTTTTATCTGTTGTAAATACTGCATATTCATCTTTTGAATACTCATCTAAATGTTTTAATGCCTCATCAAAACTTCCATAATATTTAACATATTTTGTAAGTATTGCAGTAAATTCCGCACCTTCAACTACTTTAGCTGTTTTACTATCTTTTCCAGATATTTTTATTACTTCAAATTTTGCTTTTTGAACAGAGTTTGTTACATTTTCATTTACACTAATTGTTTTTGTTTTGCTATCTTTATAGCTTAATATAAGTGTATGCTTTTCTGCATCTAGAATGTAACCCTTTGGTGCTTTTGTTTCTTTTGTATAATAATTTCCTAAAGGAATGTTAGCTAATGTGCTTCCATTTATTTTTAAGTCAGCTTTTGTATTTATAATTTTAATTGTAACTACACCACTTTCATTGAATGTGAATTTAGCTATTTCTTCATCTTTAGTAAAGTATCTTGTTGTTTTACTTTTATTATAAATGTCTTCATCAGCATATAACGTATATTCTGCTCCCGCGATATTTACATCTCCGTGATGAATTGTGCCATCAACTCTTGTAGCATTTTTTAGCTCTTTATCCTCTTTCTTAATTGTAATCTCTCCAAATGGCTCATCATTTGTTTTTTCTGTACTTACAGATACCACAGGTGTAGTTTGGTCTTTATATTTTAATTCAAAGCTATATGTAGTATTATCTATCAAATAACCATCTGGTGCTTTTACTTCTTGATAATTGTATTTACCAAGTTTTAAGTCTGTTACAAGTATTTTGCCATTTGAATCAGTTGTAAATGTTTTATCATATTCAGAGTTCCAAATTCTATATTCAGCTCCTTTTAGATTAGCTGTTTTAGTTGAGTTCTTTTTAACTAATTCAAAATTACCTGTTGGCTCACTATTAGTTCTTTCAACACTTACAGATACAACAGATGTTGTTTGGTCTTTGTATTTTAATTCAAAAGAATATATAGTGTTGTCTAATAAAAATCCGTCTGGAGCTTTTGTTTCTTGATAATTGTATTTACCAAGTTTTAAGCCTGTTACACTGATTTTTCCGTTTGAATCTGTTGTGAATGTTTTATCATAATTATCTCCCCATACTCTGTATTCTGCACCTTTTAAATTCTTTGTTTTAGTTGCATTTTTCTTAACTAATTCAAAGTTTCCAGTTGGCTCACTATTAGTCCTTTCAACACTTACAGATATAACAGATGTTGTTTGGTCTTTGTATTTTAATTCAAAAGAATAAATAGTGTTGTCTAATAAAAATCCGTCTGGTGCTTTTGTTTCTTGATAATTGTATTTACCAAGTTTCAAACCTGTTACGCTAATTTTTCCGTTTGAATCTGTTGTAAATGTTTTATCATAATTATCTCCCCATACTCTGTATTCTGCACCTTGTAAATTCTTTGTTTTAGTTGCATTTTTCTTAACCAATTCAAAATTTCCAGTTGGCTCTTTATTAACAATAGCTTGAGTTGCAGTTTGATTAGGTTTTACTTCAACAGAATATGTTTGAGTATCTACTAGGTAGCCATAAGGTGCTGTCTTTTCTTTTATTGTATAAGTACCTTTTTTAATTTTTTGTAAAGTTATTTTTCCACCTGTAACTTTTACATCTCCATTATATCCTGGACCTGTAACAGTAAATACTGCTCCATCAACTAATTCGTTTTTTGTATTTAATTTAGATAACTCTAAATTTCCTAAAGAATCTACTTTTACCTTCATAGCTAATGATGTAGGATCATTATAATTAAGTGCTATTAATTGGTCTTGACCTCCACCATTTAAGTCAAAATATATGCTTGTATCGTGGTCTTCTGTTCCTTCTTTTATTAAATTCCAAGAACGAGTTATATCATCTGTGATTGATACTGTTTCTCCTTCAAAACTCTCTGGTACAGAAATTGTAAGAGTATTTTCTCCTTTGTTATGCGAAAATCCTACTCCATCTTTTGATGTATTTATAGAATTATAGTTTTTAAATACACCATTTGTATCTGTTATTACTTTAGTTTCTCCTGCTTCAACTTCAATAGTTGTTGAATCAAAAGAAGGTCTTTGTTTGAATACATTTATTTGATTATTTATGTTGTTTTTAAAATTAACATATTGAGCTTGAACATTTGAATCGACAAATGTTGCATTACTTCCCATTGCCTCCCAAATAAATTGTTGTGTGAACGCATAATCTTGTCTATATTGTTCCATTCCATTATCTCTAATGCGTTCATTTACTGTCCAATCTCCATATTTTGAATACCAACCAAAGTATGCTATTTTACAAGCTTTTTTCATTACTTCATTTGTTGGGGTATAGTAACTTCCGTTATATACGACACCATTGTCAAAATCGACTCCCAACTCTGAACAGAAGACTGTATGGCTTTCTCCTGTTCCTGTGTTAATTAAACTTCTAGCAGTAATACCATATTGCAAGGTATCTGTTGTTTTTAAGAAAGTGGAATATTGATAACCTTTCCAGTTACCTGTACCACTTGCTGCAAAAACATTACTTAAACTGCCTATAAAAGTAAGCAATACTAACATTATTGCCATTATCTTTTTACCTTTTTTCACTTTATTTTTCATCTCCATAATAATCTCCTTTTCTTACTATTTTTTTGTAAATTCATTTTTTATGAATTCAGTAAATCTAACTACTAATTGCTCATATTCTTCTTTAAATCCTTGTAATTTACTTTTTCTTTCGTCCATTATCTTGATTTCTTCTTGTAGTCTTTTGATTTCTTCCTCTCTGTCTGCTCTATCAATTTCTAATTTTTTTAATCTTTCCATTATTCTTCTTATCATAAAATTTTTCTCCTTCCACTAAAAAAAGCCAAGAACTAAATCTTGACTTTGTTATAATTATTATTTAATTTATCTGTAATAGAAATTTATTGTCCACTTACCACATAAACCACAACTCCAAGTTTCATAACCATAAGGGCAATTCTTGTAATATGTTTGATCATCTATTTCATTGTTCTCCCATTTTTTACCCCAATAAGCTATTTTATTTTCATAAAATGTTATTGCATCTTTTTGAGTTGCAAACCATTGTCCAGAATTACCAACACTCGTAAAATGATTATTTGCATTTGTGCAAGTAGCAGGTTTAGTTTCTTGTGTTTGATTATTTTGAGTTGTATTTTGTGTTGTGTTTTCTGTTTTTGTTTCAGCAGGTTTAGGTGTTTCTGTTACTTGTTGTTGAACTTGTTTTCCCTCTTGTGTAGGCTTTTGTTCAGTATTTTTTTGTTCAACCTGTTCCTGCTTTTGTTGTACTGGAGTTTGAGTTGTTGTGCTATTTGTTGTAGTTGTTTTATTAGTTGTTGTTCCAGTATTTTGTGATGTATTTGCTTTAGTAGATGTGTTTGATTTACTTGTAGCTTGATTATTATTATTTTGAGTTGTTGTTTTAGTTTGTGTAGTTACTGGATTATCTTGTTTTTCTATTACTTTATTGCTTTCGGCAACACTCTCTGTTTGCTTTTCTTCTTCGGTATTTTTAATTTCTTCTGTCTGTGCCTCACTTTCAGTTTCTTCTGTATCTTCATTCTTTTCTTCTGTTTCTTTAACTGATTCTTCTGTATTTTGTTTAACTTCATTTGACTTTTGTATAGCAACATTGCTTGTTGTTGCATTGTCTATTTTATTTGTTCTAGTCCTTATGATAATAAAACTTATTAAAGCTAAAAACATGAGTGTTATTGTTATTGAAATTATAATTATATATTTATTTTTCATAATCAATCGCCCCCTATAATTTAATCATAAAAGCTAGAAAATAAAAAGACAAATCTGTAAATTATTTTACATATTCATCACTCCCTTGCTTATTATTAGTTTTAGATAATATATACTCTCTTTTTAGCTAGTATATAGTTAGTTTAATTTAAAAGGGTTTGTAAGGGGAAACTTTGGAATGTGTCCACACACATTTATCTTGCATTTCTCTCGCTTAACTTTCTTTGCCATTGAAGTTTGTATTTTTCAAGTAATTCTTTAATTTTATTCTCCATTTGTTCTTGTGTGTACCCTTTTGGAAAATAATCTTGTATTTTTTCAACTCCAAATTTTATTTGCTCTTTCTGATTAGGTTTCTCCTGCTCCATAATTGTTTCGAGTTTTTCTTCTGTTAGGTTACCCTCTTGTTCTAATTTTTTTAATCTAATAGCTTGTGCTAGTGAAGGTGTACACTCATTAAATTCCATTATGTTTAATAACACATATTGATTTTCTTCACTTAAATATGAAATTTCAACCGCTGGTCTAAATGCAATTTTCTTATCATCAACCATCTGTAAAATTTCTGGTATTAGTTCAGTTAGTCTTATGTATCTTTGAATTTGTCTAGCACTTTCTCCAACTTCTTCTCCCAAAACTTCTGTTGATAACTTATCGCCCACTGGTCGAGAAGTTAAATCATTTCTTATTCCTTGATGTTTCATTGCTTCTAATTTCATCTTATAAGCAAATGCTCTTTCACTAGGTAATATTTCTTCTCTTTGTATATTACTATCTACCATGATAATAGTAGCTTCATCATCTGTTAAATCTTTTACAATACATTTAATATCTTTTAATCCTGCAATTTGTGCAGCCATTTTTCTTCTGTGTCCTGACACTATTTCATAGGTTCCATCTTCTTTTGGTCTAACCATTATAGGTAGTATCACACCATATTCTTTTACACTTGATGCTAATTCTTGCATTTTATCGTCGTTCACAACTTTAAATGGGTGATTTGGAAA
>JAFUYJ010000033.1 GCA_017470645.1 Clostridia bacterium
ACTATAAATCTGTAAATAATAAAGCTAACAATTATTACAATTAATGAGTGTATTATTTTTGTCTGGGCTAAATTTTTTAATAAATCTAAAATATAATCCATTTTATCAAATCCTTTGTTTTAATATTTGGTGGAGGTGAGGAGAGTCGAACTCCTGTCCAAATGCTCTTCCATATAAACTTCTCCGAGTGCAGTTTGTTATTTAATTTCCTCTAATATATCATTAACAAACAAACGATATATTAAAGTAGCTATAAAATACCCACTATTTCCATAGCAAAAAATAGCTTTGTTTCCCACTAATTCGACGCCTTTTTAATAGCCGTGGGAAGCTATTATAAGACGACGCCGCAACTTAGGCAGCGTAAGCTAATTCTGTACGATCAGCGTTTATATTTATTTTCCCGTTTTTTAAAGTGGCCAACGAGAATCCACTACTCGCTATTTATATTTCTAAACAATTGTCGAAACCAATTACACCCCCATGTATGAATGTAATCGTACAAGTTATAATACCTTTTAATTATACAATAAATTTTAGAAAAAAACAATATTTTAAATCATATTGCAAAAAATAAATATTAAGTATAAAATGTCCATAGAAAATTGTTTAGAAAGGATGGAGAATATGAAAATAACTAATATAGATGAATTGAAAAAAATTTCTAATGATATCAGGATTAATATAGTAAAAACCGTATATAATGCAAAGTCAGGTCATCCAGGAGGTTCATTATCTTGTGCAGACATTTTAACAGTACTATATTTTAATCAAATGAATATAAATCCACAAGACCCTAAAGCAGATGGGAGGGATAGATTTGTATTATCTAAAGGACATTGCTCACCTGCTTTATATAGTACTTTAGCAAAAAGAGGATATTTTGATGAAAGTGAATTATTAACGTTTAGAAAACTTGATTCAAAACTACAAGGTCATCCAGATATGAATAAAGTACCTGGAGTGGATATGACTACTGGTTCCTTGGGACAAGGATTATCAGTTGCTAATGGAATGGCATTAGCTTCAAAGATGAACAGTATGGGATATAGGGTATATTGTTTGTTAGGTGATGGTGAAATAGAAGAGGGACAAGTATGGGAAGCAGCAATGACAGCTTCAAAATATAAACTAGATAATTTATGTGTTATTGTTGATAATAACAATTTACAAATTGATGGAGATATAAAAAGCGTAAAAGGACTAAATAGAATTGAAGAAAAGTTTGAAAGTTTTGGATTTAAGGTAATTCCGGTTGATGGAAATAATATTGAACAATTAATGGATAGCTTTGACGTAGCTAAAATGACAAAAGGAATGCCAACTGCAATTATTGCTAAAACGGTAAAAGGAAAAGGGGTTTCTTTTATGGAAAATGCGGCAGAGTGGCACGGAAAGGCTCCAAATGAAGAGCAGGTTAAAATGGCACTTGAAGAGTTAGAGAAAAGTATTTAATAGAAAGGATTGAAAAATATGAATTTAGACAAAAAAATTGCAACACGTCAAAGTTATGGAGAAGCATTAAAAGAACTAGGAAAAGAAAATGAAAATATTGTTGTATTGGATGCGGATTTATCAACTGCTACTAAAACGGAAATATTTGCAAAGGAGTTTCCAAATAGATTTTTTGATATAGGAATTTCAGAACAAGATATGATAAGTACTGCTGCTGGTTTTGCAACTTGCAAAAAAATTCCTTATGCAAGCACTTTCGCAGTATTTGCAGCAGGTAGAGCATATGACCAAATTAGAAATAGTGTATGTTACCCAAATTTAAATGTTAAAATTTGCGCTACACATGCTGGTGTTACAGTTGGTGAAGATGGTGCAACGCACCAGATGCTTGAAGATATTGCTATGATGAGAACTTTGCCAAATTTACAAGTGTTTTCTCCAAGTGATGATGTAGAAACTAAATTTATTATAAAAGAAATTAGCAAAATTACTTCACCATGTTATGTACGTTTATCAAGGTTAGCAACGCCAGTAATATATGATGAAAGTGAAAACTTTGAGCTTGGCAAAGCAAAACAAATAGGAGACGGTGAGGATGCAACAATTTTTGCAACAGGAGTATGTGTTGCGGAAGCATTAAAAGCCAAAGAAACACTAGCAGAAAGAGGAATATTTATAAGGGTAGTAGATATTCATACAATAAAACCAATTGATAAAGAGACAATTATTAGATGTGCAAAAGAGACTAAAAGAATAATTACTGTTGAAGATCATAGTATAACTGGAGGATTGGGTAGCAGTGTTTGTGAAGTTTTAGCTGATGAATATCCATGCAAAGTTACAAGATTAGGTATTAATGATTCATTTGGAAAGTCAGGAAATGCAGTTGAGTTAATGAAATACTTTAAAATAGATGCAGATGCAATAGTTGAATTATTTTAACAATAATCATGAAAAAGGGAGTTTCGGGGATACTTGCAAAAATATCAAATTAAAGATATTTAGGTAAGTGTCCCCAAATGTGTTTGCTAAAGTTGCAATTTCACCTAAAATATGGTATAATTAAGTATACGAGATAGAAGGTGGTAAATATGGTAATATTATCTTTAATATATATTTTATTACTTGTTATTACAGCTTTAGTAGGATACACAATTGTCCAAATTAAACTTGCAGGTATGAACGTAAAAGACTTTTGGACATTTATAAAAGCTATACAAGATTTAGATATTTTGTATAAGTTTTCAAAAAAATATGAAAAAATGTCTCCACAAGAGCAGATAATTTTCTTAACCGAAGCAGAGAAAATGTTTAATGCATTTGACAAAGTTCCAAAACAAATTTGGGAAGATGAATATGATAAGTATTCACAAATAGTAGATGCATATAAAAACGTTAAAATGCTTCGTTGGTCAGAAGTAAATTCCTAAAAGTACCTATAGATATACAAAACTCTAGAGGGAAGTATCACATTAGAAGACTAATGTGGTGCTTCTTCTTTTTGTTTGACATAATTCTTTAAAAATGATATAATATCATATATTTTTATGAAAGGAGGGCTAATATGCCCGTTATAATTACGTATGGTATTTATCTTCCTAATGGACGGTTCTTACCAAATGGCGGTGACGGTCATGCAAAGAATGCAAATCGTTTCTGCGGAAACTATCCTGAACTGAATGATACAAAAAATTCAGCAAAAGATTTAAATCCAGATGAATTTTTACTCTGTGCAGGTTGTGCCATTGTTGCGGGGTACCGTGGGGAGAGATGCTTTAAAGTGGCCAGTAACAATGACAACTCATTCATTAATCAGCTGAAGGCTGATTATGAGGGGGAAGGCTATACAATTATGCCATATTGGCAGATTGACAAAAGGTATGAGAATGTGCTAACAAACACTATAAAAGAAATACCTAAAATGCAGCTTGTAGTTAAGGAGTAATGGAGCAATGGATTTAAGAAAAAAGCGTGGCTTTATTTTATTCGGAGAGTTTTACTCAAACGGTGGATGCGGCCATGAGAAAAATGCAATGGAGATTATTCGTAGAAATGGTTGGATGAAGGAGTGGAATGGCGGATCTGCACAAGATTTTTTAGTGCTGGAAAAAAGAGCAATTCAGATAGGTTCTGGAACAAGCTATAATAGAATTGTAGCTTCTAGAAGATTTTATTCTGAATCTACCTTAGACAGGGTAGCTAAAAAGTATCACATCGAGGATTATCATCATGATCTAATTTGGTAATTTTATAAAGAAGCAGTTTTATTTGAACCGAGCAGGTTCGGATAAAACTGCTTTTTTGTAACAAATTTTTTGAAGATAAATATAATAAAATAAAACAAATAGATTAAGATTCTTTAATTGAATAAATTTTTGACAAAAAAATATACTATAAATATCACAGAAATGAGAAAAAGGTTTATAGGTAAAACCAAATAAAAAACCTAAATTCACATATAAGGAAGGAATTTTATGAATTTGATATATTTTGATCATGCCGCAACAACTCCAGTAAAAGAAGATGTTTTAAAAGAGATGATGCCATATTTTTCAATAAACTATGGAAATCCATCTTCACTATATTCAATTGGTAGAATGAGCAAAAATGCGGTAAACACTGCAAGAGAAAAAGTAGCTAAAGCTATTGGATGTGACGCAAGAGAAATATATTTTACGGCATGTGGTAGTGAGTCAGACAATTTGGCAATAAAAGGTGTTGCGAGAGCTCATAAGGAAAAAGGAAATCATATAATTACAAGCAAAATAGAACACCCAGCTGTCTTAAATACTTGTAAAAGTCTTGAAAGAGATGGGTTTGAAATAACGTATTTAAATGTCGATGAAAATCGGTTTTGTAGATTTAGAGGAATTAAAAAATTCTATAAATAATCAAACAATATTAGTTAGTATAATGTTTGCAAATAATGAGATTGGAACAATTCAACCAATTAAAGAAATCTCAAAAATAACAAGAGAAGCGGGAGTACTATTTCACACAGACTGTGTTCAAGCTGTGGGAAACGTTAGAATAAATGTGGAAGAATATGGAATAGATTTGCTTTCTATGTCAGCTCATAAATTCTATGGACCAAAAGGTGTGGGAGCCTTGTATGTAAAAAAAGATGTTGAATTTGAAAGAATACAAGATGGAGGCCATCAAGAAAGAAACAAAAGGGCTGGAACAGAGAATGTTGCGGGAATTGTAGGACTAGGAAAAGCAATTCAAATTGCTGATTACAATTTGGAGAATTATAATAGTAAATTGATAAAACTAAGAAATTATTTTGTAAGAGAAATAACAGGTAAATATGAAAATGTAAAAATTAATGGAGACTTAAAACAAAGACTGCCGGGAAATATTAACGTTTCTTTTCCTGGAGTTGATGGGGAGGAATTGCTGCTAAAATTGGATGGATATGGTATTTGCGCTTCTGCGGGTTCTGCATGTAGTTCAGGTTCGTCAAACCCATCACATGTTCTAGCAGCTATAGGATTGGATGATATATATTCACGGAGGTTCACTTAGAATAACTTTTGGAGAGCAAAATAGTATTGATCAAGTTAGATATTTAATAGATTCAATTCAAAAAATAATTGGATAAAAAGAACAATAATCATAATTTTTACAAGCGGTATATTAAAGATAAAAGTACAAATACTAATAATGTAAGCAATAAAAAAATAAAGGGAGGTTAAATAGATGAAATTATTAAAAGGTATGATAATTGGAGGAATGATTTCGGCAGGAATAGTTATGATCTATGGCGAAACTATGGGATTTGATAAAAAGAAAATGATGAAACAAGGTAAAAAAATGGTTCATAAAATAGGTTTATAAAGTAGAAAATACAAGGAAATAATTATAATTATTTCCTTGTATTTTTTATTTAATTAATTCAAACTTAAAACTAGCAACCTTTTTCACAATTGTCTTCATGGCATGGAAAGTGTTCATTTTTATCGCAATCTAATTTTATACCTTTTAAACATTTTCCTTTATGATGGCATGTTGTACATATTTTCTTATGTTTTACGTCGTTAGCCCAAATTTGAACTTCGTAGAATTTATTAGCACATAAAGGTCCGAAAACAAATTCTCCATTTTTGTCTGTAAATGTATGTGTTACAGGTTTTCTTTCTTCTCTTCCTTTGTCTTTTTCAATTTCTATTAATTTAACAACAGCATCTTTTACAGGCTCATCATAAGCATCTTTTATTATTCCATATATTACAGAACGATTATCTTCTGGTAATGTTATATCAATATCGAATTGTTTACCTGAAGAAATAACTCCTTCCACATCAACAACAGGGCATCTATCATTTTCAAATTCCATATTTATCATCCTTTCTTAATTTGCAAGCATGTTGACATGCTTAATGTATTGTATGCATGTATTTGACAAATTGTGACAGTCGTTCCTAGTAAATTAAACCCCATAGTAATTAATTAGTATAAATTACCAAAAATTGTGGAAAAATTAGTAAATTAGTGATATAATGTGAAACGAATGGAGAGAGTTATGAAGAAAGAAATTTTGATAATTGTAAATCCTTGCGCAGGTAGAGGAAAAGTAAATAAATATATTCCGGATATTTGTGATAATTTGGAAAAACAGGGGTATGAACTAGAGGTGATTTATACATCTGAAAACAATAACGGAGAAAAAATCATAGAGAATTATATTAGGTATATTGATGCTGTTATTGTATGCGGCGGAGATGGTACTTTAAATGAAGTAATTAATGGAATTATAAAATGTAATAAGAAAATAAATGTTACTTTTATACCTTTCGGAACAACTAATGATTTTGCAAAAACATTAAAAATTCCGAGAAATGCGTACAAATTATCAAAGAAGTTATCAAAGTATAGGAAAATAGACACAGATATTGGTAGTTTTAATAATAAATATTTTTACTATGTGGCAGCTTTTGGAGCGTGCACGAAAGTTTCATATATAACAAAACAAAAAGAAAAGAATAAATTTGGAAGATTTGCGTATTATAGAGCTGGTCTAAAGGAGTTAAAAAAGTTAAGAACATATCAGGCAACTATTGTTACAGACAATGAAATTATCAAAGATGAGTTCGTTTATGGTGGTGTATCAAACTCTATTTCAATAGGAAGTTTTAAATGGTTCAAAAAAAATGAATTTAGTATAAATGACGGATTGTTTGAGCTGGTTTTAATTAAGAAACCTAAAAATAAATTGGGACTTTTAAAAATATTTGTTTCAATATTAAGAAATAAATATGATCAAAAAACTATATACTATATGAAAACTAAACATTTGCAAATTGACTTTGAAGAAAATGTAGAGTGGACATTGGATGGAGAATATGGAGGAGCAGAAAAACATATACTTATTCAAAATAATAGAAAAAGAATTGGATTATTAATTCCAAAGAAAGGTGGAAAGTAATGAGAAGTGGTTTAGTTGTTTCAGCCATATTAAATTTACTAAGTAGTTTAGTATGGATTTCAATAGGAATGCCAGACAACACACCGGTATTATCAATTGGAATGTTTCTTGTGATAATAGGTGTTTTGTGCTTAATGTATTCAAAATTAGATTCAGACAAGTTATATGAAAAAAGAAAAATAGTTTTAACGTTTGGAGTAGTTTTAATTCCGTTTAATTTTATTTCAGCAATTATCTTGCTTATTGTAAGTGATAGAATAGGGACAGATAATGTGAATGTTACTAGTCAGATATCTGAAAATGCAAGTACACAAAATGAAGAAAATGAAATAATAGATTCAGATGGAAAAGTGATTACGCCTACCGTAAAAAATACAGTTAATAAAGAAGTAAAAAAAGTAGACACATTGTTAAAAATAGGAATAGCAATGGTTGCAATTTCTGGAGTAATGATAGCGACTACGTCATGGGATGCTATAACAGATTTTGTTAAGATGCTTATTATAGCGATAATTGGAGTTGTTTTCCTGGGATTATCATTCTTTAGCGAAAAGAAATTAAAAATAAGAAGCACAACAATAACATATTGGTTTTTATCAATGATAGCGTTTTCATTATCAATCTTTATGATTGGAAATTTTGGATTGGTAGGAGAATGGTTCTCTGTTAATAGCGATGGAGCAGATATCTTCATATCAGTATTATTGCTTAGTATATCATTATTCTCTTATTTGACTTATAAAAGATTTGATATGACATTTTGGTTTTATGCAGCATGTTTTGGAACTGCACTTGCATTGTCAACTATTACAAGCTTTGTAGCACAAGACAAAGAAGTGTGTGTGTTGATTTTTACAGTACTAACATTGTTAATAAATATAATTCCAAAATCAGAGAAGACAGAGATAAAGATAATAAAATTATTTGGGATTGTAATGAGTTTTATAACAACTGTGTTATTAATTGGAGAAGAGATAGATCCAAATGATAAAATACTAGTTCTTATCACAGCAGGTGTGCAGATTTTGAATTTGGTTTTATTATCAATATTAGATAAAAGAGATGAAATTAAAATTTTATCTGGAATTGGAATTATATCAATAGTTACAATGGGATTGACAGGTATTTATTTTGATTTAGATGAAATAATTGTTATGCTTATAAATAGAAGCATAATACTATTAGTTGCAATCTTAATTTGTGGATTAATAGTTAGAAATAAAAAAGTAAGTACGGCTATTTTAGGAATTGTATTGCCAATATTGATATTATCGCTTATTTGGAATATAAATATTGCAGTGGCAGTGTATATTGGTTGCATCACTCTTGCAATGATTATATTTGGATTTATAAATAAAGAGTTTAAAGTTATTTATATAGAAGGAATTATATTCCTAGTAGCAAATTTAATAATTCAATTATGGGAGTTCTGGGGATTACTACCTATATGGGTGTACCTACTAATAGGTGGATTAACACTAATTAGTATAGTTACTGTTAAAGAGCTAAAAAAAGGTGATGGAGAAAAATGAAAAAAATACTGAATTTAGAATACAGACAGAAAATTATGATAGAAAAAAATCTATATACAGTATTGGCAATGTTGAAATATTCAGAAGGGTCATCATACTGGTTTGAGTATATATTAAAAAAAGATGACAGCAATGAAACATATTATTTAGATATTGAACCTGTAGGAAAATATGCATTGCATAAAATGATTGATTATGATGGTCAACCAAAGCTTGTAGTTATCTATGAAGATGAAGTATATAATCTATTCCAAAAAGGAAATGCTAAAGTTCAAACATTCTATGGCAATGTTGGGGTTGGCTTGAATGAAGTTGTTGAATATTATGAATATATAAATGATAATAAATTATTCACTATTGAAAAGTGGAGAGATTTAACAGAAGTTAGTGTAGGAAGATATATAGATAAAAGAAAAATAAAAGTACTTAAGATTGAAGAAGAATAAGTATTATAACAAAATGAAGGGAATAAAACGATGAGTGAAAATTTAAAATATGGACAGGTTATTTCAATAAAAAATGAAAAGTATACAGTTATTGGAATGATAGAGTTTGTAGAAGATACGTGGATTTGGCAGGAGTATAAAATAAAAAATCAAAAATCTGAAATTAAATGGCTAAGTGTTGAGAAAAATGAAGGAAAAACACAGTATTCATTATATACTGAAAAGCCATTCATCAGAGTAAGTGAATCTATAGAATTTTATTTTGAAAATGAAAAATATAGTTTATTTGAGCAAGGAAATGCAAGAGTAAAAAGATTTTTCGGAAATGTTGATGTGGATCTTTTTGAAAAGGTAGAATTCAAAGAATACATCAATGCTAAAAAAAATAAGTTGATTTCAGTTGAAAATTGGAGTGGAGAGGTTGAAAAAAGTATAGGTATATATGTAGATGAAGCGGATGTTACAATAACTCAGGAAATAAATAAGTCTATACCTAAAAACTATAGTAAAGCAAATATAATGGGAATTGTATATATGATACTAATTTTTGTTGTTTTCTCAGGGTTAATTGGAGTTGTTGGAAGTATATCAAGAGGTAACGTAATAGCAAAGTTCTTGGAGAAAAGTTCTGACTTTGAATATGTTACATCAGTAACTAATAATGAGAACAATAAAAAAGCAAAAGTATATAAAACCAATTTGTCAATTGATGAGGCAGTAAAGAAAATAATAGATGCTGCTCCAGAAGATATAAAAGAAGTTAAAGAAGATAATGAAACAGAAGGAGTTGGTTTATTAACTAGAAAAGAATATGCATATGTATACACTGGAGAAGATAATCAGGTATATGTTCAGGTATCAAAGAAGTCATTTATGACAGAGGATACAAATTCATATCATTCAAGATATAGAAACAGAGGGTATTACAGAACATATAGAAGAACTAGTACAAGTAGCAATTATTCAAGTTACTTAAACTCAGCTAGACAGCAAAGCATAAACTCACGTAAAAGTTCAGGTGGAGGAACTAGCTCAGGTAAATAATAAATAAATTAATTAATATAAAGGAGAGATAGTTATGGTAAATTTTGAGGTTTTTGGAATTCAGTTATTAGAAACAATTATATATGGAGTAGTAGGTCTACTTGCAATGTTAATTTGCACTTTTATAGTTGATCTTTTCGTTCCATATGATTTTCCAAAGGAAATAAAAGAAAAGAATGTTGCAGCAGGTTTTATAATGGCAGGAATATATATTGGTGTTGCAATTATAATAAGAACAGTAATTAAATAATTAAAGGATTGAAGAATATGAATGAAGTATTGTTTAAAATTATAGAAATTTTAGTGTATTTATTAATAGGTCTAGTATTTTTTATTATTGGATATAAAATTTTATCTAAAAACAAGCATTACGATTTAAATGAAGAAATTGATAATCACAATAAAGCCGCAGGTGTAATGGTTGCAGGTTTCTTTATTGCAATCGCAATCATAATGAGTGGTGTATTATAAAATGGAAAAAAAGAAAGAATTTGATGGGAGATTATTATTAGTAACTACATTATTAATATCAATTTGTTCAATTATATACGAATTAATTATAAGTAGTATGAGTACATATTTAATAGGTGACAGCGTAAAACAATATTCTATAACAATAGGATTGTATATGAGTGCTATGGGAATTGGTTCATATCTTTCTAAAAAAGTAAAGAATGATTTATTTAAAAAATTTATTTATGTTGAATTATTAACAGGAATATTGGGTGGATTTTCCACTCTTATCTTATTCTTGGCTAATATATATACAGAGATATATTATTTAATAATGTATTTACTAGTTATAGGAATAGGTATTCTTGTAGGATTGGAGATACCAATTTTAACAAGAATTATAGAAGAAAATAATAGTAATATAAGAGTAAATTTGGCTAACATATTTACGTTTGATTATATAGGAGGATTAGTTGGTTCAATTTCATTTCCATTGTTTTTGTTCCCAAAACTAGGTTTTATTACTACTGCATTATGCGTTGGAACAATAAACATATTTGTAGCATTAATAATTATTCTTAAATATAAAAATTATGTAGGAAATTACAAAACTGCTCAAGTAATAAGCATTTGCGTTTTAATTGCAATATTTATGTGCTTAATAGGTGGAGATAAAATTACCAAATCAATTGAAGGTGGATTATATAGAGACGATATTATATATTCTGAGCAAACAATGTATCAAAAAATTGTTATAACAAAGCACAAAGATGATTTTCGTTTATTCTTAGACGGAAATCTTCAATTTAGTTCAACAGATGAATATAGGTACCATGAAGCACTTGTTCATATTCCATTTTTATATACACCTAAGCATGATAGGGTTTTAATATTAGGTGGTGGAGATGGTTTAGCAGCAAGAGAAATCTTAAAATATGATGATGTAAAAGAAATTGTATTAGTTGATATAGATCCTAAAATGACTGAATTATGCAGTACTAATCAAGAAATTTGTAAGATGAATAATAATTCATTAACCAATGAAAAAGTGAAAATCTTAAATGAAGATGCTTATAAATATGTTGAAACAAATCAGGAAAAGTTTGATGTTATAATCATTGATTTGCCAGATCCAAACAACGAGACACTTAACAAGTTATATACGAATGTTTTTTACAACTATATAAAAGCAAACTTAACAGATACGGGAGTAGCGGTCACACAATCTACTAGCCCATATTATGCCAAAAAATCATTTTGGTGCATAAATAAAACAGCTAAAACTCAATTTGAAAATGTTATTCCATACCATTTACAAGTTCCAACTTTCGGTGAGTGGGGATTCAATCTAATGTATAATGGAGAAAGAAAAATGGGAGAACTTACTGTTGATACAAAATATATAACAAATGAAAATATATCACATGTATTTTCATTTGGAGCAGATGAAAAATATGATTTAGATAAAATTGAAGTTAATGACATGTTTAAGCCTTGTTTAATAGAATACTACAATGAAGAGGTGGAAAACTGGTAAATATATTTGTAAGGTAAGGAGATGAAAATTAAAATGAAAGCAAATATGAATAATTTTTGGGCTTGGATTCAATTTGAGGATGAAGATAAGCTAAAAGTTGAACTAGAGAAAAAGCTGGAAACATCTGGATTTCATGTATTGAATAAATGTGAACATTATTTTGAGCCATATGGATATACAGGACTATGGTTGCTTTCTGAAAGTCATTTTGCAATTCATTCATTTCCAGAAGAAGAAAAAATATATATAGAGTTGACAAGTTGCGTAGATGAGCCATTTGAAAAAATGAAAAAATATATTTTAAATAATAAAAATGTCTTGCTTAAATGAAAAAAATGTGATAGAATAGTGGCATTGAAAAATTAGATTTACTAAATTTTTCCTTACTTGCATATAAGTGCAGGTTTAATATCCATAAGGAGGTGAATATAATGAACAAATACGAAAGTATAGTCATTATTAATCCAAATGTTGATGAAGAAGGAATGAAAGCTTTAATTTCAAGATTCTCAGATTTGATTAACAATGATGGTAAAGTAGAAAAAGTTGACGAATTAGGAAAAAGAAAATTAGCTTATGAAGTTAAGAAAAACGAAGAAGGATTCTATGTTGTATTTTATTTCGAAGCTAACACAAACCTAATTGCTGAACTTGAAAGAAATTACAGAATAACTGATGAAGTTATCAAATTCATGACAATTAAAAGAGAAGACTAATTTTAGTGTACGAGACTCTGAATGATTCAAGAGTAATGGTACAAATGAAAATAAAACAAAAACTAATAAAATATAAAATGGGGCCTTTTTTGAAAGGAATGGTGGAATTATGAATAAAGTAGTATTAATGGGAAGATTAACAAGAGATCCAGAAGTTAGATATACACAAACTAATAATACATTAGTTGCATCTTTCTCTTTAGCAGTAAACAGAAGGTTTGCTCGTCAAGGAGAAGAAAGACAAGCAGATTTCATAAATGTAGTTGCTTGGAGTAAAACTGGAGAATTTTGTAGCAAATATTTTAAGAAAGGTCAACAAGTTGGTGTAATTGGTAGAATCCAAACAAGAACTTGGGATGATGAACAAGGTCAAAAACATTATGTAACAGAAGTTGTTGCAGAAGAAGCATATTTTGCAGACAGTAAAAGAGATGGAGAAGTAGGAGGAAGCTTTGATGCTACATTCGGAACAATGCCATCAACAAGTACAGGTTCTGATTTTGAAATATCTTCAGGAGATGACCTACCATTTTAATTATAAAATTAACTATATGTAGATAGGGGGGAAAACAAAATGGCAGATAAGAAAAATAATAGAAGAAATAATAGAAATAATGATGACGATTTCAATCCTAAATTCAAAAAGAGAAAGAAAGTATGTCCATTATGTAAAGATAAAAACTTAGTTCTAGATTATAAAAATCCAGATCAATTAAAGAAATTTATCAATGAAAGAGGTAAAATATTACCTAGAAGAGCTACAGGTGCTTGTGCTAAACATCAAAGAGATATAACTTTAGCAGTTAAGAGATGTAGACAAATAGCATTATTACCTTATACTCAAGACTAATAATAGTTAAAAAAGATATTAGATTTTCTAATATCTTTTTTTGTTGGGCTCCTTTTATCGGTTATACTAAAACGTGCCAAACTGCGCGCCTCGTACTCCGTTTAAATATATTTTCCTTAGCTACGTTTTGGAACTTTTGAACTACTCTACTAAAAATAAATGGAATTTGGGATTAAAAAAGAAAGTATAAAAAATATAAATATGCACATACTTTATAAAAAAGTATGGAGATGGTGTTTTCGTGAAATTAGGTATTGCTTTATCTGGCGGGGGAATACGTGGAATAGCGCATGCGGGGGTATTACAGGCATTAGAAGAAAATGGCATTAAACCTGATATTATTGGTGGGACAAGCTGTGGAAGTATTGTGGCTGCTATGTATGCTATGGGCTATTCACCTTATCATATATTCATTTTATGTAAGAGGTATGGAAAAATAATATCAAGGGCAAATGCAAAACCAATATTGTCAGGGATTCATACAAGTATTTTTAATAAAAAAATAAGTTTAGCAGGATTGAATAATGGTGAAAAAATGGAAGAAGTGTGTGACAAATTAGCAGCAAGAAGGGGAATAAGGAATATAAATGATATCAAGATGCCAATTGTTATTCCTACTGTGGATATGGTAAGTGGAAATGAATATGTTTTTACAAATAATCTACCGGACATAAGGAATGAAGATAAAGAGTATATAAATAATGTAAATATTGGTAGAGCTGTGCGCGCGAGTAGTAGCTTTCCTGCATATTTTAGTCCATGCAAACATGGTGGGTGTGCTTTTATGGATGGTGGAGTTTTGAACAATGTTCCAGCGGATGAGGTTAGGATACAAGGGGCTGATAAAGTTATCGCTGTAAAATTTCATTCAGATAGAATAACGGAAGACAGCAACCTTATGGATGTAGCTATGAAATGTATTGATATTATGGGAAGTAAAATATCAGAGAAAAGTTTAAATATGAGTGATTATGTTTTAGATGTTTATACTGATAAAGTTGGCTTGCTAGATTATCAAAAGGTAGATAAGTGTTTTGAATATGGTTATAACGCGGTAGTGGAAAATATAGATAAGATTAAAAAAATACTAGAAAGCTAGTGAAATAGTTCATTAGCTTTCTAGTATTTTTTTGACTCTATCAATATCTTTAGAGTCAGCAGTACGAATATTTTCCAAAGGATAAACTTCACCCATATTAATCCATTTATATTTTCCTAAATCGTGGTAGGGAAGTAAGTCAACTTTTGTAATATGTTCAATTGAATTTATAAAATCACGTAATTTATATAAATCTGCTTCTTTATCAGTAATTCCAGGAACAATAACTTGTCTAATCCAAATTTCTTTACCAATAGAATTTAAATATTTAATAAATTCTAACTCCTTTTTGTTTGAATGACCAACTAAATCTTTACAAATCTCATCATTAATACATTTTATATCTACTAAAAATAAATCAGTCAAATCAATCAGTTTTTTAATATTATCAGTAATATCCAACATCCCCGAAGTATCTAATGCAGTTGAAATACCAGCTTCCTTTAACTTAGTAAACAACGCAATTAAAAAATCAGATTGTAATAAAGGTTCGCCACCACTTACAGTAACACCACCACCAGATGCAACGAAATAATTTTTATACCTCAATACTCTATTAAATATTTCATCAACACTATATTCTTTGCCACCTTTACAATCCCAGGTATCACGATTATGACAGAACTTGCAACGCAAAGAACAACCTTGCATAAATATAATAAAACGAATACCAGGACCATCAACAGCACCTAAAGTTTCAAACGAATGAATTCTTCCAACTAAATTTTCCATTTTATTATCCCTTTCCAAAAAATAAAAACAATACTTATACTGTAGAGTAGTCAAAATCAAATTATGAAAAGCAGGGAATATATTTCCTGCTTTTCATAATTTGATTTTGACGGCTATCTGCAAAAAGTAACTAAATTCTCTCATGAATAGTCCTATGAATAACATCCAACTGTTGTTCTCTCGTCAATTTAACAAAATTAACCGCATATCCAGAAACACGAATAGTAAGTTGAGGATACTTCTCTGGATGCTCCATAGCATCTTCTAACAAAGATCTATCAAAAATATTAACATTAATATGATGGCCTGTCTGCATAAAATATCCATCCAACAAATTCTTTAAATTATCGATTTGTGTATCAGTTTCTTTGCCTAAAGTATTTGGTGTAATAGCAAATGTATAAGAAATTCCATCAGATGCATAATCAAAAGGAAGTTTAGCAATTGTATTCATAACAGCAACAGCACCTTCAATATCTCTTCCATGAAGAGGATTAGCACCTGGTCCAAATGGCTCACCAGCGCGTCTTCCATCAGGAGTGTTACCAGTGTTTTTACCATATACAACATTAGATGTAATAGTTAAAACAGATAGGGTAGGCTTAGCATTTCTATATGTTTGATGTCTTTCTAATTTTTTCATAAATGTTTTAACTAAATCAACAGCTATACTATCAACTCTTTCATCATCATTTCCGTATTTTGGAAAATCACCTTCAACTTCATAATCAACAGCAAGTCCTTCTTCATTTCTAATAACTTTAACTTTAGCATATTTAATAGCAGATAGGGAGTCTGCGACTACTGATAGTCCTGCAATTCCACATGCCATTGTTCTATAAATATTTTTATCATGTAAAGCCATTTCTAATGCTTCATATGAGTATTTATCATGCATATAATGAATAATATTCAAAGCTTTAATATAAATTCTTGAAACATAATTCATCATATTATCAAATTTTTCCATTACTTCATCATAATCTAGATATTCAGATGTAATTGGTTCAAATTTTGGTGCAATTTGTTTTCCAGAGTTTTCATCTCTACCACCATTTATTGCATATAGAAGTGTTTTGGCTAAATTAGCTCTTGCACCAAAGAATTGCATTTGTTTACCAATTTTCATTGGAGAAACGCAACAAGCAATTGCATAGTCATCACCTAAAGTTGTCCTCATTAAATCATCATTTTCATATTGAATAGCTGATGTTTTAATAGATATTTCTGAACAGTATCTCTTAAAGTTCTCTGGTAAGTTTTTAGACCATAGAACAGTTAAGTTTGGCTCTGGTGCAGGTCCTAAGTTGATTAATGTGTGTAATACTCTATATGAGTTTTTAGTTACTAAAGTTCTACCATCAACACCCATTCCACCAATGCTTTCTGTTACCCAAACTGGATCTCCACTGAATAATTCATTATATTCAGGAGCACGTAGGAAACGAACTAAACGTAGTTTCATTATAAAATGATCCATTAATTCTTGAGCTTGTTCTTCTGTTAAAGTGCCATTTTTAAAATCTCTTTCAATATATATATCTAAGAAAGTAGAGTTTCTACCAATACTCATGGCAGCACCGTTTTGATCTTTTACAGCACCTAAGTATCCAAAATATAACCATTGAATAGCTTCTTTTGCATTTGAAGCAGGAACTGAAATATCGCATCCATATTTTGCAGCCATTTCTTTTAAGTCATTTAGTGCTTTTATTTGTTCAGACATTTCTTCTCTTACACGAATTGTTTCTTCAGAGAATTCATCTGGATTAGTATTTAATAAATCTATTTTTTTCTTTTCAATTAAATAGTCAACTCCATAAAGAGCAACTCTTCTATAGTCACCTATAATTCTTCCACGTCCATACCCATCAGGTAAACCTGTTAATAGGTGAGAGCTTCTTGCTGCACGAATATCAGGTGTGTATACATCAAAGACTCCATCATTGTGACTTTTTCTATATTTTTTATATATTTCTTCTATTCTTTCATCAACTTTAAAGCCATAAGCTTCACATGATTTTTCTACAATTCTGATTCCTCCGTTAGGCATAATAGCACGTTTTAGAGGTGCATCAGTTTGAAGACCTACAATTTGTTCTAGATCTTTATCTATATAACCTGCATCGAAAGCGTTAACTGAAGAAGCAGTAGATGTGTCAGCGTCTAAAACTCCACCGTTTTCTCTTTCTTGTTCATATAGTTTTAGAACTTCGTCCCACAATTTTCGAGTATTTTCTGTAGGACCCGATAGAAATGAATTATCTCCAGTATATGGTGTATAATTGGCTTGAATGAAATCTCTGACATTTATTTCATCAGTCCAATCTTTGTGTTTAACGAAACCATCCCATTGTTTAAAATCCATATTTTTAGCCTCCTTTAAGCGTTTTTATTTTGAAATAATTTATTTTATTTTCATAAAGCCACTATATCACAGTAGCATAAAATTTACAATGTAAATTGCATAAAAAAATCTTATAAAATTTATTATGCTCAAAATAATAAACTTTATAAGAATTTTTTTAATTTTCATTTTCATCGTCAATTATTGTCTTAGCAATTTTGTAAATAAGTTTTTGTTTATCTGGTGGGCAATTGCTTAATATTTCATTAAATTCTGAAATTAAATATTGATTTGAAGAACTTGCTGTTCCATTTAATATTTCACCTTCAGAAATTCCTAAAATACCACATATTTGACTCAATCTTTTTAAATTTACATGTGATAGTCCTCTTTCAATTCTACTTAAAAATGCTACAGAAACATCAAGCTGTTCAGCTAAGTTTTCTTGTGTCATTTTTTTGTCTAATCTTGCTTTTTTCAATCTATGTCCAATTACTGCAAAATCTAAGGCCACATTTACCAACTCCTTTTTTAATTTTATAGCATTTGTTGGTTTAGTTTTACAGAAACCACTATATATAATTTGATTAATTAGTAAAAAATATGCATTATTTAATGTATTAGTTCAAAAACTGTTTAAAAAAACTTTTTTGTGTTGACAATTGAACAAAAAGAGTTTATAATTCTATTATGTTAATAATAAAAATGTTGATTAGGACATAATTAAATAATCTCTTATATACAGTGAATTTGGGATAGTGAAAACCAAATTATAATGTTATTTAATTCCTACCTATGAGTGAAGTAGCGAAAACTATTTCCGGCGGAAGTCGTTAAAAATTGTAAAGATAAAGTAAGGATGGTACCGTGCAAAAAAGCACGCCTTTAGGTACCATCCTTTTTTGTATGAAAGGAAGTGATATAATTGAAAAGAAGATTAAGGAAAATAGTAGGTATAACTAAATGCCCGTGTAATAGCTTTTTAGTTATATCAAATAAAATCAAATAAAGAAAGGAAAATGAGAAAATGAGAGTTTCAAAAATGGGAATGAAAAATGTAAAGTTAAGTAATTTGGATGAGATGTATCCAGCACAAGATATTCTAATGCAAACAGGACAAGTAAAACAATATGGTAGTGGAGTATATGCATATGACAATATTCCATTAAAAGTACAAGACAATATAGAAGAAGTTATAAAGAAAAATTTTAATAAAGCTGATTGTATAGAAGTACAAATGCCAATTATACAACAAGCGGAAATATGGAAGAGATCAGGTAGATATCAACAGTACATAGATGAAGGTGTTACAATGATATCAGAAACAGATAAAGGAACATACTGCTTAGCTCCAACAGCAGAGGAAGCTATAACAGTATTTGCTGAAAACAGAGTAACATCACATAAGCAATTGCCTGTTGCTTTTTATCAAATAGGACCTAAATTCAGAAATGAAATAAGAAATAGAGGATACTTATTAAGAGGTAAAGAATTTTTAATGTTTGATTTATACAGCTTTGATAAAGATGAAGAGTCAATGCTTAAAACATATAATAAAATTAAGGAAGTTTATTTCAAAGCATTCAATGAAATTGGACTTGATATAGTTGCTGTTGCTGCAGATAATGGTTCAATGGGAGGAAGCAATTCTGAAGAAATAATGGCTTTATCTAAAATTGGGGAAGATACAATATTATTTGATAAAGAAACAAAACAAGGGTTGAACGTTGAAGTATTAGAAAAAGAAAATGCAGAAGAATATTTAAAAGAAAATTATGGAATAAATAATGTTAAAGCTTTAAAAGAAGAAAAAGCATGTGAGTTAGGACACATTTTTGCTTTAGGAACAAAATATTCTGATTCAATGGATATTAAGTTTATAGATGATCAAAATCAAAGCAAACCATTCTATATGGGATGCTATGGTATAGGAGTAAGTAGAGCTTTAGGATTAGTGTACGAAAATAACGTTATTAAAGAAAATGATAAGGTGGTTGGATTTTCAATACCAGTTTCTATAACGCCATATTACTTGTATATAATAAGTAATGATAAAAAAATGGAAGTAGCAGAAAGTATCTATACACAATTTCAAGATAAAGATGTAGAAGTTATAATTGATGACGTAAAAGGTTCAATTGGAGAAAAAATTAGAAACGCTAAAATACTTGGAATTCCTTACATTGCAATTATGGGAAATAATACAGAAGATGGCTGTGTTGAATTGGAAAGAACTAAAGATGGAAGCAAAAAGATAATTAAAATTGAAGAATTAATTCAATTAGTTCAGAATATGAAAAATAACAAAAGGGATATCGAGTTTTAAAGTTGAGAAAAAAGGGATAAACTTAATTTTTCCTGATGTAGATAAAATAAAAAGACTACTTTTAGAAAAAAATGATTAATATATTAAGAGAGGAAGATAAAAATGCAAAACGATAAAATAATCAGTTGTTTAGCACATAATGGAAAAGTAAATGTAAGATGTATAAAATCAACAAATATGGTAGAAGAAGCACGTAAATTACACGACTTAAGTCCTACAGCAACAGCTGCTTTAGGAAGATTGTTAACAATTACAAGCTTAATGGGCAAGGAAATGAAAGGTGAACAAGGCACAATTACAACACAAGTTAAAGGTAATGGACCTATAGGAAATATGACCGTAGTTGCTGACAATTTAGGAAATGTAAAAGGATATGTTTCAAATCCACAATTAGATTTACCTTTAAATGTTGAAAATGGAAAACTAGATGTAGGGCACGCTGTTGGAAAGCACGGAATGATTTACATTATAAAAGACATTGGATTAAAAGAACCATATGTTGGTATGACACCAATTGTATCTGGCGAAATTGCAGAGGACTTTACAAATTATTTTGCAAAATCTGAACAAACACCAACTGTTGTTGCTTTGGGAGTATTGGTAGATAAAAATGGTGTAAGAGCTGCGGGTGGTTATTTAATTACTCTTATGCCAGATGCAACTGAAGAAGATATTGAAAAAATTGAAAATGCATTAAAAAATGCAGACAGCATTAGCAAGATGTTAGACGATGGAAAAGAATTAATTGAAATTGCTGAAATAGTTACAGGAGACCAAAATTTAATGTACTTTGAAGATGATAATGTTCCTAAATACATTTGTAACTGTAGTAAAGAAAAAATGGAAAAGAATTTAATTACTATTGGAAAAGATGAAATAAAGGATATTATTGAAAAAGACGGTAAGGCTGAGCTTGTATGCCATTTTTGTAATAAAAGATATATTTTTGATGAAAATGAATTAAAAAAATTAATAGATTAATTTGACAATAAATAAAAAATATGTTAACATAAGCATATTGCGTGTCTATGTTGAATATGCAAAATTTTTTATGAAAGGGGCCTATATAATTATGGCCGATTTAAATTTCTTTTCATCTGTAGAGGAACTCAGCGAAACTCGGGGAAGAGTATCTGTTGTTACAATTGAACCAGGTCCTATTCCATGTTTGCCTGAAGCTATTATCATTGATGTATATGATAATGGCAAAAAGGTAGAGGAAGAGGAGCAGAGATTTGAAACATCAGATCTTGGAGATGACATTTTAGGTGCGAAGTTCGAAGAAAAAGTGTACATGTCCAAAGATGCTGCAGACCCATACGAAACAATGTGTGATCTTGCGCAAATGTACAGAGATGCAAACGGTAATCTTGATGTTTTTTCCGAAATGCTTGATGAGCATCTGCATGAAAAAGAAATCATGTTTGGAGAAGATGAAGAAGATATTTAAGTATTAACAAGTTTAAAATCACTCTCATTGTATGAGAGTGATTTTGTTATGTTGAATATATATAGGTTAAAATAGATATGTAATACATATATTGAAAGTAAAACATTGAAAATTAATTAACTTAATGATAGCATATAATAAAATAAAGAAAGGAGAGTATTGTTGTTTTTAATATATAAAAGTAACAATGCAATATTATAGAAATGAAATTTGTAATTCAAAGAGTTAGTAAAGCGTCTGTAACAGTTGATAATAATGTGATTGGTAAAATTAACAAAGGATTTTTAGTGTTAATAGGAGTTACTCATAACGACACAAAAGAAATTGCAGACTTAATGATTAGAAAATTATTAAATCTAAGAGTGTTTAGCGATGAAAATGACAAAATGAACTTATCATTAAAAGATGTTGAAGGGGAATTATTATTAATATCACAATTTACATTATATGCAAACTGTAAAAGAGGAAACAGACCTGATTTTATAAATGCAGCCAAACCAGATGTTGCAAAGGAATTATATGAATATATTATAACTAAATGTAATGAAAATGGATACAAAGTTGAAACAGGTGAGTTCGGTGCAGATATGAAAGTAGAGCTATTAAATGATGGTCCGGTTACTATTATTTTAGATAGTGAAAATTTATAATTATTATTTGACAAAAAATGACAAGAATGTTAGCATAAATTTATCATTCATAAGACTATGTGTTATGTATGAAATTTCTGAAAGGAATCCAATAATATGGATGAAAGAAGAGTAGTGTCTGAAATTCAGAAATTACAGGAAAAAGGCGATGCAACCAAGCCAAATAGATCTAACGAAGGCAAGTTAGATCATATAGATTGGATAGAGGGTGACGCCGATTTCAATCCGTATCATGATGATGTTGATTGGTGCGAATAAGAAATGTGCTCTTTGGTAGGACAATACCAGGGAGCTTTTTTTATTAGAAATTGTAAAAATGCTTGTTTTTTAGGCAAAAAAGATATATAATAAGACACATATTGTGATTAATAAAAGGAGATGAGTTTTTATGCAAGTTAGTAGAGAAGAACTTCTACATATTGCTAAATTATCAAATTTAAAAATTAACGATGAAGAAATTGATAATTATAGACTAAATTTAGAAGAAATTTTGAATTTCGCTGATATTGTAAAAAATGCTAATGTTGATGAATTAGATGAAACTATTGGAGCTAATGATAATTTTAATGTTTTTAGAGAAGATGTACTTAAAGAATTTGAAGATAGAGAAGCGTTGCTTGCAAATGCACCTGAAAGAGAGAGGGATATGTTTAAGGTTCCTAAGGTTATTCAGTAAGAGCTTGCAGGGAACCGTCAAATGTTAATAGATGGTAAAAATAAAATTGTTTAAGGAGGAGTTTTGATGGAGATTACAGAACTTACAGTTCATGAGCTTCAAGAAAAGTTGAAAAGTAAAGAGCTTACAGTTAGCGAGATAACTAGAGCTTATGTTGATAGAATTAATGAAAAAGAAAGTGATGTAAATGCTTTTATTACATTGCTTACTGATGAAGCAATAGAAAAATCAAAAGAGATTGAAGAGAAAATTAATAATGGAGAAATAAATTCAGAATTAGCCGGCATTCCAATTGGAATTAAAGATAATATTTGTACTAAGGGAATAAAAACAACTTGTGCTTCTAAAATGCTAGAAAATTTCGTTTCACCTTATGATGCAACTGTTATGAATAAAATTAATTCTGAAGGTATGATTAATTTAGGAAAACTAAATATGGATGAATTTGCAATGGGGTCTTCAACGGAACATTCTGCTATTGCTAAAACAAGAAATCCATGGAATTTAAACACAGTTCCAGGTGGTTCATCAGGTGGATCTGCTGCGGCAGTTGCAGCTAATATGGTACCATGGGCTTTAGGAAGTGATACAGGTGGTTCAATTCGTCAACCAGCTTCATTATGTGGGGTTGTAGGATTAAAACCAACTTATGGTTTAGTTTCAAGATACGGATTAGTTGCTTTTGCTTCATCACTTGATCAAATAGGACCAATAACTAAAGATGTCAAAGATAGTGCAATACTACTTAATTTATTGGTTGGTCATGATGAAAAAGATACAACATCATTAGACATACCAAAGCAAGATTATGTTGCAAGTCTAAAAAACGATGTAAAAGGATTAAAAATAGGAGTTCCAAAAGAATTCTTTGCCGAGGGACTAAATGAAGAAGTAAGGAAATCATTAGAAAAAGCAATTGAAAAATATAAAGAATTAGGTGCTGAAGTAGAAGAGTTTTCATTAGATATAGCAAAATATTCATTGGCAGCATATTACATAATAGCATGTGCTGAAGCAAGTTCAAACTTAGGAAGATTTGATGGAATACGTTACGGATACAGAACACCTAATTATGAAACATTGGAAGATATATTTGTAAATTCAAGAAGTGAAGGATTTGGAGCAGAAGTTAAAAGAAGAATTATCCTTGGAACATATGTATTAAGTTCAGGATACTATGACGCATATTATAAAAAAGCTCAACAAGTTCGTACATTGGTAAAAAAAGAATTTAACAAAGCTTTTGAAAAATATGATGTTATTTTAACACCAACATCACCAATAGTTGCTTTTGAAGCTGGAACAAAATCAAATAATCCCTTAGAAATGTATTTAGCAGATATTTGTACAGTTTCTGTAAATGTTGCAGGATTACCAGGAATTTCAATTCCTTGTGGTGTTAATAGTGAAGGAATGCCAATTGGTATGCAATTAATAGGAAAAAGATTCGAAGAAGGAAAAATTTTAAACGCAGCGTATACATTTGAACAAGCAGTAAAATTCAGAAAAAATTTTAAACCAAATTTTAAAAAATAAAAAACAACTAATGTAGAGTAATTTGAAAAAATATATTAACATGGAGTGGAGCGCGCAGTTTGGCGCGCCCACATAATGTCTTTATCTCAAATTCCAACGCCAGTAAGCGAACGGAATGTTAATATATTTTTTCAAATGGCTACTTGCAAAAGTAAAAAAGAAAGGACTGAAAAGAATGCCAAGAGAAGATTATGAGGTCGTAATAGGCCTTGAAATACATGCTGAACTTAAAACAAAAACAAAACTATTCTGTTCATGCAAGAATGAATTCGGCGGAGAACCAAACACACATTGTTGTCCAGTATGTATGGCTATGCCAGGAGCACTTCCAGTTATAAATAAAACAGCTGTTGAATATGCTGTTAAAGCAGGTTTAGCAACAGGATGCTCAATTGAAAAAAATAGTAAAAATGACAGAAAAAACTACTTTTATCCAGATAATCCAAGATCATATCAAATATCTCAATATGATAAACCATTATGTAACAATGGATTTGTTGAGATAGAAGATGAAGATGGAAATAAAAAGAAGATAGGAATTTTAAGAATTCATATTGAAGATGATGCAGGTAAATTGAATCACAACGAATTCGGAGGGGGAAGCTTAGTTGATTTAAATAGAGCAGGTGCCCCATTAATTGAAATAGTTTCATTACCAGATATGCGTTCTGCAGTTGAAGCTGAAAGATATATGAGAAAAATTAAATCTATTCTTGAATATATTGAAGTTTCAGATTGTAAAATGCAAGAAGGATCACTTCGTGCTGATGTCAATGTTTCAGTACATAAGCCAGGAGAACCATTTGGAACTCGTACAGAAATGAAAGGAATGAGTTCATTTAGATCAATTGTTAGAGCAATTGAATATGAAGCACAAAGACAAATAGATGTTATCGAAAATGGTGGAAATGTATATCAAACAACAATAAGATGGGATGAAATTTCAGGAAAAACATTTCCAATGAGGGAAAAAGAAAATGCAGATGATTACAGATACTTCCCAGAACCAGACTTAGCAGCAATTCGTTTGTCAGATGAATATATCGAAAGCGTAAGAGCAAGTTTACCAGAATTACCAGAAAGTAGAAGAGAAAGATATTTAAAAGAATATAATTTAACAGAAAAAGATGCTAGATTACTAACAGCTTCTAAATATTTATCAAATCTATTTGAAGGAGCTTTAGAAAAATGTGGTAATGCAAAAGCATGCGCAAACTGGATTTTATCTGATATATCAAGAATTTTAAATGAAAAAGAAATGGAACCAGATCAAATCCCATTTACAGCAGAAGAACTTGCCAAAACAATTGAATTAATTGATAAAGGAACAATTAGTTCTGCTATAGCTAAAAAGGTTATTGAAGAATTATTTGAAAATCCACAAGACCCAGAAGTTATAATCAAAGAAAAAGGATGGATTCAAATTTCAGATGAAGGAGCTATTAGAGAAGTAGTTCTAAAAATTATTGAAGCAAATCCTCAATCTGTTGCAGATTATAAAGGTGGAAAGGATAGAGCAATTGGTTTCTTAGTTGGTCAAGCTATGAAAGAGACTAAGGGAAAGGCAAACCCTGGAATGCTTAATAAAATGTTTGTTGAAGAATTAAATAAATAGATATTAAGTAGAAAATGCTTATATTATGGTATTAAATAAAGACAAAAAAGCTCTCATGATAGAGAGCTTTTTTGTTTTTTGTTTAATTGTGCTGTGATTTCTTTCCAAAGCCACCAGATAACACCTGGAAGTTAATCCGTGTGTCGCTGGTTTCAACGTAGCCGTTAATGGTAACTGCATCACCTGCAACGTAGATATTGCCACTAAAGGTGTGTAAACCTTCAATGTTTAAATCCCGTGTGGAAAAGACGTCACATACAATTGGTTTCATTGTGCTACCAATCCTTTCAATTAAAATTTTCCTGAAGGATGCAATTATTATTACATAGATATACATAAAATTCAATATTGCTAAACAAAACCATAGAATTACCATAAATTACATTTGATTATAAAACTAAAATTATGTTAATATGTAGTTAGATAGTATTAATAAAAAATAGTAACAAGGAGGTTAAGTATGAACTTTCAGAAAATAATAAAAAATATAACTGAAATTGATAAAAATGTTATAAATATTATAAAAAATGGGTTAAAGGGATCATTTATATTCTGCTTGATTGCAATTTTTATTTTAGCTACATATACATCGGTAGGAGAGCCTATTGCTTTTTACATAGGAATATCACTTTTAAAAACTGGGTTGTTTTATGTGGTGGGGGTTATAGTGTGTGGAATTGCATTTAATAAAATTATAAATGATTAATAATTAAAATATATTTTATAAGATTAAATAGTAGAAAATAAAAAAATAAAGTGAAGATAAATCTTCACTTTATTTTTCGTAAAAAACTGTGCACAATCTTTTACTTAAACTTATGCGTTCATAGCATTTAATTTTTTAGCTAAATTTGATTTTTTTCTAGCAGCTGTATTTTTAACTATAACACTTTTACTGCAAGCTTGATCAATTTTCTTTGTAGCTGTTGCAAATAATGTTGTAGCTTCTTCTTTATTACCAGCTTCTACAGCTTGTTCGAATTTCTTAACAGCTGATTTATATCCAGATTTAATCATGTTATTTCTTAATGTTTTCTTTTCAATAACATTAACACGTTTAATTGCTGATTTAATATTTGGCATGTTTTAGCACCTCCGTTCAATTAATAAGTAATTTATAACAAACAATATTCTAACACAAAAAATTACGTTTTGCAAGGGGTAAACCTAAAAAAAACAACTTATGTCGTCTAAAACTTTGAAATGTTACATAATACGGCACTTTAGATAAAATTAAAAGAATAAAATTTTTCAAAAATATTGTATAAAAAAAAAGCCAATGTTATAATGACCACATGAACTTGTAATAAAGAGGTGACTGCAATGGAAAAACGTTTTAATGTTATTGAAGTTACGAAAGAAAACGAACACAAATATCTACAAGGTATAGTGGAATTAGAGAATATGGTTTTAACAAAAATGGAGCAGGAGGGAAAAGTAGGTCAGCTATTTATAACTGGTGAAGAAGGGATAAGTGATTATATTAATTCTGATTCAAACCATGTTATAATAGCAGAAAAAAATGAAGACGACAAAACCAAAATTATTTCTACTGCGTATATTACACAGGGACAAACGGATTTTACTTATAATGATATTACAAAGTACTTTAAATGCGGACCTGAGTATCAAGATTTTGTTAAATCTAAATATACAAAAGAACAATATGAGGCTGCATTAAGAGAGCTATATATTAAAAAGATATGTGCTTTTACATATGCTAGAAATATGGTTTTACAAGATTTGAAAGTCGAAAATCTGAAAAGTATGGATGATGCATGTAGGAATAAAATGCTTATGAAATTGATAGAACAAGAATTAAATAATCCATTAAATCAATTTCATGAAAAGAGTGAAATACGTGATAAATTAAATATGTATATGTCAATATATATGAAAAATAAGAATAATGACTTAAATAGATATCAAGAATTTTATTGGGTCGATTTTGATTTTCTAAAGAGAACACTTACACCGAACCAATCAAAACAAGAAAGTACATGTTACGATGCTGTAGACTCAACATTAGCAGCATACGATGCATTTTTGAAATATCAAAAATATAAAATATATGATAGAAGTCATTGCAAAGATGTAAGCAAATATTTTACTGCAAACACCGGAAATACAATTGAATTAGATACATACATAACTGCACCAGATAGTAGAGAGAATGGAATAGCAAGAATTTTAGTTTTGGAAGGTTTAAAAAAATCAGTGCAAAGAGTTTTAAAAAATGAAAGTAACACAGAAGTATTTTTTGTTTCAACTTTACATGAAGAAAATCTATCATCAAAATATGTTTCTGAATTTTTTGGGTTAAAAGACTATTTATTTGTTAACAGAAGAAATGGAAGAGATAGACAGGTACATATTTGCGGTGTAAAAAGGGAGGATATTCCGGAATACATTAGCAGAATGGAAAAGAAGATAGCTGTATTATATGGGTATAATCCTAATAAGATTAAAATATCAGACGAAGAAAGAACAGAAATAATACAAGAACAAATTCAGTATGAAGCTGATGAATTATCAAGATTAGATGCAATAAAAGATATTGGCAAAAAGAAAAAATTTTCAGGAATTATTAAAGGAAAGAAAAGTAAAGTTGAATCTTTGCATAAACTATTAAAAGAAATAGAAAATTCAAGGGAAGTGTTATAATGGATGACAGTATAAGTTATACGTGGCCAATAATGCCCAAATATAAAGTTTGTGAGCATGATAAATATGGTATAAGAAAAAATCATTATGTACTATTTAAAACTAGAGAACACTCTGGTTTTGATATTACAGCAGATTATGGAACAGAAGTTAAATCAATGGCAAAAGGTAAGGTTATATTTACTGGCTTTGACGGAACAACAACCGAAGGACTTGAACAGTTCAATATGGGATATGGAAATATAATTGAAATACTAAATGATGACGGTAGAAGATGTATTTATGGACATCTAAGTGAAATCTTAGTTAAAGAAGGAGACAAAGTAAATAATAATACAATAATTGGCAAAACAGGTTGTACAGGAGGTTCTAGAGTTCCACATTTACACATAGAAATAAGAAGAACAAATACAAATGAAACAGGACTTAAGAATACAATTAATCCATTGGATGTATTACCAAAGTTAGATTTCTCAAAAATAAACTTAAAATATACAACAGAGCCATACTCAGAACTATGGAAGAAGATGGCTTCAGAAGAGAATCCCTGGGACTTTACAGAAGAAGATATTTGGTATGAAGAAGATAAGAGATATATTAAATAGCTTGGTAAAGAAAGATGTGAAGTATCAATGGATATGAACACAATTTATGTAAAAGCCTTAAACAATAACAGAGCTATGTTATGCTTTAAAAATATAAAATGTGATGCTTACATAGGAAAAAATGGGATAACCACAAACAAAATTGAAGGCGACAAAAAAACATTATTAGGTGGGTTTGAGTTAGGAATTGCATTTGGTGTAAATCAACTTGAAAAAATAAAAATAGATAATAGTATAGAATATAAAAGGATAGAAGATACAATGTTTTGGGTATCAGATGGTGAATCTAAATATTATAACCAATTAGTTAATGTTGTGGATAATGCATGTGATTGGGAAGAAGCGGAACATTTAATTGAATATCCAATAGAATATGAATTAGCTGTTGAAATAAAAATAAATCCTAAAAATATACCATATAAGGGTAGTGCAATATTTTTACATTGTAGTAATAATATGCCTACGTCTCGGATGTATTGCAATAGATAGAAAATATATGTATAAATTAATAAAAAATATAAATAAGAAAACAAAAATAATAGTTTCATAATAAGAATAAAAAATAATCTGTTTTTAATTAAAAAGGTTGAAAAAAAGAAAAAAAGCATATATAATGAAATTGAGATAGCTAGATATAAAATTTTTTTACCGGCTATCAAACTAAAGAAAGACTAACAAGGAGAAGGAGTGATTTTTATGAAAATAAAAATAACAGGAAAGGAACTAAAAGCAACAGATGCAATTAAAGACTATGTAGAAAAAAAATGCGAAAGATTACAAAAATATTCTGAAGATGAAATTGATGTGCAAGCAACAATAAAAACTGAGGGTATTAATCAAGTTGCAGAAATTAGCGCTGCAATAAATGGTGACATTTACAGAGCTGTGACAGAAAATAAAGATTTATACGCATCAATAGATAAAGATATAGATATTATAGAAGGACAAATTAGAAAAACTAAAGCTAAAAAAGAAAAACAAAACATGAGTGGATCTATAAAAGAAGTAGCTGAAATTAGTTTTGGCAAAGAAGATCACAAGGTTGAAAACGAAATATTAAAAAATTCATACTATGATGTTAAACCTATGTCTGCAGAGGATGCAAAATTGGTTTTATCTGAAAAAGTTAGAGATAGCTTTTTAGTATTTGTTAACATAGATACGAATAAAGTAAATGTTATATTTAAATTAAAAGATGGAAAAAACTTTGGGTTAGTAGAACCAGAGGCTTAATATTAGAGTATTATAAAATGGACGACAATTTGATTGTCGTCTATTGTTTTTTTGTTGTAGAGGTGGAGTGATACTCAAATTTAAAAATATATGATAGTTACAAAAGTACCTAGAATTTGAGTATGTTTTTTGCTTGAATTGAAAAAATATTTATTAGAAAAACTCTTGTACAATAGGAAAAAATATGATATAAATAATACTGTAAAACCTTAAAAAAGAGGGGTGCTTTATAAAATGGAAGAGATAATAAAATCAAAACCAAAAAGAACAATATTAATAGTTGATGATGAAAAACCAATCGTCGACATTTTAGTATATAACTTACAAAAAGAAGGATATGATACTTTAGAGGCTAGGGATGGCGAAGAAGCGGTAAGAATAGCGTTAGATAAAAAGCCAGATCTAATTTTACTTGATATAATGCTACCTAAAATGGATGGTTTAGCAGTATGTAAAAGAATTAGACACAGCTTAAATATACCTATCTTAATGCTATCAGCTAAAGATGAAGAAATAGATAAAATATTAGGTTTAGAGTTGGGTGCAGATGATTACGTTACAAAACCATTTAGTGTTAGAGAATTAATGGCAAGGGTTAAGGCAAATTTAAGAAAACTAGATGTCGCAGCAGAGAATGCAGCGGAACAACCAAAAAAGAAACAAGAAGATAATACAAATAAATTAGAAGTTGGAGATTTGGCATTAGATTTAGATAAATTTGAAGTTAAAGTAAGAGGAGAGGTTATAGACTTAACTTTAAGAGAATTTGAAGTATTGAAGTATCTTGCAAAACAGCCAGGGCAGGTAATAACAAGAGAAATTTTATTAGAAAAAGTTTGGGGATATGAATATTATGGTGATATAAGAACGGTAGATGTTACTGTTAGAAGAATTAGAGAAAAAATAGAGTTAGATACATCAAATCCTAAAATATTGGTAACCAAAAGAGGAGTAGGATATTATTTATCTACAAATAAAGGATAATAAAATATAAAATAGGGACGTGTTTAGTTCATGTCAATAGGGACGCCCTTTTTTGACATAAATTAAACACGTTTTAAAATTGTAGAAAGGGTTCAAAACTATGCAGAAATTAATTCGAAATAAAATAGTTGCACTGTTTATAATTATTGGTACGGTTGCAATTGGATTAATAGGATATATTTATATAAGACAAATTTCAAATATATCAGATGTAGAACAAATAATAACAGTTTCAAAAAAATATTTAGTTAT
>JAFUYJ010000034.1 GCA_017470645.1 Clostridia bacterium
AATAAAAAAGGAAAAGCTCAAGGTGTCAATGATAAAATAAAAAGTGCAGGTGTCGGTGATTGGTTCGAACAACGTTTGCATAAATTTAGTTTCTTAGAACTTCAAAAAACTTTATTTTTAAATAAAGCCGAAATTCCAAAAACATTTGGTGATGTGGAAATAGATGCTTCGAGATTTCCCGATGGTAACACGACAGAATTCGAAGAGCAGTTACCAAAAGATTTTACTCCAGATTTAATTCAATATATAAATGATAAAACAATGGAATTGGAAAGAAATTATATGGCTAATGGATTATCAGCGGAAGAAGTTGAATTAAGGAAAAAAACATATGGGCCAAATTGTTTACCTGAAAAGAAAAAAACTCCTGGTATTGTTCTTTTCCTCGAAGAAATTACTTCAACTTTTTCAATCTTATTATGGATTGCAGCAGCTTTAAGTTTTCTGGCATATGGTTTAGATCAAAACGAAAAAAGTAATTTATATCTCGCAGTTGTAGTTATAGTAATAATTCTCCTTTCTGGATTCTTTTCCTATATACAAAACGCAAAGAGTGGAGAAATTATGGATTCATTTAAGTCATTTTCGAATGTTCAAGTAACAGTAACAAGAAATGGCCAAAAAGAAAATATATCTGCAAAAGAAATCGTAAAAGGTGATGTTGTTCATATAAAAACAGGAGAAAAAATCCCTGCTGATTTTAGAGTATTTAATATCGAGGGTGATCTTCAATTAGATAATAGTCCTCTTACTGGTGAATCTATAGCATGTAGTGCAGCTATAGAATGTGGTGATAAAGGAAAAGATAATGCTTTAGAGGCTAAAAATTTAGCTTTCTTTAGTACAAATTGCAAAGAAGGAAGAGGCTCGGGAATTGTTATCAGAATCGGCGCGGATACTTTTATGGGAAAAATAGCAAATTTAGCCTCTGATGCTGGAAATGGTGAAACCACTTTACAAAGAGAAATTAATAGATTTATTAAATTAATTGCATGTATTGCTGTTGGCTTAGGTCTATTTTTCTTTATATTAGGATGCATTATGGGATATAATATTATCACTAATTTCATTTTTGCTTTGGGCATTGTTGTCGCAAATTGCCCTGAAGGTTTACTTTCTACAGTTACTGTTAGTTTAGCTATTACTGCTCAGAAAATGTTACAACATAAAATAATGGTAAAAAATTTACAATCAGTTGAAACATTAGGTGCTGTTACTTGTATTTGCTCGGATAAAACAGGAACTTTGACTAAAAATAAAATGACAGTTGTACATGTATTTTATGACGGTGAAATAAAAAAAACTGATGAATCTCAAAAAAATTTAAAAAATGAATTCAATGAAGAAATCCCTATGCATTTATTCAATACTGAAGATTCTTCTTTTAATATATTTAGATTCTCAGGAGTATGTGGTTCAATAGGACAATTTATTACAGGAATTCCAGATGATTATCTTCCTTTAGTTCAAGAAAGGAATCAATTTGTGAAAAAAAATCCTTTGGCGACCCAAGAAGAAATAAATAATATAAATAATCAATTAAAAGAAAAATATAAACAACAATTCGAAGAAGAATATAAAAATAATATCGATGATAGATATACTAATACTGATGCAAGTGAAAGTGGAATCATCAAATTTTTTGAAAAAACAGAACCAATTGATATTATCAGAGAAGAATATCCATTGGTCGAATCAGGCCCGGAAAAACAACAAATCGCTATCCCATTTAATTCAGATTTAAAATGGGCTTGCTTTTTACGAAAAACACCAGAAGGACAATATTGGCTTGCGATGAAAGGTGCTCCAGAAAGAATAATGAAAAGATGTACTCATTATTTATTAAATGGAAAAGATGTCCCAATTGATGAAGAATTCCAAGAAAAATTCAGGCAGGCAAATCAAGCCTTTGCTCTAAAAGGAGAAAGAGTCATAGGTTTATCTTATAAAAGACTTTCACCTGAAGAATTTCCTCCAAATTATGAATTTAAAATAGAAAAAGAAGACAAAGAAAATCCGAGAAAAAAAGGAGAAGATCCTAAAGTCAATTTCCCCTTAAAAGATTTAACTTTTGTTGGATTAATTGCAATGGAAGATCCACCAAGAGATGGTGTCAGAGAAGCTATAGAAAAATGTCACATTGCTGGAATTAAAGTAGTAATGGTTACCGGAGATCAATCATTAACGGCTGCATCAATTGCTCATCAAATTGGTATAATTGAAGATTTAGATGATGCTCCCGAATTAATTCAGAAAAGAGAAGGTCTTGCTACTTTGGAAGAGGCAGAAGCAAAATCTAATACTATTATAATCGAAGGAGGAAGACTCCAAGCTTATTTAGATAGAGATAGTACTTTAAGTGATGATAATCCTAATAAAAATTCATTTTTGAGAAAATGGCTAATGAAAAGAGATGTTGTCTTTGCAAGAACATCTCCAGAAAATAAATTATGTATAGTTAATGCTTGTCAAAGTCTAAGTCATATTGTGGCTGTTACTGGTGATGGAGTTAATGATTCTCCCGCCATTAAAAAAGCTGATATAGGTATAGCAATGGGCAAAGTAGGAACTGATGTTGCAAAAGATGCTGCGGATATATTATTATTAGATGATAATTTCCCTAATATTTTAAAAGGAGTAAAACAAGGAAGAGTTATTTTTGAAACCTTGAAAAAAATAATAGGTTATAATTTAACATCAAACGTTCCAGAATTAATACCTTTCCTTTGTCTCGATTTGTTCCAAATTCCTTTACCTATTAATACTATATTAATTTTATGCATAGATGTTGGTACTGATATTATGCCTAATATATTTCAATCATATGAAACAGCAGAACATGGTATGTTAAAGAAAAAGCCAAGAAATGTGAAAATTGATAAACTTTGCACAGGACGTCTTTTTGTTTTTGCTTATTTCTTTAATGGTATTATAGAATGTATGGGATGCCTTTTGGCTTATTTTGTTGTTATGAGTGACTATGGGTTCAAACCTGTTAATTTATTCTTTTTCGCTTTTGATGAAGGTATTCGTCCAGCTGCTCAAGATTATTATAATTATTATGATACTGAATTTAATGGAAATACTAGAGCTTTTATTAGGGAAAATTCTGAACTAATGGGAATTTATGGAGATGCTAAAGAAGTTTATTATGAATCACATGAAGAAAAAGTTGATTGGGATGGAGATACTATGGCTTCGATTGATTTGAGATTATTTTATCCACATTTACCTAAATCATTTTTCGGACAATGTAAACATGAAAGTAGAGGACAAAATTATGACGATTATGTATGTTATAGAGTAGAAGCATTAAGACATGCCCAAGGAGCTTATTTTCTTGCTGTAGTATGTATGCAAATAGCTAATGCATTTAATTGGAGAACTAAATTAAGCTCTGTATTTAATCATAAAATGGATAATCATAAATTGCATCTTGCCTTTTTATTTGAGTATGGATTAGTCATGTTAATTTTATTCTGTCCTGGATTAAATACTGCTTTTGGTGCTAGACCTTTAAGAGCTGAACATTTCTTCCCTTGCCTTGGCATGTTTATTATTTTCTTCTTTAATGGTGAAGTTTTCAAATTTTTAGTAAGACATAGTCATAAGCCGGATGGCTCGCCTGGATTCTTTAGTGAATATTTCAATTATTAGTAATATATGAAAATTATTCATCTGAATAAAATTGTAATTTCATATTTGTAAAGTATTTTTTAGATTTCTAGACAAATATTTAATTTATATTA
>JAFUYJ010000035.1 GCA_017470645.1 Clostridia bacterium
AATAATTAAATAATTAAATAAATAATTAATTATTTTAATAATTAAATTAATAATTATATTAATATATAAAAAATATATTAAATAATAAAAAATGAAAGCAAATAATTAGTGAACATCTTGATTTCATCAATTATTTGCTTTTATTTTTTTATTTAAATATTTAAAAAATTATCTATTCATAAATCGAATATCTTCTCCAAAAAATCTACAAATATTATAATCACCAATCAATCTTGAAATAATACGCTCTCCGTATGTTTTATTAAGAATTGGTAAGCTTAAATTTGTGGAAATAATTGTTTTTAAACATTTATTATTTTGATTTAATAAACGTGTATTAATAATATTAAATAATTCAGTAAATTTAATATTATTTAGCGATTCAGTACCTAAATCATCAATTATTAGCAAGTCAACATCTAAAAGATTTTTGTAAGTATTATCTGATGAATTATTTTTATTAAATTTATAATCAATTATTGTATCAAGCATTATAGGAGCTGTTTGATATAAAACAGTTTTATCTCTTTGAATCATTTCTTTGGCTATACAACTTGATAAAAATGTTTTTCCTAATCCAGTGTTCCCAGTAAATAATAGATTCTTTTCTTTTGGGTCATCAAAATTATTAATGAAATTCATACATATGTCTTTTATTAATGAAATATTTTCTCTTGGAGAAATTTCTGAATTATATTTTTCCTTATCTACTTTATCTGAATATTTATCAAGCGAAAAATTATCAAAATTTTGCTTTTCTAAATTAGCTATATTAGATTTATTATATTCAATGTTATATATTTCTTGTTTTAAACAGCTACACATCGTTGAAGTATAATTTTCTTGAATATATCCAGTATCGTTACAAAGCTTACATGAATAATTTGGTAATAAATAATCAGCTGGAAGATCTAATTTTTTTATTATTTCTGATTTTTCATTTTTTAATTTTTTTACTTTTAAATTTAACTCATTTAATAATTCCTCCGAGTTTGACTGAATTAATGCCTTGGCAGTAGAGATTCCTATTTTTGATAATTCATCATCAATTTCTTGTAAACGAGGATTTTCTGAATATAATTTGTTTTTTCTATTTTCTAAATCTTTTTCAGCATATAATCTTTTTCTTTCATATTCTTTTAAAAGAGATGATAATATTGCATTATTCATTTTATCACATCCATTCATTTTTTATTAAAGCATTATAAATAAATATTTATAATGCTTTATAATTATATATTAATATTATTTAAAAAATCATTATTATTTGTTGATGAATTATTTTGGCTTAATTTATTAATACCATCAACATCAATAATATTATTTATTGATTGAACATTATTTGTGGAATTTGCGTAAAAATTATCCCAATTAGAACGTTCTCTTTGCTCATAATTTGTATAACCAGTTTGCTTTTCCAATTTCTTAATGTTTTGATTTTTTGTTTTACTTTCTAATAAATAAGAATTAACTTCGGCAGGAGTTTTCAATTTCCTATCGTGCCAGTCTGTTAATATTTTATCTAAATAATCAAAACTTATATTTGATTTTGATGTTGTTTTCTTTAATGCTAATTCTATAATATCAAAATTAAATCCAAATTCTAAATTCCATCTTGAAACATAACCTTCCTCATATTGAGAAAGCTGTCTATTCAAATTCAATTTTTTAGAAATTGTATTTGAAATTGATCTTAATTTTTCTTGCTTTTCTGAATATAGTTCTAGGTCATTAAAGGTTTTTATATTATTTTGTGACCATGCTTCAGCAACAGTTTGAATATAATTTCTGTGAAGTGCTGAACGATTAAAACAATATCTAAATAAAGCAATCATTACCTCTTCATCGAATTTATATTTTTTAAACCATAAATCAATATCACTATACCATGATGGGGACATTATTCCTTGGAAGAATTCATTATTAATATTTTCAATAGCCTTTGAACGATATTGATTTTTTGCTGTTTTTTCAAGTTCTTCAGGTGATGATGTAATTTTAGGATTGTATAATTTATGTAGTTCTATTTCTTGCAAATTATTTAATATATATCCTGTATTTTTTTTAGTAATAATGTGTTGTTCTTCCCAAAATTTTATTCCTTCTTGAATTGTTTTTAATGGAAGTTGTAATTTTTTAGCTAAGTCATTTACTTTAATATCTTTGCCATATTTAGCTAAAAATACCATATAAAGATAGATTTTAATGTAGTTTCCATCAGCATATGAAAGGTATTCTGTAAAAAATACGTCCGGTAATGATGTTGATGAAAATATAAAAGGTGAATCGCTTTGTTCTAACTTCATGTTACTTCCTCCATTTCTCTATAGTGAATTTTGTCAAATTATATCATTAATATCGGAGATATACAATACCAAAACGGAATTTTGGAAATTAGTTGTCACAGTAAAGGATTGTTATGTAATTTATATATTATAAACTAGAAATAATTGTATATAAAGTATAAATTTAAGAAATTAGTAAAAAATTTATTATAGATGAAAACAAAGGAGAGAATAGTTTTGTATATTTATTCAGAAAAAGATAAAAAATTTAAAAGAACGTTAATTGTTTTTGCAATTAGTATAATAATTTTATTAACTGGAATCAAATTATATCAGATGTATTCAAGCATAGATATAACAAAGTACAATACAGTAAAGGCTAAAAGAGTATTGCAAACCGTAAAAGAAAAAAACAATGAAGATCAAACTGTGGCTGAAATGATAGAAAATACTACGGATTGTGTTGTTGGTATTTCGAAATTAAAAGATAACGGAAACACTGTGTTTACCCAAAATGGTGTGAGTAAAATGGGAATAGGAAGTGGAGTTATAATATCTGAAAATGGTTATATTCTAACAAATGAGCACGTTTCTGGAGCTAGGAATAGCACTTGTTATGTAACAATGGAGGATGGTAAAAATTACAATGCAAAAGTTGTGTGGTCAGAATCAAATTTAGATTTAGCAATAATTAAAATAAACATGAAATGCATAAATTATGCAAGATTAGGAGACTCAGACGATATAAAAGTTGGAGAAAGTGTGTATGCCATTGGAAACCCTATTGGATTCGAATTTCAAAAAACAGTTACATCGGGAATTGTAAGTGCATTGAATAGAACTATTATCTTTGATGAAAGTAATCCAACTTCTTTTGAAAATAATGAACAAAGTATAAATAATTCATTTCAGAAATCAAATGGAAATGAAATATATATGTCTAACTTAATTCAAACGGACGCTACTATAAATCCAGGAAACAGCGGTGGACCACTTATAAATAATAATGGCGAAATTATAGGAATAAATACAGTAAAAATAACATCTGCTGAAGGCATAGGTTTTGCAGTTCCAATAAATGTAATAAAACCAATACTTCAAAAATTGGAAGCAGAAGGTGAGTTTGAGGAGGCAAGTCTTGGCATATTTGCTTATGATAAAAATGTAATTCCATATTTAAATTCAAATATTAAGTTTGATACAGGAATATATGTAGCACAGATTTCCCTAGATTCAGCAGCATATCGAACAGGCTTACAAATTGGTGATGTAATAACTAAAGTAGACAATGTAGCACTAGAAAAAATGTGCGATTTAAGAGAGTATATTTATTCTAAAAATGTAGGGGATACGGTTAATTTAACGATATTGAGAAATAATAAAGAAAAAAATATAGAGGTAAGATTAAGTAAAAAGTAAATCATAAAATTTAGCCATATCAGTGAGATAATAGATATTTTTCATAAAAAAGGAGATGGTAGTATGAATAAATCTTTATGGATTGCAGATGGCATCCAAACTAATTATCCAAAACTAGACAGAAATGGAGAAACGAAAGTATGCATAATAGGTGGAGGAATTACTGGGGCTGTAGTTTCATATTTATTAGCAAAAAAAGGAGTAGATGCAGTAATATTAGAAAAAGAAAAAGTATGTATGGGAGTGACAGCTAACTCTACGGCTAAACTAACTAGCCAGCATGGACTGTTCTATAAGTATTTAGCTGATGAAAATGGATTAGATTTTGCTCGTAAATATTTAGAATCAAATGAAAAAGGAATAAAACTAGCTGAAAAAATAATAAATGAGGAAAATATAGAATGTAACTATGAAAAGAAAGATGCATATGTTTTTGCAACTAACGAAAGTGAACTAGACAAGGTAAAACAAGAAGTAGATGTTCTAAAAAAAGCAAATTTTAATGCAGAGTTTATAGAAGATATTAACATACCGGTGGAAAAATGTCTAGGGGCAATTAAATTCTCAAACCAAGCACAATTTAATTCTAGAAAATATACGTTGGGGTTGTTTGACAAATTTATTGAAATGGGAGGGAAAATATATGAGAACAGTAAAGTAATAAATATTGAAAAAATAGATGAAAAATATAAAATTTATACAGAAGATCATAATATCATAGCGGATAAGGTTGTAATTTGTACACACTACCCTATAAAAAATTTTCCAGGAATGTATTTTGCGAAAATGTATCAAGATAAATCATATGCAATAGCCGTAGACGTTGGAGAAAATAAATTAGATGGAATGTACATTCAATCATGTGATCCTGTAATATCATTTAGAACAGCTAGATATAATGAAAAAGACTTGTTAATAGTTGCAGGTTCTGGGCATAGAACAGGTCAACCCGATGGAAAAATAGAAGATAGTTATAAAAATTTAGAAAACTATATAAAACAATATTATCCAAATGCTGATGTAAAATTTAGGTGGTCAACAGAAGACTGTGTAACTTTAGATAAAGTCCCATATATAGGAGAATTTTCGAAATTATTGCCAAATGTGTACGTTGCAACAGGTTTTAAAAAGTGGGGTATGAGTACGTCACATGTAGCTGGAATGATAATATCCGATATGATTTTAGGTAATAAAAATGAGTATTCTGATATATATAAAGCAACAAGGTTAGAACCTATAAAAAACATAAAAGAGTTTGGAAACATGCTTAAAGAAAGCACATATTCGTTATTGATAAATAAGATAAAACCTGCTAAAGATATAATTGAAAAAATACCAATAGGAGATGGAGGAATAGTAGAAATTAATGGAGAAAAAGTAGGTATATATAAAAGGGATGATGGAGAAATATTCATAGTAAAACCATATTGTGGACATTTGGGATGCTTGGTTTCATGGAACAATTTAGAGAAAACTTGGGATTGTCCTTGTCACGGATCTAGATATGATTATATGGGAAATATTATTACGGAGCCAACGGTTAAGAAACTTAGAAGATTGGAAAATGACAGTAGTAATGAAGAATAAAGAATTGTACAAAAAAGACAAGCAAATAATCGCTTGTCTTTTTTGCTTGGTGCAACTGGAGGGATTCGAACCCCCGACCTTCCGGTTCGTAGCCGAACGCTCTATCCAGCTAAGCTACAGTTGCGAAACTATATATTATTATAACTGCTTTTTGTATTTATTTCAAGAGTAAAATGATTTTTTTATAAAATTTTTTAAAAAACACTTGAAAAAAGGATTAGATTATGTTATATTATATTAGTCTTTGGAATAAAAATTGTAAAGATAATTTATCGAGGCGTAGCGCAGTTGGTAGCGCGCGTGGTTTGGGACCATGAGGTCGCAGGTTCGATCCCTGTCGCCTCGACCATTTTTTTTTGCAATTTTTCAAAAAGTCGAGAGAATTTATTGTAATTCGAAAACATAGAAATATGCTATTTTCTAAGCAAATTAGAAAATAGCATATTTTTTTATCTTCAGAAAAAAATAAAGACAGAGAAAACCTTAAATTTCTATAGTTTTCTCTGTCTTTTAATCTTAATTTATTTCTAATAAACCGTAACCACAATATTAGATAATTAAATTTATTTAAATGATTTTTTAAACAAATAAACTTTTTGCTTAACTAAAAATTTAAATATATAAGTCAGCGTAAAAAGGGGAGATTCATTATTGAATCCTACAATGGTTAATAATAAAACAGGAAAAGAAAGAGATGAAAATAAACAGATCTTTATTGGAATTTTAACACTTATATTTTTTAAAATAAAATATAAAAAAACATTCCATATAATGTTACAAATAGCCGTAGGATAATCTATTATTCCTAAAATTTTATTTTTAAATTTATAATTTTTGGGAATTATGAAATTCATATGTATCACTCCTTTTTATTATTTAATTAAATATCGAAGCGAGCTAAAATTGGATGAAACTTCAGTAGAAATTCCACCAATTAATTCGCGAATATAAGAGTTGGCTTTTGTTAGTGCATAGATTGAACCAATACATATAACTTTGGAAAATAAATTTGAGGATGAAAAATCAGTTGAGAATATTACTAATAATATCAATGAAACAAATGATTGAAGTAATAATAATGATAAAACTGATTTAAACCATGCCTTGAAAAACCATGATGTAGATGAATTAATTAATGTAATAAATGAAAATGGGGTAATTAAAATAAATACTTTTAAAATTACATACCTTAAAGAATATGTAAATAATAAATTTAACAAATTAATTGATACAAAGCTTTTTAATAAGCCATCTAATGAAAATAAATTCAAACTGTTTGAATCAGTTGTTATAACATTATTTAACCTTAAAATTAATTCAGAAAAACTTATATTACAATTAAAAATATTTTCTCCAACTTCGCGAATAGCGAGTGAAATTAAAGAATTAATATTGATTATTTGTTCCATAATAAAATATGAAGAATTTGCTAAAATGGTATAAATAAATAATTTAAATATAAATTGAAATGGCTGTTCTGTCTCTGTTGATAAATAGTGAGAATATGCATACCTTATAATGTAAAATAATGAAAATCCAATTAGTAATGAATTTGCAATTAATATTAATCCAGACGTTGATGAAGTACCTAAAAATTTACTCATAAAATTATCATTTAATATATCTGGCTTAATAAAAATAATATCATCTAAAATCGAATATACATTATTATCTATAGATGAAAAAAGTGATGAGAAAAGTGTGTTAATTGTTGTTATAATAGTTTGCGTAATAGATGCTTGAGTTTCTTGCATTTAAATTATCTCCATTCTTATATTATTTTTCAATTAATAAGTTTTGAATTGTAGACAAAACTAAATCTATAACCAAAATTAAAGCATAAGATATTAAAGCAGTACGAATTAACTTTTTTCCAGTACGCATTCTTTCATCATCACCAAAACTAAACTTCTTCATAAACACTCCAACCGCAACGGCAACAGCTGCTGCAGGCGTTGCTAAACTTACAAGCCAACTCTCTATTTTATGAAATGCAGAATTTAATGTTGAAACTAATTTTGGGTATGCGGCAAATGAATAACTTGAAAAAATAGGAATAAAAATAATAGTATAAATAATAATAATAAAAAATATGTTTTTATTAAAAATGTTTTTTAATAATTTCATTTAATAATCCTCCTTTAAATTAATTTAAAAAATATAATTCGTTATTTTTAAAATAAGGAATTAATTCAATTTTTTGTGGTGGTAAAATAGAGTTTCCATTTGATAAAAAAGCAACACAATTAAATGTATCTAATTGTTGTGTAAAATAATTTGTATCAAAAATAAAATCGTGTTGAATAACTGAATTTAAACTTTCCGTGATACTCGAATTTTTTGAATTTAAAGAGTTGGTGAAATAACTATATACTGTTTCTTTTGCATTTTCCGATATGCTTCTGGAAAACTTTTCCTTGTCTTCTTTACCTATTTGTTTCTGAGCTTCTTCAATAGTAAAGGCGTCGTCAGTTCTAAGCCAAATTTTATTTATTAAATTTTGGAGAATTACTTTTACAGTAGATTCATTATTCAGAGTTTTTTGCAATGATGTATAACTTTGTGTTGCTACTATATTAATACATTTGGCTTCTCTGCTTTGTGCAAAAAAATCGGCATCAGTTGAAGTTACATATTCATGATATTCGTCTGAAATAAATGCAACTGTTCTTGATACATTATTTTTAGCCAAATTAGACAATACTTCGGTTTGAAAATCTAATTTTAAATAAGCAGCAATTATTTTAGATAAATTTTTATATTCAGAAATATTCATATTTAATACTACAATTTTTCCTTTTTCTAAAATATCAGATAATCCATAAAAATTTTCTTCAGCACGATCAGGATTGAATGTATGAAGAACTTCATAATCAGAAATAAAACAATTTGTAATTCTTGTAATTTCAGATTTTAAAATAGACATTGTACGTTGATCTAATTTTAAAAATTCATTTTCAAAAAATGTAATGGCTGTTAATAAATTATAACAATCTTCTTCTCTAAACTCATTTTTTAAAAATCTTTTTTTTAATAATTCAATTTTTGAATAATAATATGAAGAATCGGTAATTAATTTGTGAATTTCGCTAAAATTGACGTAATTCTCATTATATAACCTACATAATTTAATAGCCTGTTCTAATATTTGTTCTGCTTTATCAAGCCAATACGATTCTGAATTATTTTCTGAAAACAATAATAAAATTGTCTTCAATCTATTTGCTAAAATGGATGCTTTTAAATTTGGTTTATTTAGTGGATTATATTTATATTTTCCTCCAAGTTCAATAATGATTAAATCGTCAAGTCGATTGAATTGTTTACAAAATTCTTGAACCTGAAATTGATAATTTCCTTTTACATCTAAAATAAGCATTCCGATTTTATTTTCAAAATCATTATATTTATAATTAATTAATTGTTTGGTAAATGGATACATTGCACTACTAGTTTTTCCAGAACCAATTGTACCTGTAATAATCATATTTTGATACAGACCTTTTTCAGGAATATAAATATTATTATTATTTACATCGTTACCAATAAACAACTGCAAATTATTAGAATTAATTTTTGGTGGTGTGATAGGTTTCTCTTTTTTATTAATTAAAAATTTTAAAATTTTATTATTTTTATTATTCGAATAATTAATTAATTTCGAAAATAATAAATTTGAAATTATTATTAAATTAAAAAGTTCTGAAATAATAAAAATAGTTTTAATAGAGTGCCAAAGTTCAGGTTGTTCAATACAAATATCATATGGATGCAAGCCATAATTTATATAAACGGAATTTGATTTATAAATAGGAGAAAAAATAAAATAATTAATTATAAAAAATATAAGTAAAAAAATAAAACAAAATAATAATCTTTTTTTCATAATACTCCTTTTTTTAATTTTAATTTTGAGCCTTGTTTATTATGCATTATTTTTACATCTACAAAAGTATAAATAGAATAAAAATTTAAAAATAAATTAATTAGCAAAAAAATAAAAAATAAATCGATAGTTTTTATATAGATACCTCCTTTCGTTTATTAAAAAATTATGCAAGCCTCTATACATTTGGGAAAAATTATGATAAAATATTTAACAAGGCTATAATTCATAAAAATTTGGGAATAATTATAACAATACAAACATACAGCCACTAAAATTAATTAAATATGAATTAAAACCAATATTATTAAGGAAAGGTGAATAATATGGAAATAACTAAAAATACAAAAATAGGTGAATTATTAGAAGTTGCACCAGAAAAAGCAGAACTTTTATTAGAAGCTGGAATGCATTGCTTAGGATGCCCTGCATCACGTGGAGAATCATTAGAAGAAGCTTGCGAAGTTCATGGTATAAATGTTGATGAATTATTAGAAAGATTAAATGCGTAAATTCATTAAAGTAATAGAGTTTAAAAGATTAATCTTAAGATAATAAATCAAAAAAGAAATGAACTGGTACAAATATAACACAAACAAATTAATTTGTCACGAAAAATCGTACGTCAAATTTCGACAAAAAATAAAAACCTGAGAATTAACAAATTAATTCTCGGGTTTTTAATGTGTATTAATATTTTAAAAATATTTCCTTAATAAATTGCCCAGCATCACTTAAATAATTATCTAGTTTTTTATCAGCATTATTAATATTATATTCCTGCAATAAAATTGCTGAACTTTCATTTTTATTAGAAAAAGACCAATAAATCCAACTAATTTTTTTATCATTTAAGTATGAAATCCAAGTATTAAAATCATCAAAATAAATACTACCGTTACCTGTCGCATTGGTTAGACCACATTCTGAAATAAAAATAGGAATATTTTTATTAATACAGTAATCAATTTTATTACGTAACTCGCCACGGTGTGTACCTGAATAAAAATGACATGAGTAAACAACATTATTAAAGTTTAATGGATTATCAGCAGCTTTATCTAAATCTTTACACCAATTTGGAGTTCCAACAATAATCAATGACTTTGGTGAATTTTTTCTAATCATAGGAATTATTTCTTCAGCGTAAGGTTTTACATCTTTATCCCAAGTAACATCTTCACCATTAGGTTCATTGCATATTTCATAAATAACATTTGGTATATTAGAATACTTTTGTGAAACCTCATCAAAGAATATTTTTGCTTCATCTTTATGAGTTTGAGGATTGTTATCATTTAAAGTATGCCAATCTATAACAACGTACATATCGTTTTCAACAGCTAAATCAATTATATTGAATACCAACTCTTTATTTTTTTCTGGGTTTGAAATATAACCACTGCCATTAGAATCAACGTACATCGCAATTCTAAATATGTTAATATGCCAATCATCTTTTAATACTTGCATATTTTCTTCTGTAATTAATTCTGAATACCATTCAATACCATGGCTACTCAAACCACGTAATTGAATTAATTCATTTTTTTCGTTTTCTAATTTGTAACCATCTGTATGTAGCCAACCATTATATGAAACAGTGTTTTTATCAACAATATTTCCGTTAAGTGTTGGATTTTCAACAGTTGGTATTTTTGATTTATACAAAGTTAAAATAACAATAATAATAATAAAAATAATTGTTAAAAATGCTTTTTTCATGTTTATTTAAATTCCTTTATATTTTTTTATTTTATTTGGAATGAAATTCGAATAATCAACAGGTTTATATCTTAAATCAAATATAACAGAAATTGTTAAATAAAAAATATTTGATATTAGCCAAACTAAAGATAAAATATAAACAGTTACATTTGAATTTGTCATTCTCCAAATACACATTATTAAACCAATGATACTTAAAGTTAGTAATGTGAAATGGCTGAATAGTAATCTTATATTAGTTTTACTCATTTTCGCTTTTGGAGCAAACTTAGGAGTTACTTCAAATTTCGTACCACCAAATCCAAATAATTCTTTAAGAGCTTCTTTAAAAAGAACAGGGGTTAATATTGTTTCATAAATTATATTCCATGTTGATGATCGTTTATGGCCTTCAACAGAATCAAGAGCAAATCTTTTTAGCAAATATGCAGGCAGCCAAAAACAAATGAAAGTAGTTAAATTACAGTCAACAATAATAATGCCAAATATACTAAACAATAATGGAGTTAAAAGATAAATCATTCTTCTAATACCAAAAAACCAATAAGAGATGCAAGTTATATATTCTAATTTCTGTCTAAAAGACAAACCGCTGTTACCTAATATTTTATATTTTTTTAATATCTGAATGCATCCTCTAGCCCAGCGAGTACGTTGTTTTACAAAACCTGTTAAATCATTAGCGGCGATACCATAAGCTTCAACATTATCTAAAGCCAAGCATTGATATCCTTTTGACTCAATCAACATTCCAGTTGCAATATCCTCTGAAATTGTATTAGTTGCAAAACCGCCACAATCGTCTAAAGCTTTTCTAGAAAACAATGTGTTTGTGCCACAGCATACAGCTGAATTTGTAGCGTTTTTACCAATTTGAATTGAGTGATAAAAATAATCCTGCTCAAATGGAATTTTATTTTCTAAATGAAATCTATACTGAAAAATATCAGGATTTATAAAGCTTTGTGGCAATTGAACGAAACCAATCTTGTTTAAGTTTTTACCTGAATTTTGTTTCTTGCTAATATAATTTTTATTATCAAAGAAAAATGGCAATGTAGTTAATAAAAAGTTCTCAGTTGGAGCCATATCTGCATCAAAAGTAGCAACATAAGGTGATGAAACTAATGATAATGCATGATTATAATTTCCTGCTTTTGCATTTTTATTAGTAAGCCTAGAGATATAACCTACATTTAATTTTTCAGAAAGTTTTTTGATATTTGCTCTGTTTCCGTCATCGCACACATAAATATGAATTTTAGATGTATCAGGGTATTTCATTCTTTTACAAGCTTCTATGGTATTTTCTAAAAGTGATTCATGTTCATTTAATGTAGCTATTAAAACATCAATATCAGGGAATTCAGCAATATTGCTTAAACTAGGAATTTTTGGCGATTTTTTTGAAACTATTAATATATTTAAATAGTATACAAAAAAATCAACGAATTCCCATATTTCTACTATCAATACAATAATAGAAACGCACAGGGCTAATGCACCTAAGCTAAGAGGAAGTGTATAGAAAGTTCTGTATACAATATAAACAAAGCTTAGAACCATCGTTATAGTATAAAAAATAAATTTAAAGACATTCTTTTGTTTCATTTAATTCTCCTTGGTTTTATAATTACTTATAATTTAACATTAAATAAGTAAATTTTCAACACAATTATTAAGAGATTTTGAGAGAAAAAAATATTTCTCTCAAAAAAAATAAAAAAAATCAAATAAAGTATTGACAAACTCTAACAAATATATTAAAATAATAACTGCGTTAACCAATGTGAAGTTAATGTGATGTGCAAACGCACTTACTTGGGTCATTAGCTCAGGTGGTAGAGCACTTGACTTTTAATCAAGTTGTCCGCGGTTCGAATCCGCGATGGCTCACCAAATCTAGGATTTAAGTATATGCTTAAATCCTAGAACAAATATTTTAAATATGGCCCGTTGGTCAAGCGGTTAAGACATCGCCCTTTCACGGCGGAGACATGGGTTCGATTCCCGTACGGGTCACCAATAAATTGCCACTTTAGCTCAGTTGGCCAGAGCACCGCACTTGTAATGCGGGGGTCCTCAGTTCGAATCTGAGAAGTGGCTCCATTATAAATTGTCAGTAGTTTTGATTAAATCTTAATTACTGGCTTTTTTTCTTATTCAAAAATATACTATTTTGACATTTATGAATATTCATAGTAAAATTAAAGTATTAAATAAAAAGGAGAAATCTAAATGAAAGAAGAAAAAGTAGTAGTTGTAACAGGAGCATCAAGAGGAATAGGAGCCAATATTGCTGAAGAATTAGCACTTTTGGGTAATAAGGTTATTTTAAATTACAATAAATCAAAAGAACAAGCAGAGCATATAAAAGAGAGAGTATTAGAACAAGGGGCAGAAATAGAAATTTTCGGAGCAGATATATCAAAAGGTGATGAAGCAAGAAAATTAATAGACTTTTGTGTAGGTAAATATGGAAGAATAGATGTATTAATAAACAATGCAGGAATTTCACAAATTAAACTATTCACAGATTTAACAGATGAAGATTGGGGCAATATGATTCAAACGAATTTAACATCATGTTTCTATACAACTCAAGAAGCAGCTAGATACATGATTAACCAAAAAGAAGGGTGTATAATTAACATTTCATCAATCTGGGGCACAACAGGAGCATCATGTGAGGTACATTATTCAGCAGCAAAAGCTGGCTTAGATGGAATGACAAAGGCATTGGCAAAAGAGCTAGGTCCATCAAACATCAGAGTTAACAGCATAGCACCTGGGATTATAAAAACAGAAATGAATTCAGAATTATCTGAAGATGATATAAATAATATAACACAAGAAATCCCATTACAAAGAATAGGTTATCCACAATCTATCACAAACTGTGTAAAATGGTTAATTAATGATGATTATACTACAGGTCAAGTTATTAGTGTAAATGGCGGTTGGATGATTTAAAAGATGATTAAAAAAATAAAAGGCATTTTTAAAATGCCTTTTTAATTTTATTTATTTTTAGATACAAATCTTTTATAATTTCCAGATATAAGTTTTGGAACTTTAGCAAAGAATGTGCATACAGTTTCTTTAATTCTCTTAGTCCAATAATCAAATCCTGTTGGTGCAAGAGCAATTGCAGTTTCTTGGTTTGAATTGATTGGATTTATAATATTTGTTGGAGAATTAAAGTCAGCTTTGATATCATTTAATGTGCTTGGAATAGTTTCTGTTTCACCAATAACATTTATAGGTGTAATAATTGAAGGAGCTACATCAACTGTTCCAAATTCATTTGTGAATTTTAAAGCATTGTTACCAATTATTGCATCAGCTTGATTTGGAATAAATGTATCTACTTGTGCTTGTTCAGATGAATTTTCATTTCCAAATGTTTTTCCCCAGAAAACATTTACGTTATCCTTAGATTCTGCAATAGGTTGATTTTGTTTTTCTATATTAAATATATAATTTTTTCCAAAATTATTATCCCATTCATTACTTTGGTTTTTAAAACAGAAATTTAGTGTATCTTCACATGCTAATTTAATTTCAGCTTGATATCCTAAATCAGTTTTTTTCATTTCAATATCATTTACATTATTCCAATCTTTTCCATATCCATAATGTAAAAATACTTTATCACTATTTCCTTGATAAAATTTCCCTGTGTAAGATACTTTAACCTTAGAATTTTCAACTAGTTTATCTGTATTAAAATAAATATCTTTTACTAATTCCATAATATCTCTCCTTTTATTTTGTCTTTTGATTAATAACATTATATTATTAAATATTTTTTTATTCAAGTATTTTCTGCAATTTTTTTGAAAAATTTGTAAGTATTTTTAGTTTATTTTTGTATTAATTATATATTTAATTGAAGTGAAAACTTTTATACCTTTTTTATTTTAAATTATAAATTTACGTATAACTCTTGACTTTTAACAATATTAAGTTGTATAATATCTGTTGTCAGCAATTTATTAATAATATGTGGGTGATTAGCTCAGTTGGTAGAGCAGCTGACTCTTAATCAGAAGGTCCGGGGTTCGAGACCCCGATTGCCCACCAAAAAAAACATCTGCCTGGTCAAAGCAGATGTTTTTTATTATTTGTGAGGAAGAGCTGCAATGCACTGCATTATCTCCTCTTCGTTGTTGAAACCAGACTTAACTAAATAGATCATAGTCTCAATAGCTAAGTTCTCATCAGGGCCGTCGGCGATTATCTTAATTGTGTCACCCTCTGAAACACAAAGGGAAAGAACGCCGAGAAGCGACTTGGCATTTACACGCCGTTCACCTTCCTGAAGCCACATTGCAGATCTAAATGAATTAGCTGCTTGGATGAAGAAGGTTGCAGGTCTTGCGTGAAGGCCAACTTTGTTTTTAACGGTTAAAACAGTATCTTTCATGTTTTCCATCCTCTCAGTAATGACTAATTGTGGATTTTTGTGATTCATACTTGACCAGAAACTCAGAGTGCCAGTCTGAATTTAGTATGAGATATTATATGACAGACTGTCATAAATTGCTATAAATTATATCATATTTCGACAAATTATACAATAGTTTTTTGAAAAAAAATCAAAAACAATATACATAATATATTGCTAATAAAAAAAGCTTGTGATATAATAAAACAGTAAAAAAGGAGGGGGAAAAATGATAAAAATTTATAACACAAATATTGAAACCAATAAAACAACAGAACAAGAAGAAATAAAAAAAGGATGCTGGATAAATATGGTCTCCCCCTCTGAAAAAGAGATAAAAAGAGTGTGCGAAGAAACAAATATATCAGATGAATTTATTAGATATGCATTAGACTATGAAGAAAAAGCCAGAATTGATATTGAAGATGATGGAACAATATTATTCATTGTAGATGTTCCAGTTATAGAAAAAGAAGAAGATAGTGATATATACACAACAATGCCAGTTGGTTTAATTGTTGTAAGAGATGACTTCTTCATTACAGTATCATTAAAAAAGAATAAAATTATTTCAGAATTAGAGCGATCAGTAAATAAGAAAATTACAACATACAAGAAAAGTAGATTTATATTTCAATTTTTCTATGAGAATGCATCAGTATTTCTTAAATTATTAAAACAAATAAACAAAGAAACAGAAGTAGCTGAGAGCATTTTGAAAAAAACATTGAGAAATAAAGAATTATTAAAATTATTAAACTTAGAAAAAAGTTTGGTATATTTTACAACATCATTAAAGTCAAATGAAGTAGTAATGGAAAAAACATTAAGAGGAAAAATAATTAAATTATATGAAGAAGACGAAGATTTGCTAGAAGATGCAATCATTGAAAATAAACAAGCCATAGAAATGAGTAAAATTTACAGTGATATTTTGAATGGAACAATGGATGCATATGCATCAATAATTTCAAATAACCTAAACGGTGTAATGAAGATGTTAACATCAATTACGATAATTTTAGCAATACCAACGTTAATAGCAAGTTTATGGGGAATGAATGTACCTGTACCATTTGAACATAATCCATGGGGATTTGCTGTTCTAATTGTTTTCATGGTATTATTAACTGTTGTTACAATTATGTGGCTGAAGATAAGAGATTTATTGTCTTAAACGTAAAATCAGGGACGGAAAACTTTTGGGGACACTGACAAAAAGTTGTATGAGACTTTTTGTCAGTGTCCCCAAAAGTTTTCCGTCCCTGATTTTAAAAAATTCCTTCAATTTTTTTCTTAGTTTTCTTTAGCGTCTCATATAGGTTTTCCGAGATTTCACTATTTCCACTTTCATAATCGCTTATAGATTTATTAATGTCCAAAATTTTATAGTTAACATTTTGACTAGTTCCGGTATGATACATGTAAATAGGAACATACTGATATGAATCTATAGTTATTTTATTAGTATCCAAATGTTTAGTTAATTTTAATTGTAAAATAATTGAATCAGTAGTATTTTCAGCAACTTGTCCTGACATGAAATTTCCTAAAGAGTATATAACAAATCCATCTTTAGTTGTTCCATCCTCAAGTGTAACTGTTCTTTTTTCCATTGGTTGTAAAACGTGAGGATGGCAACCGAAAATGATATCAACACCATTTTTAAATAGAAAATCAGCCAATTTTTCTTGAGTGGAATTTTGTTTTAGTTTATATTCTTCACCCCAGTGCATGCTAACACATAAAACATCTGGGTTAAGAGCTTTTGCTTTTGAAATTTGATCTAAGATTAAGTCTTCATCGATAAGATTTATGCAATATTCTTTACCACTTGGAACAGGAATTCCATTTGTTCCATAAGTAAATGAAAGAAAAGCAAAATTAATACCATTTACATTTTTTGTTGTAATAGTATTTTGTTCCTCTGTGCTTCTATAAGTTCCGGTATGAGCAATACCAACTTTATCAAGTTCATCTAAGGTACTTACCAATCCAGCGTAACGCTTATCTAAACTATGATTGTTTGCAGTAGATACAACATCAATTCCTAAATCTTTAAGATTCTTTGCAAGAGCCTCAGGAGTATTGAAATTTGGATAACCGGAATATACTGCATCTTTACCAGCAAAAGTTGTTTCAAGATTTCCAATTGCTAAATCTGCGTCTTGAATATAGTGATTGATATCTGTAAATACATAGCTATAATCGTATGTATCAGTGTCGCTATTATAAGCATCTTTGATATTAGAAGAATGACTCATAATATCACCAATTACTGCTATATTTACATTTGGGTCTTGCTTAACTGACTCTGACGAAGTCGCTTGGACAGCAGTGTTATTTTTAGAAGAAGACCTAGAAAATATCTTTGGAATTCCCGAAAAACAAAAATATATAATTAATCCTAATATAATTAAACATAAGAAAATCTTTCTATAGTTTAACTTTCTGCTTTGCTTTTTCCTTGAACCGTATTTTGAATGGCTTTTAGAACTACTTACAGAATTGTATCTGTCTCTACTTTTAACTGATGAAACCGTGTTTCTTTGATTTGAACTTCTTTTTTTAGAATAATTTTTACTCATTTGTAATACGTCCCCTTTTTAGATTATTTGAACTCTTTAAAACCATTAATATTACCGCGTTTTATTGCTCCATAAAGATTAGCTCTAACATGTGGAATTTGTTTTTGCATATTAGCTAAAAAAGTTTTCATATCCTCACGTTTAGAATATCCATCCATAGGACAAGCCTTAGGCATAACTTTTATATTATTTCTTTTTACAAAGCTACGAATGTATTTTTCAGGTGCATAAATTAATGGTCTAATTAAAGTGATTTTAGATCTGTCCATATAACTAACAGGAGCAAAAGTATTAATACTTCCAGCATAAAATAAATTCATTAAAAATGTTTCTAAAACATCATCCTCATTATGTCCAACAGCTATTTTATTGCATCCTTCACGAATCGCAATACTATTTAGCATACCTCTTCTAATGTTTGCACACAAAGAACATGGATTTTTTTCGTTTCTTATATCAAAAACAATTTCTTGCATATGTCCATTTTCTACTATGAAAGGAACATCTAAGTCGTTGCATAAATCTTGTAAAAACTCTGTATCAAATTCAGGGAATCCTGGATTTATTGTAACTGCAACAATATCAAATTTTTTAGGATAAAATCTTTGTAAATTCTTGAATCCCATAAGCATTGAAATAGAATCTTTTCCACCAGACAAAGCAACTGCAATTTTATCTCCATCTTCAATCATATTATAGTTATCTATAGCTTTTCTCATATAGCCTAAAATTTTTTGCATTTTTATAACCTCTTTTCACTTAAACCACGTATAATTTGTCTATTTTGTATGTGAATTTTTAAAACGAGTTTGATACACGAAAGTTTAAAAAATAATAATTGTAATGATTATAACACAAATTCACTTGAAAAAAAAGAGGAAATGTTATATACTATGAATACATGTGCTCATAGCTCAACAGGATAGAGCAGTCGCCTCCTAAGCGACCGATAGAGGTTCGAGTCCCCTTGGGCACACCAATTACATCAAAGGGAGGAAATTTTTTGAAAGAAAAATTTATGAAAGAAGCTCTAAAACAAGCACAAAAAGCATATGATAAGCTGGAGGTGCCAGTTGGAGCAGTAATAGTAAAAGATGGAAAAATAATAGCTCGTGCATATAATCAAAAAGAAGAAAAAAACGATACAACAAACCATGCTGAAATATTAGCAATAAAAAAAGCAAGTAAGAAGTTAGAAAGTTGGAGATTACTAGATTGCGACATGTATGTAACACTAGAACCATGCAGTATGTGTGCAGGAGCATTAATACAATCTAGAATAAGAAAAGTATATATTGGAGCCTCTGATGAAAAAACAGGAGCATGTGGATCTGTATTAAATCTACTTGAAGATTTTAAATTTAATCATAAAGTAGAAGTTGAGAAAGGCGTAATGCAAGAAGAATGTGAAACAATGCTTAAAAATTTTTTTAAAGAATTAAGAGTAATTAAAAAAAATAGTTAGAAAAATATTATATTTTCTGGAAAGGAAGTTATTTTGATTTATATTAGGGACAACGTAAAACAAAAATTAAAATTTGGTGCAGTCTTATTTGCCATAGTAATTTCAATTGCAATAGCAGGTTTCATAGTATTGAGATATCAAGTTGAAGGGGAAAAGAAGGTGCCTTTTGAAATAGGTAAAATTATTGTAATAAGTTCAGCAAGAACTGATGCAATTGTAAATGATAACAAAGATGTAAGCAACAATGAAGAGAACACTAATATAAACGAGGAACAACAAAATGCCGCAGAACAGGAAAACTACATTTGGAATGAAAAAGTAGTTCAAACAAACGATATATACATATATATTGACAAAAATCAAGATTATAAAAAAGAGCAATCTATTAAGAACGTTAGAATTGAAAATATAAAAATATTAGAAAACGTAAAAATCGGTAAAATACAAGTATATATGCCAAACAGTTTAGATGATGGACTATATAAATATATAAATGATTATCTTGTAAATACATCACTAACATACACAGGAGCCGCAGCAGATAACAAGAAAGCCTTAGAAATAAATAATCAAGGTGGATGTATTTATATAAGTTTTGCTAACATGGGATTAGAAAATTACAAATCAAATGAAGAACAAGAACTACCACAAGGTGGATCTATATTAGAAAAAATAAACTTATCAAATGAAGATTTAAAATTTAAAGTTTCATTTGATTTAGTAATTGAAGTAGAAGATAAAACTTATCAAACTAATGTAACACTAGATATGCCAATTGAAGGAATAGTTGGTCAACAAGAAACACATCAAACAATAACAGATTTCGATAAAACAGTATATAAAAGATTAAAATAAAGAAAAAAATACACAAGGTTAGAAATCAAAATAAAAATCAAAAAAGTATTGATTAAATAAAAAAAACATTATATAATGTAAATGGTATGAGGAAAAGCTAACCTTTGTGTGGAGGATATTTTTCAATAAAAACCTATGAATCTTGTCAGGTCCGGAAGGAAGCAGCAATAAGTGGTCATTTTTATGTGAAAAATACTTCCACAGAAAGGTTAGGAAAAATAAAAATTTGCTCGTACCATTTTTTTTGAAGAATTTCAAAAGAGGTGATAAAATGTCATATACAGCTTTATATAGAAAGTTCAGACCAATGAAATTCAGCGAAATTGTTGGTCAAGAACACATAACAAGAACTTTAAAAAATCAAATTATAGCCAATAGAGTTGGACATGCATATTTGTTAACTGGAGGACGTGGAACTGGAAAAACATCTGCTGCAAAAATACTTGCAAGAGCTATCAACTGCTTAAATCCACAAGATGGAGAACCATGCAACGAGTGCGAAATTTGCAAAGCCGCAATTCAAGGATCTTTAACAGACATAGTTGAAATGGATGCTGCTTCAAACAACAGCGTTGAAGACATTAGATCAATTAGGGAAGAAGTAAATTTCCTACCAACAGTTGCAAAATACAGGGTTTATATAATAGACGAGGTTCACATGCTATCTGTTGGTGCGTTCAATGCACTACTAAAAACACTTGAAGAACCACCTGAACATGTAAAATTTATATTAGCAACTACAGAACCACAAAAATTACCAGCAACAATTTTATCTAGATGTCAAAGATTTGATTATAAAAAAATATCACCTGAAAATATAAAATTAAGATTAAGCTTTATATGCAAAGAAAGCAACATTAACATTACAGAAGAAGCCTTAAAAACCATATCAGTTTTGGCTGAAGGTGCCATGAGAGATGGACTAAGCATATTAGAAAGATGTGTTCAAGAAGGCGAAGACGAAATAAATGATGATAAAGTCAAAGAATTAGTAGGAATTCCAAAAGTTGAATATATTAATAAAATTGTAAATTCTGTAATAGATTGTAATACGGAAGAAACATTAGAAAATATAGATACGGTTATATCAGATGGAAAAGATTTAAATAATTTAATATGGGAAATTATTAAATATGTAAAAGATATTTTAGTGTTTAAGTCTAGTGGAAAATTAAGTTTATATAATGAAAATGAATTGGCAAAAATAAAGGAAGTTTCAGATAAGACATCTAAGGAAAGATTATTAAAAATTATTTATAGTTTGTCTGAACTTGCAAATGATTTAAAAATGACAACTCAAAAAACAATTATGTTAGAAGTTGGAATAATGAAGTTGTGTGCGTTAGGAACAGGTGCTGATGTAGGTAACTCTAATACTGTGCAGAATGTAAATTCACAAAATTCAAGTATGCAATCACAAAGTGTTCCAAGTGCAGGAGTTTATGCTACATTTTCTAACGATAGTGGAGAAGTAGTAGCAGCACAACATTTATCTGGAAATGCAAACCAAGTATCTAATAACAAAGAATTAGAAAATAAAATAAAACAACTAGAAAGTAAAATAGACAAAATTACTAATCTAGTTATCCACAATTCAGGAACAAATGTGGATAACTCTTCTGAAAAAACAACAACTACGAGAAGAACAACAACTAGAAACACAGCCAAAGGTCCAACAAATATTGTAAAGAATGTTGAGCCAGTTGGAAAAAAAGTTGAAGGTTGGGGCAAACTTGTTTCAGGTTTAAAAGAAAGCGGTAAGATAATGCTATATACCAACTTAATGAATACAACAGCAACAGAAATTAACGATATGACAGTTGGAATTGTGTTTAAAAATGGAATAACACCGTTTGGAAAAAGTATTTTAGATAAACCGGAAAGTGTAAATGAACTAACAAAACTTATATCATTAGAATATGGAAAATCAATGCAAGTAAGATACATAGATGCAAAAAATCCGGAGCAAACAAAAGATATTGTTGGTGAACTTACTACAGAAATGGGAATGCCAATTAATGTGATAGAGGAATAATTATACAAATGTCGTATATTAATATCATGTAAACAAAAATTTATATTTTGAATAATAAATTTGAATAGAAAACAAGGAGGAATTTAAAATGTCAAAAAGAGGAGGATTCCCAGGAATGGGAGGAATGGGTGGATTTGGTGGAATGAACATCAATCAACTTATGAAAGAAGCTAAAAAAATGCAAGCTGATATGGAAAAATCACAAGAGGAATTAGTAGCAAAAGAATTTGATGCATCAGCTGGTGGAGGAGCAATTGAAGTAAAAGTTAGTGGAGATAAAATGATAAAAGAAATCAAAATTAAACCTGAAGTAGTAGATCCAGATGATGTAGAAATGCTACAAGATTTAATTTTAACATGTGTTAATGAAGCCATGAAAAAGGTAGATAGTGCACAAGCAGCATCTTTAGGACAATTCAACATACCAGGATTTATGTAAAAATTAGGGCACATATTAAGACAGGCTAAATTTGTGTCAAAGGGCGCAAGTTTGGTCTGTTTTTGAATGTGTAAAAAAGGAGAAATAAAAATGGGATATTATTCACCATCAATAGAAAAATTAATAGAAGCTTTTGAGAAGCTTCCTAGCATTGGAAATAAAACAGCTGCAAGGCTTGCGTTTCATATGTTAAATGCAAGTGAAGCTGAGACGAATGAATTTATAGAGGCTATTACGAATGCAAAAAAGAATTTAAAATATTGTTCAAAATGTTTTAATATAACTGATACTGATCCTTGTCCAATTTGTTCTAATGCTGGGCGAGATCAATCTACAATTTGTGTTGTGGAGGATGTTAAAGATGTTGTAGCAATGGAAAGAACGCACGAGTTTAAAGGGGTTTACCATGTTTTACATGGGGTGGTTTCTCCAATGAATGGTATTGGTCCAGATGATATTAAGGTTAAGGAATTATTAGCTAGACTTATGGATGGAGAGGTAAAAGAAATTGTTTTAGCCACTAACCCTAGGGTTGAGGGTGAGGCTACGGCGATGTATCTTTCGAAGCTTATTAAGCCTTTGGGAATTAAGGTGACGAGGATTGCGCATGGAATTCCTGTTGGTGGAGATTTGGAATATACGGATGAGGTTACTTTGAGTAAGGCTTTGGAAGGTAGAAGAGAGCTTTGATGTTATAGGGGCGACTTCCGAAAAACAGCATTGGGAAATTGGATAGGATGCCTGATGGATTCAGGTAAATATATTTAACTTCGTGGGCTTACTGGCCGGTTTTAGTATAAGATAAAAGGAGTTTGAACGTGTTAAGAGTTTACGTTTTGTTGCTCCTTTTATCATTTATACTAAAACGTGCCAAACTGCGCGCCCGTACTTCGTTTAAATATATTTACCTGAATCCATCAGGCATCCTAATCCAATTTCCCAATGCTGTTTTTCGGAAGTCGCCCCTAAAACATAGTCTTAATTCAAAATTATTTCACAAATTTGCTTTGTAGAGTCTGGTTTAGCAATTTTCGTTGAGTTGTTGCGTAGTTCTTCGAGTTTTGATTCGTTGTTTAATAGTGAATTGATTACTTGTTGTATGTCGTCTTCTTTTTTTAGCCAGATAGCTGCACCAGCATTTACTAGAAATTCTGCGTTTTCTTCTTCCTGACCTGGAATTGGGTTTATTATGAGTATTGGTAGGTGTGAGGCTAAGCTTTCTGATGATGTAAGGCCTCCTGGTTTTGTTACAACTAGTGATGACATATGCATCAATGCTGGTACGTCTGTACAGTAGTCTAGTGTGTGTAGGTCGTTACTTTTTAGTTCGTTAGAAAGATTGATAAATTCATTATACATTTTTTTGTTTCTGCCGGAAACGGCAACGATTTGGTATTTATCTATATATTGGGTTAATTCTTTTAAAATTTGTACAGTGTAATTTTCTCCTAAACCGAATTCTCCGCCACCAAAAAATAAAATTAATTTTTTATCTTTATTTAGATTATACTTTTCTATAATTTCTCCATCATTAAAATTTGAGCTAAATGCACTTGATAGTGGTATTCCAGTAACGTGTATTTTGTCAGATGCAATATTATAATTATCTATTAATGCTTGTTTCATTACCTCATTAGAAACAAAGAAATAGTCGCATTCTTCCTTTCCAACAAGCCATTGTTCATGTGGTGCAAAGTCCGTAAATACTACTGCTAGCTTGCAGTTTATTCCCTCATGATTTTTTAAGTATGACGTTATTGGTGTTCCAAATGGGTGTACAGAAATTACTGTGTCAGGATTGTATTCGTTAAATAATTTTTTTAATTTTTTAGCCATAAGCTTGTTTGTAAAATTACTTACGTGTGATAGAAATCCATCCGTTGAACCATAGTAAATCTTCTTCCATAAATTAGGAGCTTTTTTTGCCATTTTTTTGTATGCGCCTGTTGTTACGTTGCTGATAAATTTATTAAAATACTCAACACAGTCTACACTTCTAACTTCAGTGTCAGTATAATTATTTTCTATATAACTTTTTATTGCATTGGCTGCAGATAAATGTCCACCGCCGTATTTTGCGTATAATATTAAAACTTTTTTCATTTTCATCCTCTTTCTTTTTTACTAAATTAATTTTAGCATATGTTAAAGTTCTAAGCAAGTAGAACTATAATTTATGATTGATGTTTTCAAAGGCAAAAAATTCATTTTGCGATGCATTTTCCAGTTTTATGAATAATTAATAAAAAATTAGAAAAAATAATTATAGCTATAAGAATAAATAAAATCAGAAAATAAAAAGTACATTAATAAAAATGAAATGCTGTTAAAAGAAAGTTGTATGTTATTAGCAGCGCAAGGAGGAAAAATGACAAGTTTAAAAAGTAAAGTGTATGATTGGATTGCTAGACTAAGAGATAGACACATGTTAACGTTGGTTGTTGTACTCGTTTCAATAATTGTAGCATTGGGACTATTTACGTATAAAAAACAAAGAGAGTATAGGCAAGCAACAGAAAATGCATACAATATGGCATTTTTCGAGTTAGTTGACTATGTTGATAGCGTAGAAGTCTATTTATCAAAGGCTTTAGTCTCAAATAGCCCGGAACACGGTGCAGAAACATTAACATACGTATGGAGAGAGGCAAATTTAGCACAAAGTTATTTGGCAAGACTTCCCATAAACAGTACGGAACTGGAAAATACAGCAAAATTTTTAAATCAAGTTAGTGATTATTGTTATGCATTATCAAGAAAAAATATCAACAATCAAGAATTAACACAAGAAGATTTAGATAATTTAAAGGAACTTCACAATTATAGCGTAGACCTAAAAAACACATTAAATCAACTATCTGAAGATTTAAATAGTGGACGCATAAGTTGGGGAGAACTAACTAAAAAGGGAAGTCCAGTATTTGCACAAGAAGTAAGTAATATTTCCAAAGATAGCTTTAGTAATCTAGAAGAGAACTTTCATGAATATGCAGGATTGATATATGATGGAGCGTTTTCAGAACACATGACAAATCCTGAACGAAAAGGTTTAACTGGAGAAGAAATTAATGAAGATACAGCAAAACAAAAAGTAGAGGAATTCTTAGGGAAAGAAGCAATTAAGGAAATTAAGTTAAATGGATTAACTCAAAATGCAAACATACAATCTTTTGATTTTTCAGTTGAAAAAAATGATGGAAATACAGCGTGGATTTCGATATCACAAAAAGGTGGACATATTGTAATGGCCAATAGTACAAGAGATGTTGGCGCAGAGGTTCTAACTCAAGAACAGGCTAATGAAATAGGACAAAAATTCTTGGAATCAAGAGGAATTCAAAGCATGAAACCTACCTATTATCTAAAACAAAATGGAATTGTTACAATAAATTATGCGTATTATCAAGATAATGTAACTGTTTATCCAGATTTAATAAAGTTGAAAGTTGCTTTAGATAATGGAGACATTTTAGGAATGGAGACTACAGGGTATTTGAATTCTCATACACAAAGAACTTTTGCAACACCGAAAATTTCTCAGGATGAAGCTAGAGAGAAAATTAATAAAAATCTTGAAATTACAAGTGAAGGATTGGCGATGATTCCAACGGAATATCAAACTGAAATTTTGTGTTGGGAATTTAAGGGAAAAGTGGAAGATAGGCAATTTTTGGTTTATATAAATGTTGAAACGGGAAAAGAGGAAGATGTTTTGGTTATTTTAGAAACACCTAATGGAACTTTGACAATGTGATGTTTGGAAACTTTTTGTCAGTGTCCCCAAAAGTTTCAAGAATAAAAGAGCTCAAAAAGCAAACAATAATAGTATTCCATTGGAATAATTTCTTCAGTGGAAAACTAGTTTCAAACTTAAGGAGGTATTTGTTATGTCTAGAAGAAATAGTGGACTTATGTCGGAAGATTTAAAAGTAGAGATAGCAAAAGAACTTGGAGTATATGAACAAGTAAAACAAGATGGCGGATGGCAGAATGTTTCTTCAAAAAATTGCGGTAATATTGTTAAAAAGGCAATTGAGATTGCGAATAGAAAAGTGTAGTGATGCTTTAAAAATGCATAAAGTGATGATTAATTGCTAAAAGATGGTTGCTCGGACAAATATATTTAACTGCGTGGGCTTACTGGCCGGTTTTAGTATAAGATAAAAGGAGTTTTGGTGTGATGAATTTTCTTATTTAAGACTCCTTTTATCAGTTATACTAAAACGTGCCAAACTGCGCGCCCGTACTTCGTCTAAATATATTTTTCCGAGCAACCATCTTTTAGCAATCAATCACCACTTTATGCATTTTTAAAGTCACGAGATAGAGTAGAAAGTTGTGGGAACTCTTACGGAAATAATGCTTACATAAAAATAAATAAAATAAAAGTAATATAATTACAAAAATATTACAAAAAAGACTTAAAAATGTAATATTTTTTAAGGTTTATTTTTCCGTAAATAAACTAAAAAAAACGTAAAAAAGTAGTGTTTACAAGAGTAAAAAAAGTCTTTAATATATTAATTAATAATAAAAAGCGAAGGAGAGCAAAATTATGGAAAAATTAAAGAACTTTGTAAGCGCAAACTTAACAAAAATTTTGGTAGTAGTTATAGCATTAGCAATAGCAACTGTAGCTTGTGTTATGGTGGAGAAACAAATAAATCAAAAAGGACAAGATCAACAAGTTGCACAAACAACAGAAAATTATGCTTTAGAGGGAACAGACAAAAAGTCAGCTGAAACCGAGGTTCAATCAGGAACGGTTACAGCTCATTTTGTTGATGAAAGTGGTACAAAATTAATTGAAGATGTTCAAATCACAGGAAATCTTGGTGAAGCATATCAAGAAATTTCAAGACCAGCAATAAGTGGATATGTAGCTACAGGAGAAGAACCAGTAACAAGAGCTGGAAAGTTTGAACTTGGTAACACAGATGTTACATTTGTGTACAAGAAAGAGACAAGCGAAGTTCTAGTAGATAAATCAGATTTAGCAAATAATCAGATAAACATAGCTTTCAACAATACGAAAAGCAAAAGAGATTATGGAATGAAAATAATAGCTAAAGATGAAAACGGAAATGTTTTAAACGGAACAGATTTCGAAGTTGGTAAAGAAGGATCAATTCTACGTTCTGGAAAAGTTAGAAATGGAGATTTCTACGTTGGAAAGATTGCTGTTAAAAGCGAAGGTAAAACAACATATGTAATTGAAGAAACAAAAGCTGTTGCAGGATATGAAAAAGTAGATGGAAAAATCAACTTAGGAATAGATGTAACATGGAACGAAGAAAGTAAAAAATTTGAAATCTCATTAAACAACATAGCAAATCAAAATGTTAAAGCAACAATAAATGAAAATGATGAAATAATAATTGAGTTCATAAACAAAAAAATTGAAAATATGTACGAAGTTGAATTGATAAATAAAACAAAAACAGAATTAATAACAGGTGGAAAATTCAAGGTAACAAAATCAACAGAAACAGTTAAAGAAGATTACACAAGGAACGGAAGATTATACATAGGTCAATTTAAAATAAATGGGGACGGAAAAGAAACATACACAGTATATGAAACACAAACAGCAGAAGGATATGAAAGAACAATTCAAGAAGGTAATCCAGGAGTTGTAGAAGTAACAAAGACATTTAATGAATCAACAGGTAGATATGATATATCAGTACAATACAACGACATTCCAGGATTTTCAGCAGTAGTTGAGGGAAATGCAAAGGTAGTAATTTATGTAGAAGCAGAAAAAACACCAGATAACGATTACGACTTAGCAATAAAGAAATTCGTATCAGCAATAGATGGAGAGGAAACAACAAATAGAGAACCAAAAGTAGAAGTTGTTGAAGAAGAAGAGAACGGAAAGAAAGTTAAAAAAGTAAAATATACACAAAACAATGAAATGGAAAAAACAGCAAATGAGCAAAAAGTAACATACACAATTCGTACATACAACGAAAGTTTAAACAATGGAAAAGGTAGAAGAATTATAGAATATATTCCAGACGGATTAGTATTCTTACCAGATAATGAAACAAATAAAGAATTTGGATGGAAAACATATACAGAAGATGATAATGGATTATTAATTGAAACATTAGAGCCAGAAAAAGCAACAGTAGTTGCAACAGATTACACAATTGATAAAGACATAGAAGGGTTCAACATAGAAACAGAAAAAGAACCAAAATACTTAGATGTAAATGTAGTATTCGAAGTAGATGAAAGTAAAATAACATCTGAAGATAGAATTATAGAAAACAGAGTAAAAATTGACGAAAGTAAAAAAGACAGTTCAACAGGAGATGAACTAAACAAAGACAACAACGAAACAACAGAAAAAATATATGTAAAATACTTCGACTTAGATGTAACAAAATACATAAAAGAAGTAACAGTAAAAAACAGTATTAAAGAAACAAAACAAGATGTTGGAGAAAGTCAAAAAGGAAAATTAATAAAAATAGATGTAGCAAAAAGTGAAGTAGAAAATACAACAATAAGAGTTACATACGGATTAAGAGTAAAAAATATTGGAGAAATAGAAGGATATGCAACAGAGTTAGTTGACTACATTCCAAAAGATTTCAAATTAGTACAAGATGGAATATGGACAGTAAAAGGAGATAAAGCAGTAACAACAAAATTAGAAAACACATTATTACAACCAGGAGAAAGCACAGTAATAGAAATAACATTTGACTGGAAGTTAACAGAGGATAACATAGGAAGAAGAATAAATGAAGGAAAAATTACAAAATACGAAAATGAATTTAACGCAAAAGACCCAACAGAAGATAACAATGACAAAGAAGAGATGTTAGTTCAAATAAGAACAGGTAGTGCATGGGTATTCATCGTAATAGCAGTATTAGTTGGACTATGGATGGTTGTTGGAATTATTTTCTTATTAATGAAAGCTAAACAAAACAGAGCAGAAGATTAATAAAGAGTGGTAAATAAATACTAAAAGTAATAAAAGAAACATCAAAGAAAATTTATTATTGAAAATAAGCTCAAAAACCAAAAAAACACAATTATAAAACAGAAAAACAAAAGAAAGGAGAACTATTATGGAAAAACTTAAAAAGTATCAAATAAAAGATACACAAGAACAAGCTAGAACTATTAATAAAACAGCAAGCACAGCAACGCAAACAATAAATATCAAAAAAATCATACTAATAGCAATAGCAATTTTTCTAGGAATAGTCGCATTTGGAGATAAGGAAGTAAAGGCTGCAACAACAACGGTTGACAATGTTACATATATCTACGATGTAATAGATGGAAAAGCAGAGAATGTAATGATAGATGATGACAACTCTACTTTACCAACGCTACCAAATCTAATAGTAATTCCAAACACGTTAGATACATACCCTGTTGCAAGTTTAGGTGACGGAACAGGAGCGATATCAAAAACAGCCATATTAAAATTTGATGGAGCAAAAGTAAAATATACATTTAAGTTACCAAGTACAGTAACAACAATAAATGAAAATGCTTTTTATAGAAGTAATTTAGTAAGCAATAATTTTTCTCAATTAAGAGTAATAAAAGATAATGCATTTGAAGAAGCATGGATAGACCCATTCATATGTTCAGGAGATGATACAAATTTACTTGAATTAACAGTAAATAGAGAACTTGATTTATCAGGTCTTGAATCTCTAGGAAATAGAGCATTTTACCAAACAGGGGTTAACAGAGCAAATGGTGGAGCTCATAGTTGGATAAATTCTAGCTATGGAACATATACATCAATAAAATTTGGAAGTAATTTAAGTAAAATTGGAAACGAAGCATTTTATAAACAAAACAGATTAAAAAGTGTAACCATACCAAATACAATAACTGAAATAGGAGATAATGCTTTTGAAAATTGTACAATATTAACCAACTTAACAATTTCACCACGAACAACAGAATTAACTATTGGAAACTATGCATTTAGAAATATAGGAATTTCATGTATAGACATTTTAAATACATATAGATTAGGAACAGGGGTATTTTCAAACTGCCCAAATTTAACAACAGCAACATTAGAAGAAGGAATAACAAAAATAGAAGATTCAACATTTTCTGGTTCTGCACTAACAAACTTAACAGTACCTTCTACATTAACTAATATAGGAGGTAGTTCATTAGCATATACGAACATATCAAACGAAATATATGAAAATATACTAGAGAAAAATATTGATACAATAGGTTCAGGTGCATTTGCAGGAACAGACTTAACAGGAGAAATAGTTGTTCCAAGCAAAGTTACAACATTGGGTGAGGGAGTATTTTCAGGATGTATTGGAATAACAAAAGCAACAATTGAAATGAACAACATAACAAAATTACCAAACTCTACATTTGAAAACTGTACAGGATTAACTTCATACGTGTTACCAGAATCAATAGTAGAAATTGGAGACAGTGCATTCAAAGGATGTACAAGTCTTACAGGAGAATTAATAATTCCAGCAAGATTTACATCAATAGGAAACAGCGCATTTGAAAACTGCAACAATATAACAAAAGTAACAATAAATGGACAATTAAGAAGTATAGGAGATTATGCATTCTATAATACAGCAGCATCACAAGAAGTTGTAAGAATAGATGCACCAGTTACAAACTTAGGAACAAAAATATTCACAAAACCTGCAGAAATATTTGTTGGAAATGACGAAGCAAATGTAACAGTAGCTGATATATGGTATGGAAATGGAAAACCAATAATTCACTTCAGAGACTGCAAACACGCAATAGAAGTGGTATGTATGCTACCAGGTGTAACAGTTACACATGATTCTACAAACTTAAACAATACAACTGCAGAAGCAACATGTGAATCAGATTACACATTTACAGTAAATGTAGCAGATGAATATCAAAATAAATATGAAAACTTAATAGTAAGAGTAACATCAGAAGGACAATATTCTACATCAGATGCTGTGGTTGAAAATGTAACATTAGATGGCAATAACTCATATACATTCGAAAATATAACAAGAGATAAAAAAGTAGAGATATTAAGAATAGAAAATGGAACAAACTTAGTATTAAGACAATTTGTAAGTAAAATAAATGAAAAAGATGTTACAAATAGAATACCAAGTATATCAAAAACATCAAACAAAACAGTAGCAAGCTTTGAATACAACCATACAAAATACCCTTATTCAGTAGAAACATTAGACAAAATAACATATACAATAAGAGTATACAATGAAGGAAATGTAGCCGGAAAAGCAAATGAAATAATGGTAAAATTACCACAAAAATTAAGCCTAGTAGAAGGAAATAGCACAAATGAATTCTATGGATGGCAAGCATCAGAAGACGGAAAAACATTAAAAACAACATATTTACAAGATAAAGAAATAGCAGCATATTCAGGAGCAGGAAGACCACAATATGAAGATATTCAAATAGTGTGCGAAGTTGGAGCTCCAAGGGCATCACAAGAATACTTATTAACCGTAGCAGAAATAACAGATGGAAATGATATGAATTCACTTCCAGATGATTATCTTGAAAGTGAAGAACAAACAAATAACTTATTAGGATTAGCATTAGCATCAAATACTAGTATATATGTAAGAGGATTAGAAGATGATTCTGATTTTGAGTTCTTATCTTTAGACACAAATGTTGAATCAGGATATAATCTAGTAGTTAAGAAAATAGACTCAACATCAAACGAATTACTAGATGGTGCAAAAATTAGATTATATGATGAAAACATGAACAAAATAAAAGATATTATTACTCAAGATGGAGAAGCTAATTTTGGAAATCTTACAACATACAATCAAAATGAGAAAGATACATATTATATAGAAGAAGTTGAGACACCAGTTGGTTATAAACGTACTATTAACGGAATCATAAGAATGGATGTTGTTAAAGTATTTGATAACAATGGAAAAGTTACAGGTGTAACTGTTGAGTTAGACGTTGATGGTAAAATTTATGATAATTTTGATATTGAAGATGAAGAGGATGTTGGAGAAGAATATATTCCTATTTATACAGCTGAGCAATTAAGAAAAATAGGAGATTTAACAGCTCAAGAAGTAGAAGTAAATGGCCAGACATATATATTTGCACCAAACAAAAAATATAGATTACAACAAGACATTGATTATGGTGGACAAATATGGACTGCAATACCTCAATTCTATGGAACATTAGATGGAAATGGACATGAAATTAAAAACATCGTTTTATCAGGAACTACAACAAATAAACAGATTGGTTTAATTGGATTCTGTACAGGTGATATAAAAAATCTGAACTTAAAAGCAACTACAGCAGCATTACAAGATGTTCAAGAAAATCCTGGAGCACCATACCATGGAATAGGTGGATTGGCTGCGATATTAGCTGGTGGAAGAGTAACAAACTGTAATGTAGATTTCACTGTTACAGCACAAACATGGGGAGTTTCAGAAAATGTTGGTGGTATAGCTGGTCACACAATGACTAGTTCAGGAAAAGATCCAATTATAAAAGATTGTAAAGTTAAATTTACAATGAAAAGTGGATCAGTAGAACAAAATGTTGGATCTATAGTAGGTGTAACATTAGGTAACATAAAGATTGTTAACTGTACAAATGAAGGGTCATCAATAGGAAATGATAATTCTCCAAAAGGAACATGGATAATTACAGGTGTTGGCGGAATGGTTGGATTCTGCAACTATGGAACAGCATATTTTAAAAATTGTACAAACAGCATGAATGTTTATGCATCAAGAGAAAACGTAGGTGGATTTGTAGGATATTCATTTGCAGGTGTAACATTTTTAAATTGTACAAACAATGGAGATGTATGTGGTAGCGCATTTACTAGAAACATGGGTGGATTTGTAGGATGTGTTGACAAATATGGAATTGCAAGATTTGAAAAATCAGTTAATAATGGAAATTTGATTACCGAAGAATCCGAACAAACAGTGTATCCATATGAAAAATATGGAGGTAAAAATTTAGGAGGACTTATTGGTTATACAGATGGAGCAGTTTCAATTAAAGATGATTGTGAAAATTATGGAAATATAGGAAATTTGAAAACTACAAATGCAGGAGGTATGGTAGGATTTGCAAACTCACAAACTGGACTTCCAACAAATACAATGGCAACATTTGAGAACGATACAATTACAATCTATATTACAAATGAATCAACAGTTGATAATTACAATATTAACATTAAGAAAATCGAAAAAATAAACGGAACGACTAATGCTAAATTACTAGACGGGGCTAAATTCAATGTATATAAATATAATGAAGAAACAGAAGAAAAAGAACTTATCTATGAAAATCAAGAAACAGTAGACGGAATATTAACAATTGCCAATATTCCAATCACATCATTAACACACGATGTATTCTATCTAAAAGAAACTGAAGCACCAGAGGGATATGATATTTTAGTTAAAGACTTGATTAAAGTAGAAATTACACCAAAATGGGATGGAGTAAATGAAAAATACATTATAGATCCAGAATTAACACTAGTACAAGATCTTGAAGATGATGAAGTTGAAGAAATCTCTCATACAGATAATGAAACACTTCCATCAGCACCAAGAAATGTAAATGTTACATGGAAAACAAATAAAGTTGTTATAGAAGATGCTAATAACTATGGATCTGTTTATGCATATAATACAGCCGGTGGTTTAGTTGGTGGAGTTAATGGAAACATTTTTGTAAAAAATAGTAACAATAAATTAAATGAAACTAATGATAATAAAATTACTTTATCTACAGATGGTTTATATGGCGCAGGAGGTATAGTAGGAGAATCTTTAGGGGATAAAAAGAATTTACTAAGTATCTCTAATTGTACAAATGAAACTGAAGTTTCAGGTAAATTCCATTCTGGAGGTATAATAGGTAAAACAGAAATAAATGCAGAAGTATCTGATTGTGTTAATACTGGAACAATAAAAGCTAGATATCATGCTGGAGGTATAGTTGGATACTTATTTGGACAACAGTTAGGAATGACATCAACTATTACAGGTTGTGTAAATGGTGTAGAAAATGATTCAGAGGATAAATACGGAAAAGTTAGTGTTTATGATGATACAAATGGAGTAAGTGCATGCACTGGTGGAATTTTAGGAGCAACATCAAGTGTTACAACAGTAGAGGATTGTACTAACTATGCAAAAATTGAATCATATGGACAAATAGGTGGAATACTTGGATGTTCATTAGATAGAGATCTGTTTATAAATAACACGAAGAGTAATGGTGATGTTGTAAGAATAGGTACAAATAGTTGTTTAGGAGGCGTAGGTGGAATTCTAGGACAGCAGATTGCAAGACCAGGCTCAATACCAAGTGAACAAATAGGTGTTGATAATGTACAGTGCACAATTACAAATAGCAGTTTTTCAGGAAATATTACTAAGAATTCACTAGGATGTATGGGAGGAATAATAGGAACAATTTATTCTGATTCGTATTCAAATAGTGTCTATGTAGGAAACTGTACAGTTGGCGGTGATGGTCAAGATAATATAAAAACATTATATTCAGTTAACCCTGGTTCAGGTGACAATGATATAGGAGGACTTATAGGATTATTACAGGGTGGAGAAGTAGTAAGTATATATGACAATGAAGTTAAATATTTAAAAATTTCTTGCGGAACTGAAGATATAAGATGCAATTCGCATATAGGAGGTCTGTTAGGTAACTACTATAACTATCGTGGTATACTTTCTAAGATGGATATTAACAATAATGAAGTAGACAATATAAGTATTATTAATATATCTGGAAGTAATTGTACTTCAGCAGGATTAGTAGGTTTAGTATCTTATGATAGCAGAAATAATATAGCAGAAGTTAATGCTAAAAATAACAATGTAACAAGTTCTAGCATCAAAATAGATTCTTCAGATTCTGTGCCTTTGTCAAGCGCTGCGGGACTAATTGGAATTACGTATGGGTCAAAGTTTGATATAAACTTAGAAAACTGTAATGTCATAGATACGGATATAATAAATGAACTAAGTGGTCTTGACTCTAATACAGCCGGATTAATAGGATATTTTCAAGCAAATAAAGCTTCAGTAAAACACTGTGAAGTGAAATCAACAGGTACTTCAAAAAATAAAATAGAACAAAATTCTTATAGTTCTTATGAAGCACCGGTTGGAGGAATGTTCTCCGTTGTTCAGGCTAAAGAAGATGTTTCTATTGAGGATTCAAAAGTAACCAATATGAATATAATTGCTCATGCCGAAAGACAAGGTGAACCTGTAGGTGGTGTAATTGGATATATTTTAAACGAAGGAAACGTAAAAGTTAATAATGTTGAAGTAAGTAATGTTGACTTTGACGTGACAGGTGATACATATGAAGCTGTAACAGGTGGATATGTTGGAGGACATAATGGTTATAGTTTGGAAATTGCTAATTCAAAATTCATGAATAATAATATGGAAGTTCAAGGTACAGCAGTTGGTGGATTAGTAGGATGTGCTTTAAAAGAAACTAACATTTCTGGTATAGATATGAGTGATATAAGAATAAATCAAACTGGAGAAGCAGGTGATAATAATAGAACATTTGGAGGTTTGATTGGTGTACAGATTAATAATTCTTTAAGTATTTCAGACTCAAAAATCGAAAACCTAGAATATACAGTTGATAGAGATTGTAAAGGAATGGGAGGAATGATTGGATTTTGTTATGCAGCAAATCTATCTGATAATATATTAAAGGATATTAAGTTAAATCATAACGATTCGAATATTGAAAGAATTATAAATAGAAGTAGATATAGTACTCCATCTATTGGAGGATTAATAGGAACTACATCATCTGCAAATGTATCTAATAATATAGTTAATGGAATTGAAATAAATGCAGAGGACGCAAATGTTGGTGGATTTATAGGTGATATACCATTATATGATGGAGAAATTTTAATAACAGAATCACAAGTTAAGAATGCACTATTTAAAGATAAAGGTACAAGACAAGTAGCAAGCGTATATGGTGGGTTGATTGGTAATGTAATAACTTCTGTATGGAGAGATGACTATAAACTAGAAATCAAAAATTCTACAGTAGAAGATTTAGAAGTTGACAACGGAATAGGGGAAAGAAGACATGTTGGTGGTTTAATAGGATATACATCAGGGGACTACACAATTACAGATAATCACCCAGTAACTGTAAAGGATTTGAAAGTAAACATTGGTGAAATAGAACAAGGAAATCCAAGAGCAGGAGAAGGTAACTATCAAGGTATTCTTGGTGGTATAGTTGGTGTATCACTAGGTACTGAAACAGGAAATCAAAGAGCAGCGAATGGAACAATATCAAATGTTAAAGTACAAGATATGATAGCTAATGGTCACTTTGCAATTGGCGGTATTATAGGATATGGTAAAGCAGATATCAGCAACAGTACAGTTAAGAATATAGATACATTATTAGAAGGAGAAGATACAGTATTACCAACAAGAGAAACTATTGTCGGAGGAATTGCAGGTATTCTTGCAGAAGGTTCTGGATTATCAAACGTAACAGTAATAGCAGATGAAAATACAACGCATACATTAAACTCTACTCTATACGCAGGTGGTATAGCTGGTGTAAACAACGGAAGCCTAACAGGAGGCAAGGTTGAAAACATTATAGTTAAGACATTAAAAGAATTAGAAGAAGCAAGAGATGATGAAGGAAATCCAGAAGGAGAAACAGCAGAACCAGCAACAACAGAATCTGTTATAGTTGATTATACAGTACCATGCGCAAACGCAGTACAAGCAAGAGCTTTAGAAGGATACACAAATACAGTAGTTACAAATGTAAAAGTTATTTTAGGAACTGTTGAAAAAACAGTGAATGAATAATCAAAGTTAATTTAAAATCAAAGTAGACAAAATAAATATAATATTTTGTCTACTTATTTTTTATATCCAATTGCTTAAAGTTAAATTTTACAAAGCCGTAAAATTATGGTATAATAATTGCAACGTGCTAAAAGCACAATCATTCGCACATTGAAAAAATAAAATTCATCAAAGGAGGAAAAAGTTATGATGAAAATGCGGAAAATTGTTTCAATTGTAATTGCTTCGCTTATTAGTATGTCTAGCTTAGGCATTAATGCTATGGCTGCTGATGCTAACATCGATGCAAATGAAACAAAGTCAAAGGTAGAAACTGAGGCTATAATTTGGGGAGACGCAAATTGCGATGGTGCGGTTACGTTAAATGATGCAGTTGCTATACTACAACTTGTAGCTTTGCCAGGTAAATACGGCGTTGGTAAGGAGAAAGGAATAACCGAAAAAGGTTATCTCCAGGCGGATGTGTTCCAGAATGGAGACGGCGTTAATGGCATGGATGCACTTTCAGTTATGAAACGCGATGCCAAAGTGATTAATTCACTGCCGGAATCTTATTTGGTACCTCCAACAACAACAACCGTTACTACTAAGCCAGCAACAACTACTACAACTCAGACAGCAGCAACAACAGCAAAAACAACGACAACTAAGGCAACGTCAACAGCGATTAAAGCAACGTCGACAACAACTAAGGTTACATCAACAGCAACAAAAGCCACATCGACTACCACTAAAATGACAACGACATTTACAGTTACAACAACAATTGTAACGACCACATCACCAAATTCATGGACGCCACCCGCAAGGGAGGAGCTTGTTAATGAGCTTGGAGAAACTATTTCAGAGGAAAAATACAACATTCTTCTTGCAACAGCTCAATTGTGGGGTATAGACCGGTATAAGATTAAATGGGATAATCATCCTATAACGTACGCATATGCTGATCCGGGATTATACTATTGTTTGTATAATCAAATAACTTATGGTTACGGTGTTCAGATAGTGCCAAGCGTGGATGAAACAGGAGAAGAAAATATAGGAAAAGTTGCACCTTCAAAGTTAGATAAGTATTATTATTCTACTTTTTCGAACTTCTGCTATCGTCCTATAACCGAGTTCGACAATTTTGAAGAAAATCCTCCAGCAGGAGCAGGTCAGATATCAGATGGTATGATTCTGACGTATATGCTTAACTATTTTGAACCTAAAACGATTCCCATGAATACTACATATCAGGAAGCAGTAGAAGAATGGAATTTGGCTAATGAGTTTGAAATTGCTAACAACTGGTACTTGATACCAATTGACGAAGAAGGAAACGAAATTCTCGAACTTAATTCTAAAGAAAATCTGGATTTGTCAACTAAGCCCGGAGCAACATCTAGGTATTGGTTTACAGAAGATGAATTAAGCCCACGAGGTAGTTGTGTGGAGAGAAAAGTGTTAATGCCTCTTATCAATACTGCTGAACAATTGGGTATGCCGAACTTTAGATTAGAATATTGTAAGGAAGAGCCTACTATGTTCTGTTTCAGTTCTACTTGTGAACCTGATATGCCGGACTATTGTCCTGTTCAAATGGTATCAAACGAAGAGCTTTGTAACAATCTTACTGATGAAGAAATCTCTTTGATTGAAAAACAGTTGAACTTGGAACAGTATGAAGAAGAGGAATACAGAAAATTAAGAGATAATCCAATGTATCCTTACTTTTTCTGTACAGCAAGAGAGAATTATTCTGAATGCAAGTTAGGCACAGAAAAACTTGCTTTGGATACTCCTAAGCATAACTTCTATGGTGTTGTTGTGATGATTCCTTTGGATGAAGAAGGAAACGACGACCTGAGATTTTGGTGGTACTAAAATCCTAGTCTAAATGCAAAAAATCCAACCCTGATTAGGGTTGGATTTTTTACGTTCCTAATTTTTTCCAATATAAATATTGATTTATTCGCATATATATTATAAAATGAGAACATGAATAAATATGTAAGGTGATAAATTTGAATATAAATATTAATGGATATAATATAAATTATGAAGTATCAGGCGAAGGAAAGCCTGTAGTTTTGGTGCATGGATGGCTTACAGATTTAAATACTATGAAGCCATTACAAAATCATTTAAGTAAAAATTTTAAAGTGTATAATTTAGATGTAATAGGATTTGGAAAAAGTGATTTACCAAAAGAACCATTGTCAACAGAAGATTTTTCGAACTTTTTGAATGATTTCTTAGATGCACTAAATATTGAAAATCCAATTCTAATTGGTCATTCAAACGGAGGAAGAATGATTATCAATTTAGTTGGAAGGAATTTAAGAAAGGTAAATAAAATAGTATTAATAGATAGTGCTGGAATAGTACCAAAAAGAAAGCCTAAATACTATTTCAAAGTATATACTTTCAAAGCAGTAAAAAACATAACAAAACTATTTCCAAAAACAGAAATGTTCAATAATATGAGAGAAAGAATGCTTGGAAAATTTGGATCAAGTGATTATAAACAATCACCAGAAGTTTTAAGAAAAACAATGTCTAAGATAGTTAATGAGGACCAAAAATCTTTAATGCCAAACATTAAAGTACCAACACTAATAATTTGGGGAGAAAAAGACACTGCAACACCACTAGAAGATGCAAAAACAATGGAAAAATTAATTCCAGATAGTGGATTGGTTGTATATCCAGGAAGAAGCCATTTTTCCTATTTAGAGGAATTAGGAAGCGTGCTTGTTGTTTTGGATGAGTTTTTGAAAAATGATAGATAAGATGAAACTTTTGGGGACACTGACAAAAAGTTTCATCCAGGTGAAGCTTTTTGTCAGTGTCCCCAAAAGTTTCATCAAGAAAGGAAATAATAAATATAATGCAAGATCAAATAATAAATTATGTATTATTAAACGTATCTGTAATAATCATGTACATATATTACATATACAAAATGAAGCATGGTTTCCATATGCTTCAATTAGAATCTTATTTTAATAGTAGATATAAAACATGGATGGACAAAAATAAAAAAGAAAAATTAATATTAAGAGATTGTAGTTTGATTATACCAGCTATAATAACTGCATTTAATGCAAGAATTGGTTTGATAGTTGGATTAGTATTAACAATCATCTTATATATGTCAAGACCTATATACAAAATAAAGAAGCCTTTGGCGGTTACAAAAAGGGTAAAGAGATTGTTTTCTACAAGTACAGTCATAGTAGTAATACTTGCAATTTTAGCTAACGTATTTTTGTACTTTAATACATACGTTCTAGCTTCAGTATTATTCATTTTAAGTATGGTTGTAATTCTTTCAACATACCTAGTGCTTGCAGTAAACACAATCAATAAACCAATAGAAAAATCAATCAATAATGGATTTGTAAAAAAAGCAGAAAAGAAACTAGAAAGTTACAATAATTTAAAAGTAGTTGGTATAACTGGAAGTTATGGGAAAACTACAACAAAATACATAGTTTCATCAATCTTATCTCAAAAATATAACACATTAATGACCCCAGCAAGTTATAACACAACTCTAGGTGTTGTCAGAACAATAAATGAAAATCTAGAGCCTATACACGAAGTATTCGTTTGCGAAATGGGTGCAAAAAATATTGGAGATATTAAAGAAATTTGTGATATAGTAAAACCTAAATATGGAATTTTAACAGCAGTTGGACCTCAACACTTAGAAACATTTAAGACTATAGAAAATGTTCAAAAAACGAAAATGGAATTAGTAGATTCATTACCAGCTGATGGTTGGGCTTTCGTAAATAATGAAGACGAAAATATTAGTAAAATAAATTTTGAGAAAAACACTGTAAAATACGGATTAGATGACAAATCTGAATATTACGCATATAATATTAGAATTGAAGAATCAGGTTCAGTGTTTGATGTTCATACACCAACTGAAGAAATAACAAACATTAAAACAAAATTATTAGGAGAACACAGCATTTTAAACATAGTTGGCGCAATTGCGGTTGCACAAAAATTAGAATTGAATGCTGATGAAATAAGATCTGGAATTAGATTTTTAAAACCAGTCCCACATAGACTTGAATTAAAAAGAAATCCTAATGGACTAATTATTATAGACGACGCATATAACTCAAACATAAAAGGTGCTAAAATGGCAGTTAAAACACTAGGAAGATTCGAAAATAAAACTAGAATTTTAGTAACTCCAGGAATCGTTGATTTAGGCGAATTTGCAAAGAAATACAATGTTGAATTTGGTGAAGAAGCAACAAAATTCTGCGACTTTATCATTCTAGTTGGAGAAAAACAAGCGGTAGATTTAAATGAAGGAATAAACAACATGGGATATCCTAAGGAAAAGGTTTACGTTGCAAAGGATATAAATGATGCATTTAAGAAATTGGGCGAATTTGATGCGGCTCATACGGTTGCACTTTTGGAGAATGATTTGCCGGATAATTATTTATAGGAAAGATTTCAATTTGGGGATGCTTTTGGGGACACTGGGAAAAAACATCATATCCCAAATAAAAAAGGAAGGAAGGATAAAATATGAAAATTAAATTAGGTGTTATATTTGGAGGAAGATCTGTTGAACATGAAATTTCAATAATAACAGCAAATCAAGCCATGGGTAGCATTAACCTTGACAAATATGAAATAGTTCCACTATATATAAGCAAGAAAGGTTTAATGTACACAGGAGAAGGATTAGATGACTTAAAATCTTTTAAAGATATGGATAAATTGATTAAAAGTTTAACACAAGTTACATTGGTAAATGATGGTACAAACATAAATGTTGTAAGATTTCCAATGAAAAAATTTGGAGAGAATATTATAAATACTATTGACGTTGCATTCCCTGCAATGCATGGTACAAACGGTGAAGATGGAAGCATAGCAGGATTCTTAGAAACTTTAAATATTCCATATATTGGATGCGATCCTTTATCAGCAAGTATTGGTATGGACAAAATTATGATGAGAAGAGTTCTTAAAGAAGTTGGAATTCCATCATTAGATTACATAGCTTTTTATTCTTGTGATTATATTAGAGATGAAGATAAATATATTAACCAAATCGAAGAAAAACTAAGATATCCTGTTATAGTAAAAGCTGGAAACTTAGGTTCAAGTGTTGGAATTAAGAAAGCTAAAGATAAGGCAAGTTTAGTTGAAGCTATAGAATATTCAATGCAATTTTCAGATAGAATAATGGTAGAAAATGCGATTACTAATCTAAAAGAAGTAAACTGCTCAGTTTTAGGAGATACATCAAATGCAAAACCATCAGAATGCGAGGAGCCAGTTGGAAGTGACGAAATTTTAAGCTATACAGATAAATATATGTCTGGAACAAAAACAAAAGCAGGTAACGTTGAAAGCAACGGTGGTGCAAAACAAGGAATGGCTTCATTAAAAAGAAAATTACCAGCAGAGATTAGTGATGAAATGAAAGCTAAAATTCAAGAGTTGGCTGTTGAAACATTCAAAATACTTGGATGCAACGGAGTTTCAAGAATTGACTTTTTAGTAGATAATGATACAAATGATGTATATGTAAATGAAATAAATACAATTCCAGGTGCGCTTTCATATTACCTATGGGAAGCTACAGGAAAGAGCTTTTCAGAGGAAATTGATGATTTAGTTCAAATCGCGTTGAAGAGAAAAAGAGAAAGAGATAATTTGGTTTTCTCTTATGATCAAAATATTTTAGCGTTAAATGGAAACAAAATTGGAGTTAATAAATAAAAAAATGCTGTTTTTAGGGACGTGGAACTTTTGGGGACACTGACAAAAAGATTCAAACTCGTGAAACTTTTTGTCAGTGTCCCCAAAAGCACCTCAAAACATAAAATGTTTCAAAAAATTTCTAAAAATGGGTTACAAATAAAAAAATTCATGTTATAATAATGCCAAATGATTAAAAATTAGGGGGACGTTCAATGATTTTTAAGGATTATTATAAAATATTAGGATTAGAAACAAATAAAGTAACATTTGATGAAATAAAAGTTGCTTATAGAGAACAAGCCAAAAAATATCACCCTGATGTAAATGTTGGAAATAGAAACGCTGAGGACAGGTTTAAAGATATAAATGAAGCATATAGAATTCTTTCTGAAGCTAACGAAAGAAGAAAGTATGATAGAATGTGGAATAACTACGTTGGAAGAAGAAAAGCTAAAATAGAAGACGGAACACGTGTAAAAACCTCAATTGTAGGTGATTTCTTCAATATTTTCTTTGGAGCTGTTGATAACAAAAAAATGGAAGCTCAAACAGCTACATCAAAAAGCGGTAAAGTTCCTAAAAAAGGTGAAAACATAGATACAGAAATTAACATATCAATAAACGATGCGTTCTATGGTGCAGATAAGAAAATCTCGCTTAGAACTGTTAATGGAAAGATGAAAAACTTTGATGTAAAAATTCCAGCAGGAATTCAAAATAACGAAAAAATAAGATTGATAGGACAAGGAAAAGCTGGAGAGAATGGTGGAAAAAGTGGGGATTTATTTATAAAAATCAACATACAAGATGATACTAACTTTAAATTGATTGGATACGATTTATATAAATATCTACCAATTACACCTTGGGAAGCAGCTTTAGGAACAAAAGCAAGTATTGCTTCAATTGATGAAGAAGTAAATGTTATAGTTCCAAAAGGTACACAAAGTGGAGAATTAATTAGTATAGGCGGAAAAGGTTATAAAAATGGAAAAGGCAGCAGAGGGGATCTAGTTGCTGAAGTTAAAATAATGGTTCCAACTGAAATGAGTGAGAAGGAAACAGAATTATTTAAGGATTTGAGCGAGGTTTCTAAGTTTGAACCTAGAATTAAAGCTTAATGGATACTTTTGGGGACGTGGAACTTTTAGGGACACTGACAAAAAGTTCCA
>JAFUYJ010000036.1 GCA_017470645.1 Clostridia bacterium
AAGATAGTAAGAATCCACGTAGACTATGTGGTTGATAGGTTGGAGCTGTAAGTGCAGTAATGTATTAAGGTGACCAATACTAATAATTCGAGGGCTTAACCACGATATTATAATAAAACTAGAAGGTAACTAGATTACCTTAGAATTTATCTATATATTTTTGAGTGTGCTGAATAAAATTTAAATTTTTGGAAAAAATGTTATAAAAGTATTTACAAAAAAATATTGATATGATATATTATCCAAAGAGTTAAGTTTTGAAAGTATACAAAACTTTTCTGGTGATTATGACATGGAGGTAATACCTGTTCCCATCCCGAACACAGAAGTCAAGCTCCAATGTGCCAACAATATTTGCGGGTTACCCTGCTGAGAAGATAGGTTGTCGCCAGATTATATATTCCTCGTTAGCTCAGTTGGTAGAGCGCTCGGCTGTTAACCGATAGGTCGTTGGTTCGAGTCCAACACGAGGAGCCAGAAAAAGATAATCGAAAGATTATCTTTTTTTATGTTTAATCAATTAAATTCAAAAAATATTTCAAAATTATAATAAAACAGTAGCAATTTCCTTAAATTGACATGTTTACATAAATATGATATAATTAGTATGTCAGTTTATCCTCATGAAGGATAAAGCCTATCAAAGTTTAATTTTACGATTAAACCCAGGTAGGCAGAGAATATTTTTATTAGGAAAGAGGTTGTTTATATGCTGAATAGCAGTATAACCAAACCAAATTTTCCATTAGACTATATGGAAAATCGAAGTATGCCATATGGAACTGGTTCATTCTTTGAAGAGAATCATGTGAAGCTGAACATTGAGGAAAAAATTAAGAAATTCAATAAGAAGACTAAGAATGTCGTTCTTGAAGAAATTCGGTCAAATATTTTCGATGTTCAAGTAAGCAGGTCTAACGACAAGGAAGAAGATATTCAATATGTAGAAGAGCTGTCCAATTTTGACAAGGTATTAAATAACCGTATAGAAAAAATATACATGGACAGAAGAACAATATTGGGTATGCAGGAAGCTTTGGAACATCATAGTGCAAGAGCTTTTATGTATGATGATTATGAGGTAACATCTGGGTTAGAAGAAATTGTAGAGTGTTGCGAGCAAATAGTAAAATCATACAATGATTTAGAAGATTTTCTTCATGAATTACACATCAAACACAGCAAGAGCTTTTAATGAATTGAGCAGGTATATCTTAATGGTGTATCTGCTCTTTTTATATGCAAGGTTATGCAATATTATCAGTGTAAATATAAGTATATTGAAATTATATACTTCTTACTATATAATTATAAATAATAAACATAAGGAGAGTGAATTTATGGGATTATTTAATTTTGGAAAGAAAAATAATAATATAAAACCCAATAATGATGTAGAACAATGGGATAATTTTTGTAAATTAGACGAGTCTTTTAAAAATGATGAAAAACTAAAACCAGTATACTACTTAAAATTGTACGGAAAAAACATGATTTACACAAATTCTGAAATTAAGAATAAAGCTAAATCAGATATTATTCGAGCTATAACAGATAGTCTAAAAAGTGAAAATAATTCAACAATAAGATGTCTTATAGATTATTTAATTAATAAATATGAGATATTAGATAATGAAAGATTAATAGATATTATAAATAATCTAGACAAAGACAGTTTAGAAACAATTGCTAATTCATATTCTTTTTTATCATATATTCAGATGAGAGAACAAATAAAGAATATTACTAGTAATGATATAAAAGAATTAGTCAGACCTTTGTTGAATGTTTTAAATAATAAAGAAATAGATTGTAATGTTTTTATCTCAAAATATGCAAAACAATTAAGAGATTATATTTACAATGTTTATGATATTATGATGAATGAAAAATTTGAGTCTTATAAATTTAATAGCAATAAAACTAATATTTATTTCTATGGAAATAAACTTGTAGTTGTATTTGATGAAGATGAAGAAAATCTGAATTTTGGAGTTAAAGAAAGCAATGCAGTTCATATAGAGAAAATAAAAAAGCTTTTAAAAATTAATAATGAATTGTTTACTAAGAACTACAAAGAGATTATTTGGACTGATGAAATTCCTAAGCATATAGAAAAGGAATTTTATAATGATGAAGTCTCTGAATTTAGTGAAAAGAGATTTCAGGCTGAAAAACCATATTATATATTTAAACATGAAAAATATGGTGATATAGAGTTTTATTATAAAGAATATGAAATTGAAATAAAGTGCAAAGCATTGGACCCTAAAATGTTTGAGATTATTGGAATAGAAGATACATTTGAAAATGAAGATATAATACAGTTGTACATTAAAGCTATTGAAAAAATAATTGAAGTAAAAGGAAAAATTTTAGCAACATTATATAATTATACATTACAAACCTGTAAGTTATGGGAAGAGAAAGATGAAAATGGAAATGATATATCAAGAGATTATATTGTAAATCATTTTTCAAGGATTAGAATTAGCATTTGGCCTCAAGCCGAAAATAAAAAAGAAGGATATTCAGAAGATAATACTTCAATTTCATTTGCTGGAGATTTATATGACGAAGATGGTGCAGAATTGCTTGGAGGACATGAGATAATTGTTAATACAGTTAATGGAGAGAATATAAGCTGTAAATTAAATGGATAAATTGTATAAGAAAAATGCGGTGTAAACTAAAATTAAAGTGATAATTAAGGAGGTATGAATATGGCAATAGATAGAATTGATTGGCATTGGGACGAGGTCACTGATGTTGTTTCAGATGATGAACATTGGGAAAGAGCTGGTGCACATATTGGATATTATATTGAATGGGCATTTAGAAATGGATTGGCAAATCCTGAAATACATGGTAGTATTGAAGATATTCAAGATATTTTTAATTCAGATGTTAATGGATTACAATATTTGATAGAATATTGTGATGCAAAGTTTTGGGATGATGACTTGAATGAAGAAGGAAAAAGATTTACTTCTTATGCTTATGATGAGTATTTTGAGGATTTTGAAAAAATTGTAGGACATAAATTATATACTAAGAATTATAATCAACAAGACTTAGAAGCGGTTTCTAAATATTTGGACAAAGTCTATGAGGATTATTTAGCTAATCAACCACGTAATCAGATAAAGGAAGAAAATCGCACTCCTGTAGAAAATGAGATAATAGAAAGATGTAATTTTTTAATAAAAGGATTAACAATATTAGATATATTTGTTATTATAATGTTTTGTGTTTCGTTTGGTATAGAAACAGCAGCAATAATTGCTTTTGGTATTTTAGTTGTTGCATTAACACTAAGCATAGTGCTACTAAAAAAAGCAAAGAAAGACCCATTAAAATATAAAAAATAAGAATTTAATATAAGCTGGAAGCACACTTACTATATATAAATATAACGGCAATGGAAATAACAATCAAGAAATTAAATATAGAGTAAGCAAAGGTGATACTTTGAGCAGAATTGCTTTAAAATATGGAACTACTGTAAATAGAATTGTTCAGATTAATGATATAAAAAATCCTAACTTAATTTATATTGGGCAAATATTAAGAATTTACTAGCTTATAATAATTTAATTGTTATAATGTCTAATAGTATATAAATAAAAGCATGACTCAGTTTGACATAATATGAAAAATGTGATAAAATCTTCAGCAAGATAGTGCAAATGGCCTATCATTAAGACATTTTTACACCGTAGAAGGAGGAAATCACTATGCGGAAATCTGGTGCAGATTTGTATGCAGCTGCAAGGAAGGCTTCGGAAGCTTTTGTAGCTACATTCAAGAAGGAAACTCTACCCATTGTATATGAGTGGTCAGAAAGAGAATCAAAAGCATCAACAAGTATTATTTGGCTGAATCCAGACGACTATGAAGGAGATGGACTTTATGGTACTTCAGCTGGATTATACATTTCAGCTGAATCAGGGGAGTATTTTATTTTTCTTCCCAAAACAACAAAGGCTTTCATAACATTTGTTAAGGCAATGGAAAAAATGCACATCAGTGACAATATTCCAAACGAAGTTATGCTGTCATTTGATGGAGTGGATACTGTTGAGTTCAAGGTTGTAACATATATTGAAGATGTTACAAACGAGACTGAGATGACAGAAGTAAAAAAACTTACCAATATGTTAATTGATATGCTCTGGAGGCATAAAGTGGAATTCTATGAGGGTGACAATGAGCCAAAAGAAAGTGTATACCGTCCCGGGGATAAGGAACCTGCTAATTACTATGTGGGTTTTAAGGGAGAGTACGATATTTACAATATTTAACGAAAACAAGACGGAACGAACTTTTAGTTTGTTCCGTCTTGTTTTTTACATAACTATTTTATTAACAACTTCACCTTGTTTTTTATAAATTGAATTTGAACCTATTACACCTCTTACAGAAGATAATGGATACACATTCGAATTCCTTCCAATAATAGTACCTGGATTTAATACAGAGCCACATCCAATTTCAACATTGTCACCTAGCATTGCACCTACTTTTTTTAACCTGGTTTCAATTCTGTCATTTCCATCTTTAATTACAACTAACTGTTTATCTGACTTTACGTTAGATGTGATTGAACCTGCTCCCATATGAGATTTGTATCCCAATATAGAATCTCCAACATAGTTGTAATGAGGAACTTGTACATTATTGAACAAAATTACATTTTTTAATTCTGTTGAATTACCAACAACACAGTTATTTCCAACAATTGCATTTCCACGTATAAAGGCACAGTGTCTAACCTCAGTTTCTTTACCAATTATAGCTGGACCTGCAATGTAAGCTGTAGGGGCTACTTTAGCTGATTTTGCAATCCACACATTATCTCCAATTTTGTCGTATTCATTTGAATCTAAAGATTCTCCAAGAGTAATAATAAAATCTTTTATTTTAGGTAAAACTTCCCAAGGGTAAGTGCATCCTGCGAAGATGTCCTTTGCTATTGTTTCATCTAAATTATATAAATTTGCTATTTCATAAGTTTTCATATAAATCAATCCTTTCTAGACTAAATATTTAAAATGTTCTTTCAAAAATAATTTAATACAATTAAAAACATAAGTCAAGATTAATTATAAACTATATTCATATGATTTTGGAGAATTGTCTTTTTTAGTTATTTTAGAGTGAGTTATTCCATTACAAGAATTATAAATATACTGTTTTGATTTTAAGTCTTCAGGAGTTAACTTTAGGTATTGTATAAAATTATTTCTTTTTTCGCTTATTGAAACTTGTCTATTAGCTTCATCAATAACTCCTTTTACGTACCTAAAGGAGCTCTTATTTGTAAATGAATTTCGTATAAATTTGTAATCCGATTGTAGTTTTTTGTAGCCTTTAATTCCTACTTTTGCAGCAGAAATAGCTAATTTGTTAAATCTTTTTGGTAAAATATATGAAGTAAAATTATTAATTCGATTATTAATTTTCTTGATAAAATTATATTTGGAATAATTTATTTCGGGCAAATGATTTCTAATATTTTGAAAAAATGGGGATAGAGGTTTTCTTTTTAATATACCTAATTTGTATAGAGTTAAATCTCTTTTATAACTTGCGTTCTGCTCCATCTTATAATATTTCCTACAGTTAATCTGTGGATTTGCAATCCAACTTTTTGTATTAATATCATATAGGAAGTTAACTTCTTTTGCTAATAAATTTAATTTGTGAAGTTTATCAACAATTTTATTTTCTTTGTACAGTACGTTTTTGTACTTTATAAATTGAATAATGGAAGTATTTTCAAAGGAATTAAAGCTTTTCTTTTGCAATTGTAATTTTTCTAGTTTTTGATCTAATTCATAAATTTTTTTCATTCTGAATAAAATCGACTCCTTTCATTGAATAAAATTTGTTAAGAAGAAAATGACCTATTCAATATACTACAAAACACTGCAAATGTAAAGAAAAATCGTATGACATAATTCGACAAAATTCTCAGAAATATACGATTTTTCATTTGATAAAAACTAATAAATAATGTTGCAATTTATTTAAAAAAATGGTATAGTATCATAAGAAAAATTCCATAAATTAAGGAGGATTTTTTGTGACTAATTTAGAGATTTATAATTTACTAAATAAGAGAATTTCTGATGAGAATATCTTACAAAATGAGTCTATGAAGAAACATACATCTTTTAAAATTGGTGGAAATGCAGATTTATTTGTTAAAGCAAAAAATATAGATGATATAGTATTTGTTATAGATATTTGTAAGAATTATAACATTCCATTAACAGTTGTGGGAAATGGTAGCAATCTTTTAGTAAAAGATAATGGAATAAGAGGAATTGTTTTAAAAGTATGTATTGATAACATTGAAATAGAAAATAAAGGTGAATCAGAGGCAATTGTTACAGTTGGTGCTGGTGTTGTGTTAGGAAAGCTAGCACAAGTTTTACTACAAAATTCTATATCAGGTTTTGAATTTGCAGCCGGAATTCCTGGAACAATAGGCGGTGCAGTACGCATGAATGCAGGGGCATATGGTTCTGAATTTAAAGACATAGTAATGAAGACAAAGTGCGTAGATTCTGACGGGAAAATTATTGAATTAACAAATGAGGAACAAGAATTTGATTATAGAAAGAGTATTTTCAAAGAGAAACAATATATAGTTTTAGAAACAACGTTAAGTTTAAAATATGTTCAAGACAGTAACGCTATAAAAGCGAAAATGGATGAGTTAAGAACTAGTAGATTAGAAAAGCAACCATTGGAATTTCCTAGTGCAGGCAGCACATTTAAAAGAGGAAGTGATTTTATAACGGCAAAACTAATTGATGAATGTGGATTAAAAGGATACAAAATAGGTGGAGCAGAAGTTTCTACCAAACATGCTGGATTTGTTATAAATACAGGAAAAGCAACAGCCGAGGATGTTTTAAATTTGATTGAAATAATAAAAGAAGAAGTATTAAAGAAGTTTAAAAAGAATATTGAACTAGAAATCGAAATAGTAGGAGAGTAGTATTTATAAAAGTAATGGAATACAAATTGTAATTCAAAGAAAGGAAAGTTAAGTAATGAAAGGTTTTTTAGAATGGTTTAAATCAAGCTCTAAAATGAAAAGATGGATGTTTTTAATTTTATTAGGTGTAGTATCAATTTGCTTTGCAATAAATAAAATTTTGGTAATGAATAAAATTGAAAAAGTACAAGATATAATTTTAATAATTGTTTGTTTTGTTATTGGATTTTTAGCTGTAATTTTTGGCTTAATTCATATGAATAAACGTACACTAGAATTACTAGTTAAAGAAACTGACAAGAGAGAAGAAGAAAATTTAAAATCATTAATATTTAATAGAAAAGTATATAGTCAAGGACCTAAAATTGTAGTAATTGGTGGTGGAACAGGATTAAATTCTGTATTAAAAGGTTTAAAAAAATATACAGATAATTTAACGGCTATTGTTACAGTATCAGATTATGGTGAGGTTTCTTCAGACTCAAGAAAAATACTTGAAACTTTACCATTAGAAGATATTAAAGAGAGTTTAGTTGCGTTGTCTACGAATGAAGAGGAAATGAATAGCTTATTAAATTACAAATTTGAAAGTGGAAAATTAAAATCTATATCATTTGGTGATATTTTCTTACTTGCGATGCAAAATGTATATAATGATTTTTCAAAATCAGTAAAATCTTCTAGCGAAGTTTTAAATATTACAGGTAAAGTTTTACCAGTAACTATGGAAGAAATGAAAATTTGTGCTGAATTAGAAGATGGAACTGTTGTTGAAAACAGATCTGAAATACCTGAAATAGTTAGCAAAAAAGGATGTAGAGTTAATAGAATATATGTAAACCCAACAAACTGTAGAGTTGCTCCAGGTGTTGCTGAAGCAATAGAAGAAGCTGATGCAATAATTATTGGACCTGGTAATTTATATACAAACGTTTTACCAAACCTACTAGTAAAAGGTGTTACAAGAGCTATTAAAAACTGTAAAGGATTTAAAATATACATAAGTAACATAATGACAGAGCCAGGACAAACTGCAGAATATTCTTTATCAGACCATATAAAAGCAATTAGAGACCATGTTGGAGAGGGAGTAATTGATTATTGTATTTATGATACAGGTGAAATTGTTCCAGAAGTTATTAGAAAATATAATATGGAGGGTAGTGATCTAGTTGAACAGGATACATCAAAAGCTAAATCAATGGGAATGCATCTATTAAAAAGAGATTTGGCTACTGTTGATGGTGAAAAAATTAGACATAATCCAGATGCCATTGCTGCTTCAATTATTGAATTAATTTGCGAAGATTTGAAATTTAAAGATATGCAAAACAACCCTGAGTATATGATTTTAAATAATAGATTAAAATTCAAGAAAAAGAAAATTAATAAGGAAAGAAAGAGTATTAAGACTGAGGGCTCAAATAAATCATCTAATTTTAAAGACGATAAAGGAGATAAGAAAAGTAAATTTTTTGATAAATATCAAGAAAGAATTAAATCAATAAGAGAAAGTGAAGAAAAAGCAAAAAAGAAAAAAACTAGAAGTGGAAGCCAATCAGCAGCTAAAAGAAGTAAAGGTAGCAGTGTTGCGGAATCAAGAAGAAAAAAACTAGAAGATAGCTTAGAAAAATTTAGAAATGTAAATAAGAAATAACTTTAAAATTAAATAAAAAAATAATAGGAGGAGTAAATGGAGAGCTTATATTTACTATATGGACAAGAATCATTTTTATTAGAAGATTATGTAAAAAAAATAAAAAAATCTTTTGATAAATTGATTGAGGGGATAAACTTTATCAAGATAGACGAAACAAATGTAAGCCAGTTGATATCGGACATTGAAACTCCTTCTTTTGGCTTTGATAAAAAGCTTATTATTGTAAAGGACTCTGGATTATTAAAAAAAGAAGGCAAAAAAAAGAATGCTGCATTATCAAACTTAGTAGATAGAGTTTCAGAATACATAAAAGAAAATATTGAAATAATTAAGCAAGATAACATTATTGTTTTTATTGAATCTGAAGTTGAAAAGAATAAATTGTTTAAGGTAATAGATGAATGTGGGAAAGTTGTGAACTTTGAACCTGAAAAATTACCTAATTTAATTAAAAGAATCAAGGCAATTTCTAACGCGTATAAAGTTGAGATTAGTGATTATGATGCTCAATATTTAGTTGAGTGTTGTGGGACATCATTGCAAGATATTATAAATGAACTAAGGAAATTAATAGAATACGTTGGTGCAGATGGAAAAATAACAAAAAATGAAATTGACATGCTCACAACAAAACAAATTGATAGTGTTATTTTTGATTTGACTGATAATTTAGGAAAAAAAGATATAAAAAAAGCAATGGATGTATTTTATAACTTAATTTATCAAAAAGAACCTGTGCAAAAGATTTTAATTACGTTATATAATCATTTTAAGAAATTATATTTTGTAAAAATTGCTATGGAAAATAATGAAAATATTGCACAGGCATTGAAGCTAAAACCAAATCAGACATTTCTTGTTTCGAAGTATAAAACTCAGGCTGGATATTTTAAAAATGGTGAATTAAGAAAGATTATAGAAGAATTGGAGGATTTGGATTATAATTATAAGGTTGGTTTGATTGATTTGAATGTGGGGATTGAGGCTGTGCTTTGTAGGTATTGTGGGAAGTGATTCTGTTACTTTTGCGGGTAGCCGTCAAAATTTAGAATTATGACTGCTCTACAGTTTGGAGTACTATTTTTTATTAAAAAAAATTAAGGAAGTAGTTGACAAATTGTGGAAAATGGTGTATTATAGATGGGTACAAAAAAGAAGAAGCAATCCACTTCTCACCTTATCGAATAGAAAAAGGTTAATAAATATTGTAATTCTTGTATTTATTTAAAAAATATCTATAAGAACTTTATTTAGAAGGTGGGTTGGCTTATTTCAAGTCAATCATTTTTTATTTTTTAGGAGGTGTTTTATTATAAAACAAGAATTACCAATTAATGAACAAATAAGAGCAAAAGAAGTTCAATTAATCGATGATCAAGGTGAAAAGAGAGGAACAATTTCTTTAAATGAGGCGCTAGATATAGCTTATGAAAAGAAATTGGATTTAGTTCTAGTTGCACCAAATGCAGTTCCACCGGTTTGCAAAATAATGAATTATGGTAAATATAAATTTGAGCAGGCTAAAAAGGAAAAAGAAGCTAGAAAAAAACAAAAAACTTTTGAAGTTAAGGAAATTAGAATTACACCTAATATTGAACAACATGATTTTGAATTTAAAGCTAAAAATGCAAGAAAATTCATCGAAGATGGAAACAAAGTTAAAATAACTGTAAGATTTAGAGGTAGAGAATTAAATTATGTTAAATTAGGAGAAGAGGTATTAAATAAGTTTATTGAAGATTTATCTGATGTTTCAACTCCTGAGAAGAAACCAATATTAGAAGGGAAAAATATGTTTATAATCTTAGCTAAAAAAGCTGATAAATAATTATAGAGAGGAGAGAATGGCTATGCCAAAACTAAAAACTAACAAAGCAGCTAAAAAAAGATATTCTTATACAGCTACAGGAAAGGTAAAAAGAACTAAAGCAAATAGAAGACACTTATTAGCAAACAAAACAAAAAGACAAAAAACAAACGGTAAAATTATGAATGCTTATGCAGACAAAACATGTGAAGCAGGAATTAAGAAATTATTACCATATGGTAACTAAAAATAAAATATAGAAAGAGATAGGAGTGAAAGTAAATGGCAAGAGTAAAAACAGCAATAATTACTCGTAAAAAACATAAAAAAATATTAAAAAGAGCAAAAGGATATTATGGTGCAAAACATTACAGATTTAGAAATGCTAAACAAGCAGTTATGAAATCTGGAGCATATGCATATGCAGGAAGAAAAGATAAAAAGAGTAATTTTAGAAAATTATGGATAGCAAGAATTAATGCAGCAGCTAGACAAAATGGTTTAACATACAGCAAAATGATAGCTGGACTTAAAAAAGCTAATGTTGTTGTTAACAGAAAAATGTTAGCTGAATTAGCTGTAAATGATAGTGAAGCATTTGCAAAAATAGCTGAAATAGCTAAAAATGCTTAATTATATCAAAATAATAAATAAAATGAAGAGCAAATAATGTCTTATTTGCTCTTTTTCATTTTTTCAATATAATAATTAATATCAAAATATGTTACTTCAGAAGGTAGATTTGCCTTAATATCTCTTAGTAAAGCACCGGACATAAAATGAATCGTATTACAAATTTCTTTTTCATATTGTGTATGAATGTCTTTTTCTAAATCAATATCCATTCCGTGCTTCATAACATTCAAGTAAATGATTTTCTACTGTTCTTTGCGTAATTCCACGTAAATTTGCTATTTCTTCAATAGTTTTACCAGATATATATAGGTTGTAAGTTATAATTCTTGTTGGTTCTTTTTCTGATTTTTTTTCTTTTGGAATTTTGATTTTTTTATTTTTTATTTCTGCAACTAAGTTTGTGGTTTTAACAATATTATGTTCTTCAGTAAATTTTTTGATTTCTTGTATAAAATATTTTCCGTAGTTATCAGCTTTATATTTACCAACACCAGATATCTCATATAGTTCAGTTAGAGTAATTGGATATGTAGTACACATTTCTATTAATGTGGAGTCAGAAAAAATAATGAAGGGCGGAACATTTAATTCTTCTGCTAATTTTTTTCTTACGGATGTTAAACTAGCAAATAATTCAGTATTATAATTAATATCATTATTTTTTGCTTTTACTTTTTCAATTTTTCTTTTTATAAAGACTTTTTTGCCATTGAAAAGAACATCACCACAGGCAGGTGCTAAAGTTAAAATAGGGTATTTGTCTCCAATACAATTAATGTAGTTTTCAGAAACTAAGAAAGATATAATTTCTTTTATAGTTTCTTTTGAATAATCGCTCATTATTCCATAAGTAGACAAAGTGTCGAACTTAAAATTTTTTACTTTACTACTTTTTGATCCTTTTAAAACATCTGTAACTAAGCCAATTCCAAAACGTTCTTTCATTCTTTTTATGCAAGACATAATTTTTTTTGAATCTGTTGTTATGTCAGTTGATTCAATTTCACTATTACAGTTACTACAGTTATTACACTTGTCATAATCGGTTTTTTCACCAAAATATTCTAGTATATATTTTCTAAGGCATTTATCGGTGTTACAGTAATCTACCATGTCATTTAATTTTTGATATTCAACCAATTTAGTAGAATTTGAACCTGATTTTTCAATTAAAAATTTATTTGAAACGATATCACTTCTGTTAAATAATAGTATACATTCAGATTTTGCACCATCACGACCACCACGACCTGCTTCTTGATAATAACTTTCTAAATCTTTGGGCATATTATAATGTATAACAAAACGAATATTGGATTTATCAATTCCCATTCCAAATGCATTTGTAGCAATCATTATGGAGGTTTTATCAAAAACAAAATCATTTTGATTAGACACTCTCGCTGAATCAGACATACCAGCATGGTATTTAGAAACAGAGAATCCTTCTTTTTCTAGCTCTTCATATAAACTGTCAACATTTTTTCTTGATAAGCAATAAATAATTCCGGAAACATCTTTATGACTGCTTAAATAATCCAATAAAAATTTCTTTTTATCAGATGGCGTTTCTACTCCAAAATATAAATTTTCCCTATCAAATCCTGTAGTTAGTGTAAAAGGGTTTGACAATTTAAGCAAATTAATAATGTCGTTTTTTACCAATTCTGTTGCAGTTGCTGTAAATGCAACAACTACAGGTCTTGTTTTTAGATTTAATATAACATTTGCAATTTCAGTGTAGCTTGGTCTAAAATCATGTCCCCACTGAGATACACAGTGTGCTTCATCGATTGCAAACATTGAAATATTTAGGTTATTTAATAAATTAATAAATGTGTCTGAATTTAAACGTTCTGGAGCCACATAAATAATTTTATACATTCCAAGTTTGGCATTTTCTAAGGTTTGGTAGTATTCTTTGGTTGTTAAAGAACTATTTATAAATGTGGCTGAAATTCCATTTTGAGATAAAGAGTCCACCTGATCCTTCATTAATGAGATAAGAGGTGAGATTACTACAGTGGTTCCGTTCGAATACTAGTGCTGGAATTTGGTAACATATAGATTTACCAGCGCCAGTAGGCATTATTCCTAGGCAGTCCTCTTTATTTAAAATATGAGATATTATTTCTTGTTGTCCTTTTCTAAATTCGTCATAACCAAAATAATTTTTTAATAATTCTTTTGCTGTTTCTATCATTGTTCATTCTTCTTTCTGCAATATTTTCTTAAATATTATCAAGTTGTATTTTATTTGTCAATTATATAGTTAAAACATTGCTATAATATGTCTAAATTGTGAAAAAAATGTGAAAATGTAAAATTGTAAAGAGTATAAATAAATCAGAAAATGTTATAATTATAGTAAAAATGATTTTATAAAAAAATAAAAAATATTTTTGATTTTGTATTGACTAAATATTACAAAAAGAATTATAATTTTTATAGAATGCAAAAGCATAATAAAAAAAAAAGGAGAGATACGGATGAAAAAAATTAAGAATTTATTAGTAGTTCTTTTAACTGTTATATTATTGTTTAGTACCACTTCATTGTTATTTAGTAGTAAAGTTTTTGCTGAAGATGGTGAAGAAGCAACAGAAGGTGCAGGTGGAGCTGGAACAAGTCAAACAGGAGATGGAACAGAAGGAGAATAACAAGGAGCTGGCGGAGGAAATATTAATCCAGATGAGGTAATTTATACGTATGATGGTATATATGGTAGAGCAAGCAACAAGTTTGAATTTAATGCTTCTGAATTACAAGTAGTATATGCTAAAAATATGACTGGTGGAAGCGAATATAATGATTTTAGACATAATATAAAACAAGGTGAATTGATTGCAATAGAAGCATATGATGATCAAGGAACATTAATAACAAGTACCACATCTAATAAAAGAGATTTCTACCATGATGGTATAATTGACTCAACAGATGCATCTTTTATATTAAGTCTTTCTCAAGTTGGTTTAAGTATGGATCAATTTAAAAACGACGCAAATGAAGTTAAAGAAAGCTGGAGTATAGACGCTGATGATATAATGTGGTCTTTAGTAAAGTATTATAAAAAATCTGGAAAAGAAGTAGCATTTAAAGATGTACTTTTGGTTGCTGATTCACGTGTGCCTGAAATAGATGAGTTCAATCTTCCAGCAGATAGTTTATCAATCAAAAGCAATGAAAATATATCAACTGAAACTTTAAATAAAATTAATAAGCTTACATCACAAGCTGCAATGATAAATGCACAAATTTGGAATGGATATAGCGATATTTACTACAAAAGCCAAACAATAACAAGTGTTACAGTTACACCATCAGATGGTTCTGAATGGAAAATGGTTTTAGGAACAGACAACAACTGGTATTTATTAAGAACAAAGGATGCACAAAAAGAATTTGAAACAGATTTAACTTACAGAGCGGTTTCAGACGGTAAAGCAGTTGATGGAAAAATGGATGGAGACACATATTTACCTCCATACTATGAAAATGAAGATAAAAATGCTAAAAAAGATGCTGATGCATACGGAATAATCAAATCAAAAACAGATGAAGATATAGTAGCAACAAACGGAGTAGCAATGAAAGATGATGGAACAGCTAATAGCGAAGGTTGGTATTATGTTGATGTAAATGATAAAACAGTAATTGAAAAATTATATCCATTTGATGTATACAACAATCCAACAGATAATGGTGCTGTAAAAGAAACAGTTAAATTAACTGGTAGAGATGGTGGAGAAGATTCAGAAACACCAGATATTAGATGGACATTAAGAAGAATAAATTATGATGAAAAAACAAATGATGATGGAAGTATTACAGTAACAATAACATACAACTTACCAATAGATGAAAAAAGTGTTCCAGAAGGATGGAAGGTTATAGTTGATGAAGATGGTGGAATTCGTAGAATACAAAGAACATTTAAGCCAGGAGAAGACTACGATAAAGATGTTACAGTAGAACAAAATGGTCCATCAAAAGCAACTGTTACAACACCAGTAAAAGTTAAATGGCATATGGCTGATAAAAAAATCCCACAAGCAGGATTATTTACTTTCACAGTAGTAGCTGTTGTTGCTGGAGTTGCAGTATTTAGTATAACAAGATATCGTAAAATAAACCAATAAAATGATTAAATAAAAAGTGTGGATAAATCCACACTTTTTATTGTTTTTTTATCTTAGGCTTAGCAATTAACGAAGCAATATACCCAAAGAAAACAGCAGCAGCTATCCCACCACTAGAAGCCCTTACTCCGCCAATAAATGCACCTAATAAGCCTTGTTCTTTAACTCCTTCTATAGCTCCTTTAGCAAGATTTGCTCCAAATCCTAATAATGGTACTGTTGCACCTGCACCGGCAAAATCGATAACATACTTATATATTCCAAGGCCACCCAGTATTGCACCTGCTGTAACGAATATAACTAATATTCTGGCAGGTGTAAGTTTAGTTTTGTCAATTAATACTTGACCAATAATACATATTAGACCACCAACGACAAAACATCTTAACAATTGCATCCAATCAATACTTTGAATAAAATCCATTTTAACCAAATCCTTTCTTGAAACTTTTGGGGCGACTTACAAAAAGTTTCAAGTCATCAAAAGTTTCATCATTAAAATTCTAAATTTCTATACTTATAGCATGTGCTATTCCAGGAATGCTTTCACCTTGTTGTGTACTAGTCGAATTCATTAAAGCTCCTGTTGCAATTAGTAAAATTCTATTTAATTTGTTATCCTTCAATTGTTTGAAGAAATAACCTGAAAAAATAGTACCAATACAGCCACATCCTGAACCACCAGAATGTGTATCTTGAGATTCTTTATCAAACATTAAAACTCCGCAATCATTATAATTTGACTTGATATTGTAACCTTTTGTTTCAGCAAGTTCCGTTAAAATTTCTTTACCAATGTGACCTAAATCTCCAGTAATTATTGCATCATAATAACTAGGTTTTCTACCGGTATCTTTAAAGTGAGTTATAAGGGTGTCTAAAGCAGCTGGCGCCATTGCGGCTCCCATATTATTTGCATCTTTTATTCCCATATCAACAATTTTTCCCGGAGTTATATGAGTAATATAAGGACCTTCGCCGGAAGCAGAAAGAATAGCAGCACCAGAACCAGTAACAGTCCATTGAGATGTAGGTGGTCTTTGGTTACCTAGTTCCAATGGAAATCTAAACTGTTTTTCTGCACTACAAAAATGACTTGATGTCGCACACATTACATTTTTTGCAGCACCAGAACCTACGAATATACTTCCTAAACACATACTTTCAACAAATGTTGAACATGCTCCGAAAACTCCAAAGAATGGAATATTCAATTCACGAAGTCCAAAGCTAGAAGAAATACATTGATTTAATAAATCACCTGCAAAACAATAATCAATATCTTGGACACTAATGCCAGACTTGTTTATAAGAGTTGAGACGGTTTCTTTTACAAATTTACTTTCGGCTTTTTCCCAACTTTTTTCGCCCCAAAACTCATCTTCAATGCACTGGTCAAAATATTTAGCCATAGGCCCTTGGGCTTCTTTAGGACCAACAATTGAAGCGGTTTCCAAAATAGTAGGTGGATTTTCAAATTTTATGGTTTGCATACCAATATGTTCCAAATTAATCACTCCTTTTTTGATAGTGTTTCCAAAAAATAATGTAATATACAAATATAAATTACGTGAAAAAGATTATTGTAAAAAAGTATTTGTTTTTTTACAACATACTGATTGAAAAGCAAGAAAATATATGATATAAGAAACTTAAAAGGAGGTAAATAACAACAAATGAGATTAGATAAATTCTTAAAAATATCAAGAGTAATAAAAAGAAGAACAGTTGCAAATGAAGCCGCTGATAATGGAAGAGTAATGGTAAATGGAAAAGTGGCAAAGCCAAGCTTAGATGTAAAAGTTGGAGATATAGTAGAAATAAAATTTGGAGATAAAACATCAAAATTTGAAATAATAAAAATACCACAGGTTCAAGGAAAAGATATGGGAGAGTTAATAAAAATTTTGTAAGACTTTTGGGGACACTGACAAAAATCTCAGGTTAAAGATTAAAAAGGACTGTCCCTAATTTTAAAAATTTGAAAAAAAGGACCGTCCCCAATAAAAAAGGAGGTAACTATATGAGTTCAAAAAAAAATTATGATGTAATTGTAATTGGAATGGGCCCAAGTTCAATATTTTGTGCGTATGAACTAATTCAACTTGGAAAGGCAAAAAACGTATTGCTTATTGAACAAGGAAAAAGAGTAGAAAACAGAGTATGTCCAATTGAAAAAACAGGAAAATGTACAAAATGTAAGCCTTTCTGCAATATAACAAGTGGTTTTTCAGGTGCAGGAGCTTTTTCTGATGGAAAACTATCATTGTATAATCCTGAAGATGATGATATTTATGTTGGTGGGAACTTACATAAATATATTGGCGTCGATAAAACAAAAGAATTAATAGATTACACAGATGAAATATATTTAAAATTTGGAGCAGACCCTAAATTAGAGGGGGTTGAATTCAAAGATGAAGTTACCAAAATAAGAAAAAAAGCTCAAAAGGAGAGAATTAATTTAATAGATATTCCAATAAGACATTTAGGAACGGAAAAAGCACATGAACTCTATGGTAAATTAGAAAAATACTTGGAAGATAATAATATAACAATGCTATTTGAGACAGAAGTAAATGATTTAATTATAGAAGATAATAAAGTGAAAGGTGTTATAACTAAACCATCAAATGTAAAGCCAAAAGATGCTGAATATACAGAGTTTTATTCTAAAAAGGTAGTTATGGCTGTTGGAAGAAAAGGTGCAAATTGGCTATCAGATATCTGTAATAAACACAGCATTGAAACTAGAGCAGGTGTGGTTGATATAGGTGTAAGATATGAGCTACCTGATGAGATAATGAAAAATATCAATAAATATATGTATGAAGGAAAATTTATAGGATATCCATACCCATTTAAGGATAAAGTAAGAACGTTCTGTCAAAATCCAAGTGGGTTTGTGTCATCAGAAGTTTATGACAACAACTTAACATTAGTAAATGGACATTCATATAAAGATAAGAAAAGCACCAACACTAATTTAGCAATTTTGGTATCACATAATTTCACTCATCCTTTTAATAAGCCAATAGAATACGGACGAAATGTAGCTAAAAACTTAAATGAATTAGGACAAGGCAACGTTGTTGTTCAGCGTTTAGGAGATATAAATAGAGGAAAGAGAACATGGCAAGAAGAATTAGATAGAAATTCAGTTGTACCAACACTAAAATCAGCTGTTCCAGGAGATATCACATTTGCAATTGGGTATAGAACTATGACAGATATTCTACAATTTATAAAAGAGATGGATAAAATTATTGAAGGATTTGCGCATCCTGATAATTTATTGTATGGACCTGAGATTAAATTCTATAGTAACAAAGTTATGATTAATGAAAAATTTGAAACAAGTGTAAAAGGATTGTATTCTATTGGTGATGGAGGAGGTATGACGAGAGGTTTAATGATGGCCTCTGCATCTGGAATACAAATGGCTAGAAATTTATAGTTTTAATAAATATATAAAAACAAAACACCCCAGTTTTATACTGGGGTGTTTTGCACTTAGCGTAGATCAATTCTGAGAATGTTGTGTTCCTTCAGAGCGATGATGTTGTGCTTAAGAAGAAATTCATCAACAATCTGCAGAATATCATGGCTAGCGCTGATCACAATCTGTGGAGTTTTCCTATCACTTGGAGAGATGACAACCTTCTCCAAGAAAACGGCGTTCTCCGGGATTTTCTTATTAAGTAAAATCCCTATCTCCCGAAGAATTCTGTTGCTTTCGAGAGCTTCTTTAAGTCCAAGTCGTTTCAGGTTGCTAGGTATGCTTGAATCAAGCATTTTTTTTAGTTTATCCATATAATTTACCTCCATGACCTTAAATTTGACTAAAGAATTGTGTGATTTTGCTATTCACAAATTATACAACAATTATGTAAAATTGTCAATACTAATAATAAAAATACAAAACAAAAAATCAAAGCACCCATCTGTGCATGGGAGCCTTGATTTTTGTAGGTTATTAAGCACACCTATTTGTACATAAGTATGCATTAGAAATACTTATTTAATGCGAAGATAGTACAGATTCTTTTCTGCAATAATTCCGCACTTGATCAAAAACTTATCTAAAAGGTCTATAACATCTTTAGACCCGCATATTTTGATTGCTTTTGTATCTTTTAAGTATAATTCTTTAAAACCTTCTCCAGTAGGTACAGGTTCATCAAGCCGTTCTGCAATTGCAGCGACAACTTCAGCATTTTCTTTTGTTGCATACATAATTTGAAACCTCCTATAATCAATTGGTTGTTTCATCATATCAAATAATTATAAAAAAGTAAAGGAAAATGAATGAAATATAATAACATTTTTACACTTGTTAAATACAAAAAAATAGTATATAATTCGAATTAAAGTTTAAAAATTAAAGAAAAAATAGAAAGGAAGTTAAATATGTCAAAATTTGTACATTTACACGTCCACAGTGAATTCAGCTTATTGGACGGAGCAAACAGAATAAAAGACTTACCTGTAAGAGCCAAAGAACTTGGAATGGATTCAATAGCAATTACAGACCATGGCGTAATGTTTGGTGTAATAGATTTCTACAAAGCTTGTAAAGCAAATGGAATAAAACCAATTATTGGATGCGAAGTATATGTTGCTCCACGTACAAGATTTGACAAAGAGCCAAATATAGATAACAAATATAATCATTTAATATTATTAGCAAAAAATAATGAAGGCTATAAGAATCTATCTAAATTAGTTTCATTAGGGTTCACGGATGGATATTATTATAAGCCTCGTATTGATAAAGAAATTCTGGAAAAATATCATGAAGGATTAATATGTTGTAGTGCATGTTTAGCAGGGGAAGTACCACAAACCATTATAAGAGAAGGAATAGAGAAAGCTGAGGAAAAAGCTTTGTGGTATAAAAACTTATTTGGTGAAGATTACTATTTGGAAATCCAAGCAAATAGTATAAGAGACCAAATTATGGTAAATCAGAAACTAATTCAGTTAGCTAGGAAGTTAGGAATAAAATTAGTGGCAACAAATGATGCACATTATTTGACTAAAGAAGATTATTATAATCATGAAGTTCAGCTTTGTATTCAAACAGGCAAAAGGATGACTGATGACGACAGAATGTCTTTTGAAACAAATGATTTTTATATTAAGTCACCAGAAGAAATGGAAGAATACTTTAAAAACATTCCGGAGGCCTTAGCAAATACAGTAGAAGTTGCAGAAAAATGTAATGTTGAATTTGAATTTGGTCATACCATATTGCCAAATTATGATGTACCAGAAGAATTTGAAACACATTACGATTATATTAAGCATCTATGTGACGAAGGTTTAAAGAAGAAATATGGTGAAGATGGCCTAACAAAAGAAATATTAGATAGAGCGGAATATGAATTATCAGTTATTAAGAAAATGGGATATGTTGACTACTTCTTAATAGTATGGGATTATATAAATTATGCAAAATCTCAAGGAATTCCAGTAGGACCGGGTCGTGGTTCTGGTGCTGGTTCAATTGTTGCGTATGCAATTGGGATTACAGATATTGACCCTATTAAATATAGCTTAATTTTTGAGAGATTTTTAAATCCAGAGAGAATTAGCATGCCCGATTTTGACGTTGATTTTTGCTATGAAAGAAGACAAGAGGTTATTGATTATGTAGGTAGAAAATATGGTCATGACCATGTTTCTCAAATTATAACTTTTGGTACAATGTCAGCTAGAATGGTAATTCGTGATGTTGCAAGAGCTTTGGATGTTTCGTATGCAGAAGCGGATAAACTTGCAAAAATGATTCCAAATGAATTACACATCACAATAAAGAAAGCGCTAGAGCAAAATAGAGAGCTAAAAGAACTATATGAAAATGATGAACAAATTCATAAATTATTAGAGATAGCTATGGGATTAGAAGGAATGCCAAGACAGGCTTCAACACATGCTTGCCGGAATAGTTATTACAAAGGAACCAGTAGATACATATGTTCCATTATACGTAAGGGATGGTTTGATATCTACACAGTTCATAATGACAACATTAGAGGAACTACGGACTTTTGAAAATGGACTTTTTAGGATTGCGTACACTAACTGTTATACAAGATACCATTGATTTAGTGAAACAAAACAGAGGAATAGATGTCGAATTCGATAGAGAAATGAATGATCCAAAAGTATATAAACTATGGCAAAACGGTGACAGTATGGGAATATTCCAATTTGAAAGTCAAGGAATGACCAACTTCATGAAGGAATTAAAGCCAGACTGTTTAGAAGATATAATAGCTGGAGTTTCATTATATAGACCTGGACCAATGGATCAAATTCCAAGGTATATTGCCAACAAGCAAGATCCAGAACATGCTGTATATACACATCCAGCATTAAAGCCAATATTAGAGGTTACATATGGATGTATGGTATATCAAGAGCAAGTTATGCAAATAGTAAGAGATTTGGCGGGTTATTCGTTAGGACGAGCTGATTTGGTTCGTCGTGCAATGGGTAAGAAAAAGCTTGATGTAATGGCTAAGGAAAGAGAATATTTTATTCATGGTCAAACAGACGAGGAAGGAAATATAATAATTCCAGGATGTGTTCGTAATGGAATAGATGAAAAATCAGCCAACACAATTTTTGACGAAATGGCTGAATTTGCAAAATACGCATTTAATAAATCTCATGCTGCAGCATATGCGGTTGTATCATATAGAACAGCATATTTAAAGGCATATTACAAAGAAGAGTTCATGGCTGCAACTTTAAACAGCTTTTTAGGAAATTTAGATAAAGTTCCGTTATACATCGAAGAATGTCGAAAAATGGGTATAGAAATATTAAAACCAGAAATTAATAAAAGCTTTACAAAATTCACAGTTGATGAAGGAAAAATAAGATTTGGGTTAGGAAGTATAAAAAATGTTGGAACAAGTGTGGTTGATTATATTGTGGATAATAGAGAACAACATGGACCATTTAAAGACTTTGCTGATTTTTGTGAAAGAATGCAAGATGGATCAGTTAACAAAAAATGTATAGAAAGTTTAATAAAAGCTGGAGTATTTGATGAATTTGAACAAACAAGAAGTACTTTAATGGCATCTTATGAAGACATTGTTGATAGTATTTCAAATTCAAGTAAAAAAGGATTAAAAGGACAAGTAACAATGTTCGATTTAGCATTTGGAGATGGCAATTCATCAAATGAAGATGTGGACAATCAACTAGATAAAATGAAATATAATTATACTGTTTTGAAGGAATACTCAGAAAAAGAATTACTAGCAATGGAAAAAGAAATGCTAGGACTTTATATTTCAGGACATCCACTTGAAGCTTATAGAAAAATTATCGAGCAGGAAGCAACGATAAATACTTTAAGAATGAAAGAAATTGGCGAAGCAGAAAGTAGTGAAAATAATGAATTACAAGAGCAAGATATGCCAAGATATAGAGACGGACAAGTTGTAAGAATTGTTGGAATTGTGGATAGTGTGAAGAAGAAATACACAAAAACAAATAAAATAATGGCTTTTACTACCATTGAAGATTTGTATGGACAATGTGAAATCATAGTGTTTGAAAATTGTTACCAAATGTGTTCAAGTTACTTAATGGAAGGAGCAATAGTTGTTGTTGAAGGAAGATTAAGCATTAGAGAAGATGAAGATGTGAAAATTGTGGCTAATAAAATTATTGAATTCAAGGGTGAAACTCAAGGCAATAAATCAAATACGGTTACTATTGATATAACTAATTTATCAGAAGAACAAAAAGATAAATTAAGAGGTGCAATTAGGTTTTTTGCGGGAGATAGAAATAATTGTAGAATTGATATAAAAAATGGAGATAGAGTGGATTCAGCAGGTGGAGTATTAATGAGTGAACAAATATACCAAGCATTTCAAGATATTGTTGGAGAAGTAAATATTAGCAAATAAAAAAGCTGACAGATGTCAGCTTTTTTGTTGAACAGATTAATAGAAATCATCGTCAACCTTCATCATCGGGGTCATCAATTCCATCGCGAATGAATAAAGTAAGCGAGTAGATGTCTTTGCGGTTGAGAAAGACGTCTAAGTCATCAACCTTGGCATCTTCTCCAAAGTAGTTTACGATATTCTCGAGCGGAACATACTTGCTAAGCTGCATCAGCTTAGATATAAACCGTTCGTGAAAAGGGTCATGCTTTGAACTGAAATCATATTTGTGAACCCTTCCAGAGCCTCCTTTGTCATTCTCGGATTTGAGCCGAATAGCTCTTGCGATGATGTAGAAAAGCTCCTTGTCGTTTTCGTTGATAACAGGAACATACTTCCTAATTTCATTGATGAAATCCTTTGAAATTAGGATAGATTCCTGGGTAAGATCGCTGAAAACAACTTTTACTGATGAAATCTGACCGGTTTCCTTTGAGTAGTTGAACTTTAATGATTCAAAAAAATTGTCCATTAAAACTCCTCCTTAATTTTATTCAAACTGTAAATGCTAAGATGAAATAGAGGATTTTTACAGAATGTTCATTTATTATAACATATATCTGTAATAAACGCAACAAAATTTACTAAAATGGTTGACATGAAGAGCATATCGTGTTAAAATATATACCTGTAAGCCGCCTGAGTCGGGTACCTAAATGTTAAAGTTTTGAATATCAAAATTTTAGCTACCTAGTATTTTATGCTTAGCGAGTATACATATAAAGGGAGGTGTACTTAAATGTACGCAATAATCGAAAGTTGTGGAAGACAATACAAAGTTTCAGAAGGAGATGTAGTATATTTCGAAAAATTAGACGCTGAAGAAGGTAAAGCAGTTAAATTTGATAATGTTGTTTTAGTTTCTAATGACGGTAAAGTAGAAGTAGGAGCTCCTTATGTTAAAGGTGTAAAGGTTGAAGGTAAAGTAGTAGCACACGGTAAAGCTAAAAAAATCTTAGTTTACAAATACAAAGCAAAGAAAAACTACAGAAGAACACAAGGACACAGACAACCATACACAAAAGTTGAAATAACAAAAATTACAGTTGCTTAAATGTAAGTTGTTTCAATAAAAGGAAACTTATTGTATGAATTTATAAAAATAAAATTTAATAGCACGAGGCTATATAAAAAAATTAAAATCCAAAAACTGAAAGGAGTGAAAAAACATGGCTCATAAAAAAGGTCAAGGTAGTGTTAAGAACGGTAGAGACAGTGAGTCTAAGCGTCTTGGTTTAAAAAGAGCTGATGGACAAATAGTTCCAGCAGGAAATATCCTAGTAAGACAAAGAGGAACAAAAATTCATCCAGGTACAAACGTAGGAATCGGTAGCGATGATACATTATACGCAAAAGTAACTGGTAGAGTTAAATTTGAAAGATTAGGAAAAGATAAGAAAAAAGTTAGTGTTTATCCAGTAGAGGAAGTAAATAACTAATTTTTGAGAAGAGACGAAATAAATTAGTATTTCGTCTCTTTTTTGTTAGGTAAAAAAGACTTAATTCATTAATCAAATGTTTCAACAAAACTCTTGTAAAGTTAGCAAAAATCCTTTATAATATTGTATAAGAAGTTTTTTATGTAAAATATATTTGTACTTAAGGAGAGATTTATTATGGAGAGTAATAAAAAAAGAATAGTAACTGGTGATAGACCAACAGGAAGATTACATATAGGTCATTATTTTGGATCATTAAAAAAGAGGGTAGAATTACAAAATTCAGGAGAATATGACCCATATATATTAATAGCAGATGTTCAGGCGTTAACAGATAATTTTAATAACCCAGAAAAAGTCAGAAAAAATGTAAGACAAATTGCAATGGATTACTTATCTTGTGGAATAGATCCAGAAAAATCTACAATATATATACAATCAATGATTCCAGAAATAGCGGAATTAACTGTTTTTTATTCAAATTTAGTTACAATAGCTAGATTGCAAAGAAATCCAACAGTAAAAACAGAAATTGCACAAAAAAGAGATTTATTTGGTGAAAGTGTAACTTATGGATTTTTAGGATACCCAGTAAGTCAAGCTGCAGACATAACGGCATTAGGTGGGGAATTTGTACCTGCTGGAGAAGACCAAGAACCTTTAATAGAACAATGTAGAGAAATTGTAAGAAAGTTTAATTCAATATATGGTGATGTTCTAAAAGAACCTCAAATAATGTTGAGTGAAGGTAAAAGAATAAAAGGATTAGATGGCAACGAGAAAATGGGAAAATCTCTTGGAAATGCAATATTTTTATCAGACACTGACGAAGAAATAGCTAAAAAAGTTATGAGTGCTGTTACTGATCCTGGAAGAATAAAAAAAGATGATAAAGGAAACCCTGATATTTGTATGGTAGCTTATTATCATAAATTATTTTCAACACCTGAAGAAGTTGAAACAGTTTGTAAAGAATGTAAAGCTGGAGAAAGAGGATGTGTTGCATGTAAAAAACAATTAATACAAAATATTTGCAATACTCTAGCACCAATTAAAGAGAAAAGAGCATATTATGAAGCTCACCCAGAAATTGTGGATAAAATATTAATTGAAGGAACTGAAAAAGCACAAAAAGAAGCTAAAGAAATTATGAAAAAAGTAAAAGAAGCAATGATGTTAAATTATTTTAATTTTTAAATTGGGAACGGAGAAAATCTTAAAAAATTAAAATTTTCTCCGTTCTGCTAATAAAAAGAAAGGAATGAAATGTAATGTTTACAGATTACGTTAAAATAACAGTAAAATCTGGAGATGGTGGAGATGGAGCAATATCTTTTAGAAGAGAAAAATATGTAGCTGCCGGTGGACCAGATGGTGGAGATGGTGGAAAAGGTGGAGATGTTTATTTCACTGTTGATCCAGACTCAAATACACTAGTTGATTTTAGATATAAAAAGAAATTTAAAGCTGAAAATGGAAAAAACGGAGAAGGTGCTCGTAGATACGGAAGAGGTGGAGAGGACCTTTATATTAAAGTACCATTAGGAACAATTATTAAAGATGCTGAAACAGGCAGAGTTTTAGCGGATTTGTGTGAACAAGGACAAACAGAATTAGTATTTCCAGGAGGAAGAGGAGGAAAGGGTAATTCACATTTTGCAACATCAACAAGACAAGCGCCTCATTTTTCGCAAGGTGGAGAAAAAGGTATCGAAAAAGAAATAATACTTGAATTAAAACTATTGGCAGATGTAGGATTAATAGGATTTCCAAATGTAGGAAAATCAACTTTCTTATCAACTGTAACATCAGCAACACCTAAAATTGCAGATTACCACTTTACTACATTAGAACCAAACTTAGGCGTTGTAAAGAACGAATATGGAGATAGTTTCGTAATTGCCGACATTCCTGGAATTATTGAAGGAGCAAGTCAAGGAACAGGTTTAGGACTTCAATTCTTAAGACATATTGAAAGAACAAGATTATTGCTTCATGTAATTGACGTTTCAGGAATAGAAGGAAGAAATCCTGTAGAAGATTTTAATGTAATTAATAATGAATTAAAAACATATAGCGAAAAATTAAGTACTAGAACGCAAATAATTGTTGCTAGTAAAGCAGATTTAATTCAAGATGAAACACAATTTAATGAATTAGTTAAACTTGCAGAAGAAAAAAATATGAAAATATTTAAAATTTCATCTGTAACAGGAGAGGGTGTAAAAGAATTATTAGATTATGTATCTAAAACTTTAAAAACACTACCAAAAGAAGATTTAATAGAAATTGAAGAAATGAAAAAGATTTATACATTAGAAGAAAAAGAAGAGTTTACAATAAAAAGAGAAGACGGAATTTGGGTAGTTGAAGGACCTGGCGTTGAAAGAATAATGAGAAGAGTAAACTTGGAAGATAACGAATCTATGCATTATTTCCATAAGAGTTTAGACAGATTAGGAGTTAACCAAGCACTAAAAAAGGCCGGAGTTAAAGACGGAGATACAGTTAGTATCGATGGTTGGGAGCTTGAATGGTATGACTAAAATAATGAAAATTACAAACAAAATCTAAACAAAAAATCGCAAAACTTATGTTTGACAATTTCTTGTTTGTATGTTATTATGTTTATAAGTTATTATGAAAGGGGTAATGTGTAGATGGGAAATGATAAAAAAATTGAAAACAAAGCTGACAGTAAAATAGAAAATAATACTGAAATAAAGAAAGAAAGAAAACATAGAGGAAAAGGATCTAAAGAGTTAAATAATAGAGAAAGAGATATATTAAAATTTATAGAAAAA
>JAFUYJ010000037.1 GCA_017470645.1 Clostridia bacterium
ATATATAATTGTGGTCACTCTTGGTTTTGGAAAACTACTCTATATTTTTATAGTATAATACAAATTAGTCCGCCACTGCCTTCGTTAACTATACGTTCCAAGGTTTCTTGTAGTTTACCTTGTGCATCTTCAGGCATTCTGGATAGTTTATTTTGTAATCCTTCATTGACTAATTCGTGTAAGCTTTTTCCAAATATATTTGATTCCCAAATTTTCTTAGGTTCACTTTCAAATTCAGAAAGAAGGTAATTTACTAATTCTTCAGATTGTTTTTCGCTTCCAACAATAGGTGAGACCTCAGTTTGGATGTCTGCTCGAATCATGTGTATAGAAGGTGCAGTAGCTTTTAGCTTAACACCATATCTAGAACCTTGTTTTACCATTTCGGGTTCGTCTAAAACAAGCTCTTCCATTGAAGGAGTGACAATTCCGTAACCTTTAGCTTTAACTTCTTCTAATGCATATGCAATTTTATCATACTCCTTTTTAGTCTTAGAAAAATCTGCAATTGTAGCAAATAGGTCACCTTCGTTGGATATTTCAACGCCAGAAATTTCAGTTATAATTTTATAAAACAATTCATCATGCAAATTAATAGTAATGTTGACTTCACCAGTTCCAAGTTTAATTTCATTTAGAATGCTATTGTTAATAACCTCTGTATTTTGAAGTTTAGATATAGTAGAATCAACATTTTTTAGAATTCTAACATTATTACACGCATCTTTAATTTCTGTAAATAATTCTTTCTTAAGCCAATGATTTTCGTCAAGTCTATCAGCCCATTTTGGAAAATTGATATTAATTCTTTCAATAGGAAATTCATATAAAATTTTACTAAAAATATTGTTAATATCGTCCAATTCTAAATTAGAACAATCCGTTGGAATAACTGTGGTTTCATATTTTTCCTCTAATTTACGAGCAAGAGCTTTAGTAGATTCAGAATAAGGAGAATCACTATTTAGAAGAATTATAAATGGTTTGTTCAATTCTTTTAATTCGCGTACAACTCTTTCTTCTGCATCAATGTAGTCTTCTCTTGGAATGTCTGTAATGCTACCATCTGTTGTTACTAAAATTCCAATAGTAGAATGTTCTTGGATTACTTTTTTAGTTCCAATTTCGGCAGCTTGTTCAAATGGAATTTCATCATCGAACCATGGTGTTTTAACCATTCTAGGCATATCATCTTCTAGATAACCAATTGCATTATTAACTAAATATCCAACGCAGTCTACAAGTCTTGTTTTCAATGAAATGTTATTTCCAATTGTAATTTCGACAGCTTCATTAGGAATGAATTTTGGTTCAGTAGTCATTATTGTTCTACCACCAGCGCTTTGAGGAAGTTCGTCTCTAGCACGTTCTTGCTTGTATGAATTATCAATGTTAGGTATTACCAGTAAATCCATAAATCTTTTTATAAACGTAGATTTACCAGTTCGAACAGGACCAACTACTCCAACATAAATATCACCATCTGTACGTTTGGCAATATCCTCATATAGTTTAAAATTATTTTCCATTTATAATTCCTCCTTAAATGTTTGTCTATTTAAACTTTATTAATGTATATTAGATGGGATGGAAGCTTATGACTAAATTACCAAAAATTATCATAAAAAATATATTGCTTATAAAAAAATAATGTGTTAGAATTTAAATTAGATACAAAGACACAGTAATATTTAAATTAAAATTGATAGATAAAATAGTATAAATACAACAAATTCCAAAGAGAAACGTAGAGTAATAGATGAAGAAAAAAGAGATTCAAGATAATGATAAAATTGAAGATAGCTCTCAAATAAAAGATAAAGATATTTCACTAAAAAGCAAGAAACAAGCTACAATCGCTTTAATAGTAATGTTTCTATTATTCTTAATAATAGTTGCTTCTGCTTATTATTTATATGCATGGGCAAAATATGCTTCAGGAAGTCAAGGTAATGCAACGGCAAATGTGGCAAAATGGCATTTTGAATTAAGAGATGGAGTTGCACGAACAACAGATATAATAGATTTTCCTGTGACGAGAACAGATACAAACACTTCTGTTAGTGCTGATACTATAGCACCAGGAACGTATGGATGCATACCTATCACTGTAGATACAACAGGAACAGAAGTGCATATGAAATATGATATACAAATTACGTTGCAAAATTATCCGACTAATATGGTTTTCTATAATAACGCAGATAAAAATAAAAAACACATAATAACACCGGAAATTTCTGGTACTGGTGAACCCGGAAGTCCTAGAACAGCTACAATAACAATTACAAAGTATATAGATAAAAGTGAACATAGCACGAATGGCGTTCATGAACATACAATATACTGGGATTGGCCATATGAAACCACAACTGGAGAAGGAATCGATTCGAATGATCAAGTAGATTCATTGGATATGAACAAACAGATAACAATGGCAATAACGGCAACTGGAACACAAGTAAAGGAAATTTTACCAGATGTGGATGAACCTGTAACAGGTTTATATGCAAGGTTATATGATAATAACACTTTGGTGTTAAGTAGCAAAAGTAATATGGAATATGATGGTACATTAACTAAGACATATAGAGATAATAATAATGAAAATATATATAATATACAGATAAATGTGTCTCCTGTTTGGTACAGTGATAGATCCAAGATAACAAAAGTTATAATACAGGACAGAATAACGCCAAGGTCAACATATAAGTGGTTTGAAGGATTTAGTAGCCTTAGTAATATAGACTTAACCAACTTAGATACTAGGTATGCTGAAAATATGGGATTTATGTTTTTTAGCTGTAGTGGATTAACAATCCAGGATCTAAGTAATTTTGATACTAGTAGTGCTACAGAAATGGGATCTATGTTTCAAAGTTGCAGTGGATTAACAAGCTTGGATGTAAGCAATTTTGATACTAGTAGTGTTACAAGTATGGGATGTATGTTTTATGGATGTAGTGGATTAACAAGCTTGGATTTAAGTAGTTTTGATACTAGTAGTCTGACAAATATGCCAGAAATGTTTTTTAAATGTACTAGTTTAATAACACTGGATTTAAGCAGTTTTAATACAAGTTTAGTTACTAATATGTCTCAAACGTTTATCGGTTGTAGTAACTTAACAACAATTTATGCTAGTACATCTTTTGATACCAGTTCAGTAACTAACTCATATAGAATGTTTAGAAAGTGTGATAGTCTAGTTGGTGGTAATGGTACAGCATTTAATTCGTCAATAATAGACAAATCATATGCCAGAATAGATACACCAGAAACTCCAGGATATTTTACTTTAAAAACTAACTAGAAAGCAAAAAATGAAATAATATATAAAAATAGGGCTATGTAACTACATAGCCCTATATTCATTTACATCAATCTTATCTCCCAAATACAAATCTAAATCCCCACACAAAATCAACATCTCTTTATCAGCTTTACTCAAATGTTTTATATAATACTCTAGCCTAGAAGCTAAAGATTTATTATCACTTTCCCAAGCAGTTTCCAACTTCACCGCAGTATGCGAGTGAGTATATTTTGCTGCAACATCTAATTTATTAAAGTGTTCATTCATGCGTCTATTTAAGTCTGTTGTAATTCCTGTGTAGATTGAATTATCACTGCAACGTAACATATATGTGTAGTACATTTTTAATCCTCCATAAAAAGTTTTATTTCTTTATGTATTAATTATCACGAAATTGAAGATTTTACAAGGGCTAATTTTAACACTTTGCATGTGTTTATATGCTAAAAATTGTCGAAACATGGCAGACGAATTTACTTGAAATATCACCTGATATGTATTAAAATATTAATATAAATTACGTAATTAAAAAAATTATCTTATTAAAAATTTTTTCAAAGAATTAATTCTCGAAATTTCACTAATATAAATTTGAAAGTAAAACAGTATTGTTTTTAACAGAAATATATAATATAATGTGTATAGCCATTATATTATAAGTAACGATGAAAGAGGTACATGATAATGGTAAATATTAAGATAGAAGATGTAAGAAAGTACATTTTAACAGACAATGTAAAATGGACTGACCATTGTTCCTTTAGAATGTTTGAAAGGCAAATTCGCCAAGAAGATGTTCAAAGAGCAATTTTAAATGGTAAAATAATTGAGCAATATCCTGAAGATTATCCATATCCAAGTTGTTTAATAATTGGTTATAATTTGAATAATGAGATAATACATGTTGTGTGCGGTATAGGTGAGAACAATTTGTATATAATTACAGTATATTGTCCAAATATAGAAAAATGGATTAATGATTCTATAAGGAGGAAGGAATAATGAAGTGTTTTATGTGTAAGGGTGAAACAGAAAAAAAATTAGTTAATTATTTAGTAGATATCGATAATACAATCATAATTATAAAAGAGGTTCCTGCTAATGTGTGCAAACAGTGTGGTGAAAGATATTTTGATAATGATGTTATGAGAAATTTAGAAAAAATTATAGATGAAGTAAAAAAAGTTTCTATAGAAATTTCAATTGTTAATTATAATGAAAAAACTGCTTAATAATTTATAAAGTACGTTCCATAATTTTATGAAAACTAAATCTTGCTTTTTTAAATCAAATATGCTAATATGAGCATATTATAAAACAAGAGCAATAATATAGAGCTCAATATTGAAAAAAGGATGATAATCATGGAAAAAGAAACTATGGCGGTGGAAACACTAAAGAAATTCAATCAAGATCACATAATAGATTGGATGAACAAATTAAATGAAGAAGAAAAGAACAAATTAGAAGAACAAGTTTTAAATTTAAACATTGAACAAGTTATTGATATGTACAATAATCTAAGTCAGACATTTGAAATAGGAGATAAAAAAATTGAAAAAATTTCAGTAACTGATATAGACAAATTATCAAAAGAAGATTTCGATAATCTAAAAAATACTGGAATAGAAATTATAAAAAATGGAAAATATGCTGTTGTAACAATGGCTGGAGGGCAAGGAACAAGACTAGGTCACACAGGACCAAAAGGAACATTTAAAGTAAATTTAAAAAATGGAGAAAAATATTTATTCCAAATAATAGTAGAGTCACTACAAAAGGCAAATGAAAAATATGGAGTTATAATTCCTTGGTACATAATGACTAGTGAAGAAAACAATGATCAAACATTAGCTTTTCTAGAGGAACATAGTTATTTTGGGTATCCACAAGAAAAGGTTAAATTATTTAAACAAGGGAAGGCACCATTAATTTCTAAAGAGGGAAAATTACTAATAGGAAAAGATAAATTAATAAAAGAAGCATCTGATGGAAATGGAAGTATCTATAAATCATTAAGTGTTGATGGAATTTTAGACGATATGAAAAACAACAATATTGAGTGGGTTTTTGTTGGTGGTGTTGATAATATTTTACTAAAAATTGTAGACCCATTATTGGTTGGTGTAACAATAAATGAAGGAAATCAAATTGCTTCTAAATCAGTTATAAAAACAAATCCAAGAGAAAGAGCAGGGGTATTTTGTAAAATAGATGGAAAACCAGGAATTATAGAATATTCAGAGTTGCCAGAAGAAATGATTGAAGAAGTTGATGAAAACGGTGAATTGGTATTTGGAGATGTAAATATTTTAAGCCATTTATATAACATTAAGGCACTAGAACAACTAGCAAACATGAAAATGCCATATCATATAGCAATAAAAAAATCTGATTATTTAGATGAAAATGGAAATTTAGTAGTTCCAGAAGATAAAAATGTGTACAAATTTGAATCATTTATATTTGATGTATTCTCAAGTTTTGACAATATAAGCATTTTAAGAGTTAAAAGAGAAGAAGAATTTGCACCAATTAAAAATAAAGAAGGAAACGACAGCCCAGAAACAGCTGTGAAGTTATATAATGCGAGGGATTAAATCCCCCGCATTTTTTACATACCTTGTTCACCAGGTAAGAAATAATCAACTACCCCATAAACCAAAGCACCAATTATTGCAGCTATCCAAGAAATTGTATAACCCGCAACAAAGTATTGTGTTACATATAAAACAACTGCAGCTAGAACAAACCCAACAAATCCTTTACCAAAAGAACTTGCATGTAAACCTGTAAATCTTGTTATTAGATAATCTATTACAGTAAGCACAATTGTAGCAGCTGCTAGTGCCCAGATATTATTTATTGTAAATCCAGGAGTGAAAAATGCAGTAATAGCAAGAACTATGGCAGCTGTAATTAGTCTACCAACAATTTGCCAAACTGTACTTGTTCCACTATTAGATCTAGTATTTACTTCATTATCTGACATATGAATAACCTCCTTCATTTCTTATTTAAAAGAATTGTGAAATTTTAGTTTTCTAAGCAAAATACTTGCTTAGAAAATTTTTATTTCAATTTTATTATTTACAAAAAAATTTTTTCTATGCTTTATATGAATAATCTTTTTATAAATAGACAAAATAAAAGAAAACGAGGAGAAAAAAATCATGTTAGTTTTATTTATTAGATCAATTTTAATATACATAGTTGTTTTATTAGTGATGAGATTGATGGGAAAAAGAGAAATTGGCCAATTACAACCATTCGAATTAGTTATTTCTATTATGATTGCAGATTTAGCAGCAACACCGATTGCAAATTCAGGAATTCCAATTACGAATGGTATTATCCCAATTTTTGGATTACTTTTTATGGATTTATTAATTTCTGTAGGAAATATGAAGAGCCTAAAAATTAGAAAGTTAATTTCAGGAAAACCTTCACTTTTAATATATAGGGGAAAAATAGATGAAAAGGTACTTAGAAAAGAAAGATTTACTATAAATGAATTGCAAGAAAGATTGAGAGATAAAGATATTATGAACCTAGGTGATGTTGAATATGCAATATTGGAAACAAGTGGTCAAATTAATGTTATACAAAAACCAAATAAAAGAAACGCCATACCAGAAGACTTTGGAATAGAGCCGGAATATGAAGGAATATCATATGATTTGGTCATAGATGGTGTAATAATGTATGATAATTTAAGAATTCTAAACAAGGATTACAAATGGCTAAAAAAAGAGATAAAAAAATTTGGATATGAGCCGGAAGAAGCATTAATTGCAACCATTGATGGAAAAGGTCAGCTTTTCTCGCAGAAAAAAGAAAGTAAATAAAGAAAGGAATTATAAATTTTGAAGAAGGAAATTATAATTATTGTTATTATTCTTATTTTTATTATAATTTTTCACGCTATCACCCAGGTATATACTCAGAATTTTTTTGATAGTATTTCTGAGGACTTAAACAAAATTGAAGAAAAAATTTTTAGTGGTAATACCAATGAAGATGAACTAGAAAGTGATATTGATAATATTACAAATAGATGGAAAGAAAAATATGATTATTTCGCGTGTTTTATAGAACATGATGAATTAGAAAAAGTTCAAACACAATTGATTTCAATAAAATCCAATATCAAGACAGAAGATTATGGAAAAACCATTGATGAAACTGAAAGATGCAAGTTTATTTTGAAACATATTGAAGAAAAAGATTCTTTAAAGGTGGTAAATATTCTTTAACAAAAACATTTCCTTTTATAATAAATTGTAGTATAATATATGTATTCGAAAAAGGAAGGGGAATTTAAATTGCCAAAATATAAAACAGAATTTGAACTTATAGTGAAAGATATGATGGAACACAATACAGTTCAACAAATGGACCAGTTTAGACAGCATTACGATACATCTTGTTATGAACATTGCGTAAATGTTTCATATATAAGCTACAGAATATGTAAAAAGTTAAAACTCGATTATAAATCAGCTGCACGTGCGGCGATGGTTCACGATTTATTTCTTTATGATTGGAGAAAGAGACAGGATGGAAGGAAAGGGCTACATGGTTTTACCCATCCTAAAACATCTTTAGAAAATGCTCAAAAGATTTTTGAATTATCTAAAAAAGAGCAAGACATCATTCTAAAACATATGTGGCCATTAACGATAAAGTTTCCAAGATATACAGAAAGTTGGGTTGTTACATTTGTTGATAAATATTGTGCTTTGAGTGAAAGTTTTAATCATTATTTCAAAAAAAATAAAAGCTAACAGCACTCATCAAATATACATAAAAAACGGTCAATAATTTCCAAAACTTTTGTTTTGTTTTTTATTGACTATTTTTCCTTTTAATGCTAAAATAGATTTAGTGATTTTGTTATGAAAGGGTGATTTTATGCAATCAAAAGTTTTATCTAATCAAACACTGGAACAACAAATCGTAGAACTAAACAAGCTTTTAAACGAAGTAAAAAATATTCAAAAAGATGAAGTAGATTTTTTAAAAATAAATCATATTACTTATATGAAGAAGTTAGAAAAATTACAAGAGTACAACAAAATAGCAGATATGACAAATCAATTATTCGAAAAAAGATTATCTGGAATTGAAAATGCTATCATTGAAATTAACAAAACAATGAGCACCTAAGGAAAATGTACGTAACGGATGAAAAAAATTAAAAAGAGTGACGAAAGAAAAACAAAAGTGGTTTATATACTATTTATAAACTACTTTTGATTTTATTCAAGTTATAAAAGATTATGATACACTTAAATATATAAATAAAGAGCGTAAAGACTGAATTATAAGTATAAGGAAAAGGATAAGAATTATGAAAAATATTAAAGATTTTGATTTAAAAGATTTAGAAGAAGAGTTTGAAAAAATTGGAGAAAAGAAATATAGGGCAGGACAAGTTTTTCACTGGTTATACATAGAAAAGGTAAAAAGTTTTGATGAAATGACTAATTTATCATTAGAATTAAGAGAAAAACTAAAAGAAAACTACACTATTTGCAATTATAATATTATAAAAAAACAAGAATCATCAGATGGAACAAAAAAGTACTTGTTTGATGTATTAGATGGAAATGCAATTGAAACAGTATTAATGCAATATCACCACGGAAAGACAGTGTGTGTTTCAACTCAAATAGGATGTAAAATGGGCTGCAAATTTTGTGCATCAACAGGAATACAATTTATTAGAAACCTAACAGCGGGCGAAATAGTAGAACAAATATTAGCTGTAGAGCAAGATATTGGAGACAAAATTTCAAACGTTGTATATATGGGGATTGGAGAGCCTTTAGATAATTATGATAATGTTATAAAATCAATAAGAATATTAAATAATCAAAAAGGATTAAACATTGGAGCTCGTCACATAAGCGTTTCAACAAGCGGATTAGTTCCTAGAATTTATGACTTAGCTAAAGAAAATATTCAGTGCACATTATCAATTTCTTTACATGCAACAACAGATGAACAAAGAAGCAAAATGATGCCTGTAAACAATGCATACAACATATCTCAGTTGTTGGAAGCGTGCAGAGATTATATAAAAACAACAAATAGAAGAATATCATTTGAATATGCTTTAGCAAAGGATAATAATGATAATTTGGAAGATGCTAAAAGATTAGTAAAATTATTAAAAGGCATGATTTGTCATGTTAATTTAATACCAATAAACAAAATTGAAAATGGAACATTTACAAAAAGCACGAACGAAAATATTATAAAATTTAGAGATTTTTTAAATGATAATGGGATTGTAGCAACTATTAGAAGAGAATTGGGTTCAGATATTGATGCTGCATGTGGACAATTAAGAAGAAAAAATCTGGGATAATTTTTTAAATTGGGGACGGTCCTAAATTTCAAAAAAATTGAAAAAAGGACCGTTTCCCCATTGTAAAAAATTTAATAATAATATACAATGTAGTTGTAAAAATTTAAACAATAATATATAAATATAACAAGGAAACTAATGAATACATAAAGGAGGATATATGAGAGCATTCGCAAAATCGGATATTGGCAAAGTGCGTGATATGAACCAAGACAGTTTTTATATTTCTAAACCAGAAGATAAGGTTCAGTTATTCATAGTTGCTGATGGAATGGGAGGATATAAAGGTGGAGAAATAGCTAGTAAATTAGCTGTTGAAACATCTAAGAACTATATATTAAATAATTTTGATAGTATTGAACATGATAGGGAAAGCATTCTGAATCTTATAAAAAGTGCAATTGAATATGCTAACCTAGTAGTTTTTGAAAAATCAAAAGAAATACCAGAATTAGAAAATATGGGAACAACACTAGATGTATGCTTAGTTATACCTAATAAAGTATACATAGGCCATGTTGGAGATAGTAGAGTATATAGAAAGCGAAAAGATTTCTTTAGAAAACTAACAACAGATCATAGTTACGTTCAAAAATTGGTTTCAGATGGTACAATAACTAAAGAAGAAGCATATAATCATCCAAAGAAAAATATGCTTATAAAAGCATTGGGGTGTTCATCTTTTGTTGAGCCAGATACAACAGTTAAAGGTTTCTTAAAAGATGATGTGTTACTAATGTGTTCTGACGGACTAACAAATATGTTAAGAGATGAAGAAATTGCAAAAATAATTAGTGAAAATCCAGTTGAGGCTTGTAATAGATTGGTTGAAGCTGCAAACAATAACGGTGGTTTCGATAATATTACAACTGTAATTATTTTATAAGGAGAGAATTACATATGAATATAGAAGGAAGAATAATAGGTAATAGGTATGAAATTATAGAAAAAGTAGGTAGTGGTGGAATGGCTACAGTATACAAAGCAAGAGATACTATTCTTAATCGTTATGTAGCTGTAAAAGTTTTAAGAGATGAGTTTACTACAGATGAAGAATTTATAAAAAGATTTAATACAGAAGCTCAATCTGCTGCTAGACTTACACATCCTAATATAGTATCAGTATTTGATGTAGGTCAAGAATATAATATATATTACATAGTAATGGAATTAATACAAGGTAAGACTCTGAAACAAATTATTTCAGAAGAAGGTGCACTTCCATGGAAATGGACTGTAAATATTGCAATACAAATATGTTCTGCTTTGGAAATGGCACATAAAAATGGAATAATTCATAGAGATATAAAACCTCATAATATAATAATTACTGAAGATGGAATTGCCAAAGTAACAGATTTTGGAATTGCCAAAGCAGTTTCAAATTCAACAATAACAGCTTTTGGAACAACAATTGGATCTGTACATTATTTTTCACCAGAACATGCAAGAGGTGGATACACAGATGCTAAATCTGACATTTATTCACTAGGTGTTGTAATGTATGAAATGATCACAGGTAGAGTACCTTTTGATGCGGATACACCTGTTTCAGTTGCATTAAAACACATGCAAGAAGAACCAATTGAACCTGCGAAGTTAAATTCTAGGGTGCCAGAAGCGGTTAATCAAATAATTTTAAAAGCTATGAAAAAGGATACTTCAGCACGTTATGGCTCTGCAACTGAGATGATGAAAGATTTAAGTCTAGCACTAAAAAATCCAACAGGAACCTTCGTAGAGCAAGCAAATACAGGAGACTTTACAAAAGTAATTCCAACAATTTCAGAAAACATTGTTAGTGAAGATAAGTATAAATCAAATAGACAAAATCAAACAAGGGTAAGCAGAGATACAGCAAAAATAGAACCAGAAAAGAAATCCGGACTGGCTAAGTATTTAGAAGAAAATCCAAAAATGAAACCTGTTGTGTATATAGGTTTTGGATTACTTATTCTTTTAATAGCTGCTTTAGTATTCTGGGGAAGTTGGAAATTAACAAATAAATTGTTAGGAACAGATAAAGATACATCTCAACAAAGTGGAATTTCATTACCTTCTGTTACATCGTTAACTGCTGATGAAGCTAAGAAAAAGTTGGATGATCTTGGCGTAAAATATGAAATAATAGAAGAATACAGCGATGAAGTTGAAGAAGGAAAAGTTATTAGGCAAGATATGGATGCAGGTACAAACTATGATGTTAACAAAACCAGAGCAGTAAAGATTTATGTTAGCAAAGGTGTTAAAATGGTTACTGTTCCAAAAGTTAAAGGACTAACTTTAGAGGAAGCAACAGAAGAGCTTAAAAAAGTAGAACTAGAGGTTAAAGAAGAAAAAGAAGAAAGTCAAACAGTTGAAGAGGGAATTGTAATAAGACAAGATGCAGAAGAAGGTAAAGAAGTAATAGCGGGTTCTAAAATTACGTTATATGTAAGCAGCGGACCAAAGAAAGTGGCAGTTACAGATGTAATAAATGAAACAGAGGATAAGGCAAAAGAAATATTAACTAAAGGTTCTTTAGAGGTTGATGTAACTTATGCAGAGGATACTTCTAAATCTAATGGAGTTGTCTTAAAACAAAGTATAGAAGGTGGATCTGTTGTTGAAGTTGGAACTAAAATAACAATAACAGTTAATAAAATTCAAGAAAATGTCCAAGGAACAATTAATATAAATGTTAAATCTTTAGCTAATAAGTATTTATCAGAAGAAAATGATACAAGTAAAACAGAATCAGATAAAACAGATTCAAATAAAGCAGGTTCAAATACGGCTAAGGGAAACACAAATAGCACTGTTGATATAAGAGTTCTTGTAGGAAATGATACAATATATTCAAAAAGTGTAGCTAGAAACACAGAAAATTTAAACGTAACATTTGAAGCAAAAGGTAATGTTCAAATAAAAGTTTATATTAATGATATTTTAGCAAATGGAAAATCTTATTCAATGGATTTGAACAGCTCAAATACAGTCCTTAATATAGATTAGCAAGTAAAGGTAAAAGGAGAATTCATGTCAAAAGGATTAATAATCAGCAATATTTCTAATACATATGAAGTAGAAGATATTGATAGCAAAGATATAATTAAATGCATACCAAGAGGAAAATTCAAGAAAGATGATATAACTCCAGTTGTGGGGGATAAAATAGAATTTGAATATCAACCAGACGGAACTGGAGTTATAGCTCAGATTTTAGAAAGAAAGAACTACATTAAAAGACCTAAAATGTCAAACATAACTCAAATGATTTTTGTTATTTCAATGAAAATGCCAAAACCAGATTTATTGCTGTTAGACAAGCAATTGGCGTTTGCCGAGTATAACAATATAGAATCTATTATTTGTTTAAATAAAATAGATTTAGAAGATAATCAAATAATTGATGAAATAGCGAATCTTTATGAAAAAATTGGATACAAAGTAATAAAAACCAACGCAAAATCAGGTGATGGGGTAGAAGATGTTTGTAAATGCCTAGAGAATAATATTACAGCTTTTTCAGGAAATTCTGGTGTTGGAAAATCCACTTTAATTAACAATATTTTTAATGATGTGCTAACTTCTGAAGGGGAGATAAGCAATAAAAATAAAAGAGGAAAAAACACTACAACTTCTATTAAACTATACAAGATAAATGAAAATTCATATATAGCGGATACTCCAGGATTTTCTACATTTGACATTTACGAAATAGAAAGTAACGATTTGGCAAATTATTTTATTGATTTATCTAAATATATTGAAAATTGTGAATTTACGGGATGTACTCATATAAAAGAAAATGAATGTGGAATAAAAAAAGCCTTAGAAGAAGGTAAAATTAGCAAACAAAGATATGATACATATTGTAAATTATATAATGAATTAAAAGAAA
>JAFUYJ010000038.1 GCA_017470645.1 Clostridia bacterium
AAAAGAAGTTACAAACAAATTAAGAGCAAATAGAATTCGTGTTGAATTAGATGACAGAAACGAAAAAATTGGATACAAAATTCGTGAAGCTCAACTTCAAAAAGTTCCTTATATGTTAATTGTAGGAGAGAAAGAAGTTAATAGTGAAACAGTAGGTGTTCGTTCAAGAAAAGACGGAGATGTTGGAGCAATTGCTGTTGATGAATTTATTAAAAATATTAAAGAGGAAATTGAAAATTTTGTAAGATAAAATAATAAGAAAGGGGCATTTTATGCCCCTTTCTTATAAATTAGAATAATATATTCCTTGTGATAGATTTTTTTCATTCAAGAACTTGTCTAATCCATTCAAAACCCATTTCTTGTGCACATTCCATTCGGGAGCAATCAACAAGTCTTTAGGAGCATCGCCTGAAATTCTATGAATAACAATATCAGGACGTAAATGTGTTATAGCATAAACAAGGTATTCCAAATATTCATCAACCCCCATAGGAGAATAGAATCCTTTATAATACAAATCAGCTAACACAGTGTTTTTTACAACATAAACATTATGAATCTTAATTCCATCTATAGAGTGTTTATTTACAAAATCAATTGTATTGGCCAAATCATCCATAGTTTCATCAGGTAATCCAATCATTATATGAGCCACAACATCAATACCATATAGTTTTAGCATTTGAACAGCAGCAGTAAATACAGCATTTTCATATCCACGATTAATAAATTTGGCAGTTTTTTCATTAGATGTTTGTAAACCCAGCTCGACACAAACATAATATTTATCAGTATAACTAGCAAGTAATTTACAGATATCTTCATTAATACAATCAGGTCTTGTAGCAATTTCTAAGCCAACAATTCTATTATCAATTAAAGCAGCATCATATTTTTCCTTTAAATTTGAAACAGAATCATAAGTATTTGTAAAATTCTGAAAATAAACGATGAATTTATTTGCTCTTTCACTTTTGTAGCTCAAAAAGTATTTTTTTACCTGTTTACTTATATCATTCTGCTTACAAATATGATCGCCAGAGCCTCGTTCGCTACAGAAAATACAACCACTGTTACCGACAGTGCCATCTCTATTAGGACATGTAAAACCTCCATCAATACAAATCTTTAAAGTTCTTTCGCCAAATTTGTTTTTTAAATATTCATTTAATTTATTATATCTTTTTACATTTTCCATAATGTATGTATTATAGCATTTTTTTATTAAATGAACAAGTGGACAATAATTTTTTAAAATTACTCAAGTTATCACTCTTGACATAGCTAACAGTTGTGATAAAATTTCAATAGTAATAAAGAAATGAAAGGAGAAAGCATGAAAGCTTTAATAACAGGTGCTTCTTCCGGTATAGGAAGAGATATGTCTAGGGTTCTAGCAGAGAAAGGTTGCGACCTTGTATTAGTTGCAAGAAGCAAAGATAAATTGGAAGAAATACAAGATGAGTTAATTACAAAATATAACTCAAAAGTTAAGATCGTTGAAATGGATTTAAGTAATATAGACAATTGCAAAAAGTTATATGAAGATAATCAAGATATTGATTTACTAATTAATAATGCTGGTTTTGGAGATTGCGGAGACTTTACTAAAACTAGTTTAGATAAAGAATTAAATATGATTGATACAAACATAAAAGCGTATCACATTTTAATGAAACTATATCTAACAGATATGAAAAAGAATGATAGAGGTCACATACTTAATGTGGCATCCATTGCAGGATTTATGCCAGGGCCTTTAATGGCAACATACTATGCAACAAAATCATACGTTGTTAGACTTTCTGAAGGAGTACGAGAAGAATTAAAAAAGGATAAATCAAATGTAAAAATAAGTGTACTGTGTCCAGGACCTGTTGATACAAATTTTAATAAGGTAGCAAATGTCAGATTTTCATTAAAAGAAGCGAATAGCTATGATGTTGCAAAATACGCAATTAATCATTTAAATAAGTTTTACATAGTTCCGGGTATTGGAGTTAAAATTGCTAGGGTTGGAGTTCGATTTATTCCAACAAATTTAGCAGCACGTTTTGCATATGGTGCACAAAAGAGAAAAATAACAAGATAAAGGAGGAAACAAATGAATTTAACAGTAGGATTGTTGATACCTTTTGTAGGCACAACTTTAGGTGCTGCAATGGTATTCTTTATGAGAAATAAAATGAATAAAAAGATAGAAAAACTGCTTTTGGGATTTGCATCTGGGGTAATGATAGCAGCATCAATTTGGTCTTTAATTTTACCAGCAATTGAGATGTCAGAAGAGCAGGGAAAAATAGCATGGCTTCCAGCTACACTTGGTTTCTTGTTTGGAATAATATTTTTGCTAGTTTTAGATAGCTTAATACCACATTTACATCTTCATGATGATAAGCCAGAAGGAGTTAAAGCAAAACTGAAAAAGACAACAATGCTGGTATTAGCAGTAACGTTGCACAATATTCCAGAGCGGAATGGCCGTTGGTGTAACGTTTGCAGGAGCATTAATTGGAAATGCTGGAATTACAATGGCAGGTGCTTTTGCTTTAGCAATTGGAATTGCTATACAGAATTTTCCAGAGGGAGCAATTATTTCTATGCCATTAAAGTCTGAAGGTGTTTCAAAAACAAAAGCTTTTATATTAGGTACGTTATCTGGAATAGTTGAACCAATTGGCGCTATAATAACAATTCTTTTAACACAGGCGGTAGTTCCAATTTTACCTTATGTTTTGGCATTTGCAGCAGGTGCAATGATTTATGTGGTAGTAGAAGAATTAATTCCAGAATCTCAGGATGGTGAACATTCAAATGTAGGAACAATAGGTGTTGCAATAGGATTTGTAATAATGATGATATTAGATGTGGCTTTAGGGTAAGTCACATCTTTTACAATATACAATAAGCATCTTGCAATTGACATAAAAATATGATATATATAATATTATAAAATTTATCTGGCCAAGCGCCGTTATATATATCCATTAGTGCATGTCAGGACACTAGTGTACTCATAAAATAATTATTTTGGGAGGAGATTATCACAATGAATAAATTAACTAAAATATTTCGGAGGATTGCAGTGGCTCTTATTGCTATCATTCTAATGCTTTGTATTATTTTTATAGTGAATGAGAAGGAACTTGAAAAATGCATAAAGATAGTATTTGCTATAACAACTGTTTTTACTGCATTTACAGTAGGGTGCCAATTCGAAAGAATTTACAAAAAAATAATTTCAAAGAAGGAAGACAAAGAAGAGCGGGAGAAAAACATTGAAGCTATGAAACCATATAGACATCAATTTGCTATACACGAAGCGGGACACGCAATTGTTGCGTCTGCACTTTTACCGGAAATAGCTATAAACCAAGTAACTATAAAACCGGATGGAAGCAAAGGTGGAAGCGTTAACTATTCCGAAAATGTAAAGCTAGTATGGAATAAGCAAGAGTATATTTATTTAATTGCTAGAACATACGGTGGTAGGGCGGCTGAAGAGTTTTTCTTAAAGACTGTTTCTACAGATGCTTATGAGGATATGATAAGTGCTTCAGAATATGCCTTTAACATGGTGAACAGGTATGGATTAGGAAAAAACTTGTTAACACAGATTGATGATGATAGTTTTGATGCTTTACTTGCTGCTAAAAACATGGAAAATATGAAAGAAATTTGTGAAGAGGCCTATACATTGGCAAAAAACACAATATGTCAAAATCAACATGCTGTTCTGAAACTTGTAGAGTTACTCGAAGAGAAAGAAGTCTTAAACTATGAAGAGATTAAAGATTTTATGATAAGAAATGACGTATATCCAGATAATTCCTGACAGGAAAAACCGGCTTGAGTAATGTAACTCGAGCCGGTTTGATGTTATATGTACAGTCCCTGATGATCCATGGAATTAAGGCATTCCATGAACGTCTCACCTTCGAACCATACAGAAGCCAAAAGCTCTGATGCGAGCTTCTTTTCGTAAGGCCCAACATTGTTTTCAATATTGGCCTCGTTTGCAGCAGGGATGATTACCTCGTTTAAAGGCTTTCCTTCATTGTGCATCATATGCTGCATTACTTTTGCCCAACGACGGGCAAAGTCCATTGTAACTTGAGCGGATTTACTTTTGAAGTAATCACTGTCAATCAGTGATGCCCAGCATTCTTTTGCTGTTGTGTCACGGAAGCAAATGCTGCTCATTGCGTCGATTGTAAGTACATCTCTAGGCATTCTTTTCTCCTCCTTAGTTAATAGATGAGACGACTGTGTGAATGAACATAGCAAGTATTATACTACAATATATAAAAAAATGCAAGATTTATTCCAAAAATAAGCTATATATAAAAAAATTTGTTGTTATACTAAGAAAAATATTATATAATAATAACCAGAAATGATGAAAAGGAAAACAAAGAAAGTATGGGAAATATAGTTTTATTAGATGATTTAACAATAAATAAAATAGCAGCAGGCGAAGTAATAGAAAGACCAGCAAATGTCGTAAAAGAATTAGTAGAAAATTCAATAGATGCAGGGGCAAATAATATTGTTGTTGAAATAAAAAACGGCGGAAAAACTTTCATACGTATATCTGACAATGGAAAAGGAATTGCATTAGATGATATGCCAATTGCACTAGAAAGACATGCTACAAGTAAAATAAGAAAAATAGAAGATTTAGAAAATACGTATACGATGGGATTTAGAGGAGAGGCTTTGGCAAGTATTGTATCAATATCAAGATTAACAATAGTATCTAAAACACAAGATATGGAAACACGGAATAAAACTTGTTGCAGAAGCAGGAGATATTATTTCCACAGAAGAAGTTGGAAGTCAAATTGGAACTACAATGACAGTAGAAAATTTGTTTTTCAATGTGCCTGTTAGGTATAAATTTTTAAAAAACGATGCAACGGAATTTAGATATATAAAAGAGCTAGTACAAAAAATTGCGTTATCTAATTTAAATGTTGCAATCAAGCTTATAAATGATGGAAAGAATGTGTTTCAATCAAGCGGAAACGGGAAAATAGAAGATATAGTATACACTCTATATGGAAAAGAAGTAAAGGATAATCTGATAGAGGTTGATCATAAAGAAGGAGAAGTGCGTATAACAGGAGTTGTTGGGAATACTCTTATGGCAAAGGATTCCAGAAAAAACCAAATCTTCTTTCTAAATAAGAGAAATATAAAAAATCAAATGCTTACGAATAGTGCAGATCAAGCTTTCAAAGGCGGAACAGGAATTGGTAAATATGGATTCTTTATTTTAAATATTGAAATGCCAGCTACTTATTATGATGTAAATGTTCATCCAACTAAAATGGAAGTAAGATTTAAGGACGAACAAGCTTTATATAAAATTGTATACCATGCTATAAAAGGAACTTTGCTGAATAAAGAGTTTTTAGGAAACAATGAAAACGAAGAAAGCAAAGAGACTTATATCGAAAATGAATTTGAATTTCTAACCAATCATTATAATACAAATGATGAAAATATAGTGATTAACAATGAAAACAGTTCAAGTCAAAACAATCATGTTGAAGAGAATAAGATAAATGATTATAAATACATAAACACTTCAAAACTTGGAATCCCAACAACAGATATGTCTAACTCAAAATTTATTAATATGGGAAATAACGGAAACCTAGACCTAATAAATAGAGACAAAATAAGAAATGTTAATTACAAATATTGTGGAATTGTATTTAGAACGTTTATAATAATAGAAATAGATGATGAATTATATTTGGTAGATCAACACGCAGCACACGAAAGGGTTTTGTATGAACAAATAAAAGAAAACTACAAAAACAATATTCAAAACAACAGCCAGTTAATGTTGATGCCGGAAGTAGTTAACTTAACCCACAAAGAGATGGAATTTATAAAAAATAATTTTGAATTATTCCAAAATTATGGGTTCGATATCGAGGTTTTCGGAGATAATGCAATAAAAATCAATGGAATACCAGATATTGAGTACAAAATAAAAATAGATACTAAAAACATTTTCATGGATATTTTAGATGAAATGTTAACAAAAGAAAGAACCACTATAAAAGATATAGAGGAAAGATTTATTGCAACGGTAGCCTGCAAAGCTGCAGTAAAAGCTAATATGGACTTGGTTGAAGATGAAGTGCATAAATTACTTGATAGATTACTTAGATTAAAAAATCCATATACATGTCCGCATGGAAGACCAACGACAATTAAGCTTGGTAAGATTGAAAATGGGCAATTAAAAGGGATTTAAACAGCGAAAGGAACTTTTTGGGACACTCATAAAAAGTTTCATTCAGCATTAAAAAAGGAGATGAAAAAATGAATCAGTTTTCGAGAACAGAATTAATAATTGGAAAAGAAGGAATAGAAAAGCTAAACAAAGCTAAAGTCGCTATTTTTGGAATAGGTGGAGTAGGCTCATATGTAGTAGAAGGTCTTGTAAGGGCTGGTGTTCAAAACTTTATTTTAGTTGATGATGATAAAGTATGTTTAACAAATTTAAACAGGCAAATAATTGCAACAAGAAGTACAATTGGAAAACAAAAAGTAGAGGTTGCAAAGGAAAGAATATTAGATATAAATCCAAATGCTAATGTTGAAATTCATCAAGAATTTTTTATGCCAGATAGTCCAGAAATATTAGATGAATCAGTTGATTACATAGTAGATAGCGTAGATACGGTTACAGCTAAAATTGAACTTGTAATGAGAGCAAACAAATTAAATATTCCAATAATTTCTAGCATGGGAACAGGAAATAAACTTGATCCAACAAGATTTGAGGTTACAGACATTTATAAAACCAGTGTATGCCCACTTGCTAAGGTTATGAGAAAAGAATTAAAGGTAAGAGGCGTTAAAAAATTGAAAGTTGTATACTCTAAAGAAGAGCCTATAAAACCGGAAGAAACAGAAAGTATAAGCTGCAAAAGTAATTGCGTATGTCCTCCTGGAACAAAAAGAAAATGTACTGCTAAAAACCAGGTTCCTGGTAGCATTTCGTTTGTGCCATCGGTTGCTGGTTTAATTATTGCAGGGGAAGTAATAAAGGACTTAATTAAATAAAAAAAGACGGAGCGTTGGCTCCGTTTTTTCATTTAAAACAAAATCAATTTTAAGATACTATATACATTATAATTTTGTTTAGCATAAATTCTGGTCAAACAGTTAAAATTTAAAGTGTCAGATGTATTATATCTTTCATCAAGTACATTTTGTATAAATCCTAATTCAGACAAAGTATTTGTAGAAACATCACTATATGATCCATAAGGATATGCAAAAACTTTTGATGTGCTATGTCCTAATTCTTCTTCTAAATGAGAATGTGCGTAAGGAATGTAATCTCCAACAATTTCTGCCGATTCATTTCCATAAGGTATATGAACTTTTCCATGTGTATAAATATGAACTAACCCGCTATCTTCCATTTCTTTTGCTTGTTCCCAAGAAAAATATCCATTTGTTCCAACACAATCATCTATAACAAAAATGCTAATGGGTATATTATATTTTTTTATAATTGGAAAAGCATTTTCATAATTATTTAAATAACCATCATCAAATGATAGTAAAACAACATACTCTGGTAATGCAATTTCATTATTATTGTATTTGATTAAATCTTCATAAGTTATAAACGTATAACCTAAATCTTTTAACCCAGTTATTTGTTTTTCAAATTGCTTTGCTGTAGTGCATAAGTAGTAGTCTTCTCTATTACTTTTTTCGGTTGGTATTTGATGATACAACAATATTGGTATTTTTATATTTTTTTCGCTTTTATAGTATTTTTTAGATTTATCTGCAGCTTTTAATTCTTTATATTCTTGTGATTTTTTAACAGTTATGGTGTTCTTTGCATTAACTAAAATATCTTTAAATTCTTTAATAAATCGAGGTTTAATAGCTAATAAGCAAGTACATAATACTAATAATATCACAATAATTGATGTAAAAATAATTAATTTTTTCTTCATAATATAACTCCCTTCGAATTGATAATTATATTCTAACACTTAATTTAATAATTGTTAATATTAAAATAAATAATATTTAATACAAACAATTGTTTACAAATGAAAAATACTATGATATAATAACCTTGAATTTGAGATAAAGGAGGATTATTATGCAAGAAGAAACATCGAAAGTATATATAGCAATAGACTTAAAAAGCTTTTATGCATCAGTAGAATGCAGAGAAAGAAACTTAGACCCAATGACAACCAACTTAGTAGTTGCAGATAGTAGTAGAACAGAAAAAACAATATGTCTTGCAGTTACGCCTTCTTTAAAAGCGTATGGAATACCAGGAAGAGCACGACTATTTGAAGTAGTTCAAAAAGTAAAAGAAATAAATGCAGAAAGAAAAAGAAGAGCACCAAGAAACACATTTACCGGAAGCTCATATAACGCTATAGAATTAAAGCAAAATCCAGATTTAGAATTAGGATATATAACAGCACCACCTAGAATGGGACTATATATGAAATACAGTGCAAAAATATACAGTATTTATTTAAAATACTTTGCTCCGGAAGACATTTTTCCATACTCAGTAGATGAAATTTTTTGTGATATAACAAAATACCTAAAAACATATAAACTAAATGCTAGAGAGCTTGTAACAAAAGTAATTCATGATGTTTATGAAACAACTGGAATTACAGCAACAGCAGGAATTGGAACTAATATGTATTTGTGTAAGGTTGCCATGGATATTGTTGCCAAGCACGTAGAAGCGGATAAAAATGGAGTTAGAATTGCAGGGCTAGACGAAATGACATATAGAAAATTGCTATGGAGTCATAGACCAATTACAGATTTTTGGAGAGTTGGAAAAGGATATGCAAAAAAGCTTGAGAAACACAGAATTTTTACAATGGGAGATGTTGCAAGAACTTCGGTAGAAAATGAAGAATTATTATATAAGTTGTTTGGAATTAATGCAGAGCTATTAATAGATCATAGTTGGGGATGGGAATGTGCAACAATAGAAAGCGTAAAATCCTATAAGCCAACAACAAACAGTCTATCCTCTGGACAAGTTTTACACTGCCCATATAATTATGAAAAAACAAAACTAATTGTTAAAGAAATGACGGAAAATTTGACCCTAGAGTTAGTTGAAAAAAGATTGGTTACAAGTCAAATTGTGCTTACAGTAGGGTACGATATAGATAACTTAATAGATCCTGTAATTAGCCAACAATATAAAGGTGAAATTACCATAGATAGATATGGAAGAAAAATTCCAAAGCATGCTCATGGAACTGTAAATTTAAATCATAAAACGTCTTCAACTAAGTTGATTACGGAAGCAGTAATGGAGTTATATGAACGTATCATGAATAAGAATTTGCTAACAAGAAGAATTAACATTACAGCTAATAATGTAGTTGATGAATCATATGTGGATGAAAAAGATAGCTTTGAACAAATAGATTTATTTACTAATTTTGGTGAATTAGGGAAAAAGAGGGAACAAGAAAAAAAGAAAGAAGAAGCGGAAAGAGAAATGCAGAAAGCTATTTTAAATATTAAGAAAAAATATGGAAAAAATGCAATACTTAAAGGAATGAACTTTGAAGAAGGCGGAACAATGATAGATAGAAACGGTCAAATTGGAGGACACAAAGGATAGATATAGTTCGGAGAAAATAAATGAAAGTGTAATAAAGGGAAGAGTGAAAATATGAACAATTTAGAAATATATAAAGATATAATAAACTTGCCACATCATGTATCAAAAAAGCATCCACAAATGTCTTTAGAAGCAAGGTCTGCTCAGTTTGCACCGTTTGCAGCTTTAGTGGGGTATGATTCTTTGGTACATGAAACAGCAAGACTTACTGATGAAAAAATAGAAATCAATGAAGAGGAAAAAGAAATAATAGATAGTCAGTTACAACTGATAAAACAACGCATATCAGATAGACCAAAAATAATTATAACGTACTTTATAAAAGACTCAAGAAAAAATGGTGGAGAGTACGTTACCACTGAAGCTACTGTTAAAAAAATTGATGATTATAAAAATAGCATATTTATGGAAAATGGATTAGAAGTTCCAATAGAAGATATATTGAAATTATCAGTTTATTAATATATAATTTTACTAACAAAGGAGGAATCGAAATGAAAACAGTTGTTATAACAGGAAGTGCCAGAGGTCTTGGATTTAATATGGCAAGATTTTTTAGAGAGTATAATTACAATGTAGTAATTAGTGATTTAAAAGAAGAGAACTTAATAAAGGCGAAAGAACAATTAGAGCAAACTAAATCTGAGGGAAAAATAGTTTATAAAACATGTGATGTTTCAAAACTGAATGAAATAAAAGAATTAATGCAATTTACCCTAGAAAATTTTGAAACAGTTGACATATGGATTAATAATGCAGGAGTAAATCAGCCTCAAAAAGCAATATGGGAGCTTTCAGAAAATGAGATTAATACAATTATAGATGTAGATTTAAAAGGAGCTATTTACGGTTCTAAAGTTGCCATGGAAGAAATGAGCAAAAATCACAAAGGAGCAATTTATAACATCGAAGGTTATGGAAGCAATGATGCACATATGTTAGGATTAAATATGTATGGAACAAGCAAGAGAGCAGTAACATATTTAACAGAAAGTTTGGCACAAGAAGCAGATGAAAGAAATACAGGCGTAATAGTGGGAAAACTAAGTCCTGGAATAATGATTACAGATTTTACAACACACTCATTAGTAAACGATTCAATTGAGTTATCTGATAAAACAAAGAAAGTTTATAATATTTTAGGAGATACGCCAGAAACAGTAGGCAAATTTTTGGTAGATAATATGGTAAAAAATACGAAGAATAATGTGAAAATTAACTGGTTAACAAACGGAAAAGCTTTTATGAGATTTCTAACAGCTGGATTTAATAAAAGAGATTTTTTTGGAAAATAGTAATTAGGCGTGTTGTTCGGAGTTTAAGTAATATTGTTAACATGTAAAAAAGGAGATTGAGAATATGAAAGATGGTAAAATACCTAATCCAAATACAATAAATCCAATTGCAGGATATGATAAAGAAATATATATAAAACCAACAATAAAGAATAAAAATATTATAGTAGGAGATTTTTCATATATTGCAGATTCCGATTTTGAAAGCCATGTAACACATCATTATGAATGGAATAATGATAAATTGATTATAGGAAAGTTTTGTCAGATAGCTTCAGGAGTTGAATTTGTTATGAATGGAGCTAATCATCAAATGAATGCAGTTTCAACATTTCCTTTTTATAGTTTAGAAGGATGGGAACAAACTCCACCTACACAAAATGATTTGCCAATTAAAGGAGATACTATAATTGGTAATGATGTATGGATAGGACAAAATGCAACTATACTTCCAGGAGTTCATATTGGAGATGGTGCAATAATTGGTGCTAATAGTGTTATTGGTAGTGATGTCGATCCTTATACAATAGTTGTAGGAAATCCTGCAAGACCAATAAGAAAAAGATTTGATGAGGAACTAATTGATATAATGGAAAAATTAAAATGGTGGGATAAGAGTATTGAAAAAATAAATAGTTTAATACCACTATTAACATCAAGTGATTTAGAAAAGGTAAAACAAGAATTATCAAAATTAGTTTAAAAAATAGTAATTTCTATGGAGGAAGTTATGGTTATTTTAATAGCTGGAAGTTCACATACAGGCAAAACTTTATTAGCACAAAAACTATTAGAAAAATATAAATATCCATATTTATCAATAGACCATTTAAAGATGGGACTAATAAGAAGTGGAAATACTGAATTGACAGTAGAAGATGATGATAAACTAACAGATTATTTATGGAATATA